>CAZTQO010000003.1:5977-19187 GCA_964615655.1 uncultured Candidatus Obscuribacterales bacterium | reverse complement strand
CAGAAGCCCGAAGCCGAAGCCCGAAGCAGAAGCAGAAGCCCGAAGCAGAAGCCCGAAGCAGAAGCCCGAAGCCGAAGCCGAAGTCCGAAGCAGAAGCCCGAAGCAGAAGTCCGAAGCAGAAGTCGAAGCCCGAAGCAGAAGCCCGAAGCCGAAGCCCGAAGCAGAAGCCCGAAGCCGAAGCAGAAGCCCGAAGCCGAAGCCCGAAGCCGAAGTCCGAAGCAAACTCCAGCCTTCAGGATCGAACTCTAGATTTCAGAACAGTCGGAAAACAATCTGTTGAAGCGCCAGTTGCGCAAAAGTGAAAGCCAGGAAATAGAGACTGGTTTCCTGCCGGGCAAATCGGTTCAGTTCACTTTCAATACTTGGAATTGCTCTTGATTTTTCGTCGGTCGAAAGCATTTTCTTTGAAACTATCACACGCGGATTATAACGCAGCAATCCGTAACTAAAAGTTTCCTCGCCATTGCTGTCTACAACAGCAAGTTTGATGTTCGATACAGACAGTTTACGGCATTGTTGCTCCAGGCAGGCTTTCAACTCCGGATTGTTCTCAGCCACTTCTTCAAGCTGCAAGAAACGCGCATTCAAATACTTCTGCTCACTCCAGTCAAGCACCAGCGGTAGTATCAACATAAACAACACGTTCCAGCAAACAGGCAGAATCAGGGCGGCATTAAGCTCAATCTCCCCCGACTTCAAGAAAAATACCGTTAAAAGAGTCAGGAGCAAGCCGACTACACAGCTTGATCCGAGGTAAACTCGCAAAATTTTTGAGGGCTTCATATTGAACGCTCTCTTCTTGCTTAGTTTTGTCTGCCTGAAGGAGAAAATTGCCTGCGGTTTATGGCAATTGCCCCTGCTTACATTTTTCCCGCAGGCCAATTAATCCAAACCGGCTCAAAGATGTCAGGCACTTCTGCCTTGATTACCATAGTGCGGGCGCTTCTCTTACTTTTGCCCGCCACCACCTGCTCTGGCCTTGATTTTTTCAATAATATTGGGGTCGTTCATAAGGCGGTCTTTAATGCTGTCAGGCAGAGCGTCCAGTTTGCTTTTGAGACCACCCGGAAGTTCACCCGCCCCAGGGAGTCCCCCCGGGGCTCCCGGTTCACCTGAAGCTGCAACCGGCTTGGCTGAGCCCGGTCCGGGCCCGGGTTGGGCTATCGGGTCGGAACCTGTAATCTGAGAGCCTTGTGGCGGAATCGGTCTTTGTGTTTTTAGTACTTTTGCCCTGTCGATCTGGTCACTAACTGCCTTGTGAATCGATTCCACTCTCGAGTTGATCTTGTCGTCAGAGTCCCCGCCCTTAACCTGAGCTTCCATGGCACGAAAAGCTTGCAAATAGCCGCCGATGCCGATTCCCTGGGCTTTGGCCTGCTGAATTCGCTCAAACAGCTTCTGCCTTGCCTCGAGTGCCGGACCCGGCGCCGGTCCTTCATCATCTGCAAAACAGGGGCTCAGACCAAGCAATGCAACTGCAAGACAAAAGGGTGTATTCGATTTGCTAAGCTTGATGCTCATTATTCAATCTCCGGTTTCTTTAGTACCGATATTATTATGGCCTCTTCAGGCTCACTCCGCTTGCCGGTGCTTTGATGCCAACAGGCTCTAAGCTTATATCTATATATTAGTACCCCGAATCCGGCCAGATAATTCTGCTCTGACTGAATAAGCTCTGGGTATTTAATGCTTGGAGGAAGCAATTTTTTGGACAAGAGATTCTCGGGCAAAGAATACTTGAAAGAAGTGGCAAAAGTCCTGCGCCAGCGTGAAGCTGAAACTGCCCGCGGAGACCTTGCACGGCTTGAGTATCTCGAAAACACGACAGACGAAATGCTGCTTAGAAAATGGGGCTGGATAAGTACTATTGTAGGCGCGATTGCAAGTTTTTTTCTGCTGCCGCTTTTCATTGGCCTTATCCAGCATTTCCTGCCTGAGTGGCTGAGCTTGCTGCTCTGGTCCCTTGCCAAGGTTTCAATGGGGATATGTCTGTTAATGTTTGCGGTCACAATTTATTTCACCATAGGCTTCGGTGCCGAAAAATAACCGGAAAGGACAAGATGGACTTAGAATCAATACTTGCTCTTGTTGAAAAGCAAAACCTTCAACTTTTGCGCTTTCTCTACTGTGACACTTCAAGCGTTATCCGCGGAAAGTCTAGTTTCAAAAGCGGAATCAAATCTCGCATCCATTCCGGAATCGGCCTTGTAAAGGGCATGATGGCAATGAACCAGGTGGACGAGATGCAAACCGAAACCGGTTACGGAGCAACAGGCGAAGTAAGACTGATTCCGGATCTGAATACTTTCAGGGTTCTGCCTTATTTGCCCAATCAGGCGCTTGTGCTTTGCGACATGCTCGAACTTGATAAAAGCCCATGGGTTCTCTGCCCGCGCGCGATATTGAAAAGACAGATAGATACTTACAAAGAGCTGGGTATCAGATTTGAAGCAGCTTTCGAACCCGAGTTTTTTCTGGGCAGAAAGCAAGAGAATGGCGAAATTTTACCTGTTGACGCAAGCAACTGCTTTGCCACCGATGGCATGAACCGGGCCGCTCCGTTTATAGAAGCCTTTGTAAGCGCGCTTTCAGCCCAGGGGCTTGAAACCGAACAATATTATCCGGAGCTGGGTCATGGTCAGCATGAGCTGAGTATCAAGCATGCTCCGGCCCTGGAAGCCGCAGACAACAATATCATTTACAGGGAAACTCTAAGAGGCGTATCCACTTCAATGGGAATGCTTACGAGCCTTGCTCCGAAGCCAGGAGAAGAAATGCCGGGTAACGGCTGCCATCTGCATATTTCTGCATGGGATACGGATACTAATACAAATCTTTTTTACTCAGACACAGGTTTGAGCAACCTGGGCGTTTGTTTTGTAGCGGGAATTTTGCGCCACTTGCCCGCGATCGTGGCCGTAACCTGCCCGAGCGTCAATTCATATAGACGCCTTCGCCCGAAATCATGGAGTTCGGCATACACTTGCTGGGGTTTTGAGAATCGCGAGGCAGCAGTAAGAGTTCCATCGCTATACTGGGACAACGAAATAGAATCTGCAAATATTGAAATCAAATGCGTAGACTCGAGCTGCAACCCATATCTTGCACTTGCAGTTATAATTGCCGCCGGTATGGACGGAGTTAAGCGAAAGATGACGCCACCGGACCCGGTGACGGTCGATCCAAGCACCCTTACAGCCACGGAAGCCGCCGAGAAAAAAGTGGAGCGCCTTCCTCAAACACTTAAAGAAGCATTGAAAAAACTCTTGATGGACCAAACAATGATTGAAGCACTCGGCGACGAATTCTCTCGCGTTTATCTCAAAGTAAAATCATCTGAAGATGCGTACTTTTCAAAAGTTTCCGCGCAAGATGAAATCAAAGCTCACTTCTTTAAGTTCTGACCGGCAGTTGTAAACATGAGCTTCGACATAGAGAAATTCGTAATCATAGACAATCATGCTCATTCACTTTTGAAAGATCACAGAGAGCTTGATGAAATAGGTTTTCGCCAGTGCTTCAGCGAAAGCCGCAGTCTGGGTATTTTACAAAAGCACATTCCACGAGCGATTCATTATATTGATCTACTGGATCAACTGCAGCGGATTTTCAATGTAAGATCCGAACAGGAGTTCCTGGCATTTCGCTCGAATCAACCTGCTGACGAGTATGTGCAGTTGCTCTGGGACTATGTTTCAATTGGCGCTCTGATAATTGACGACGGATTCAACTCTGAAAAGATGGTGAGCATTAAAGACCTTGCTTCCGTTTCGGGAAGGCCCATTTTTCACTGCAAAAGAATCGAGCCGATTCTTGAGGAATGCGTAAGAGAAGCCGATACACTGTCGGAACTCAAACAGCTATTTTCAAAAAAACTGCTGCAAAAAAATAAGCGACCTCCTACGGCACTCAAAACCATATGCGGCTACAGGGGCGGGCTTACTCTCTTGAATCCCACGGAAGCCGAAGCAAAAACAGACTTCGATAAAGTAAAGAAAAGCCTGGCAAAAGCAAAATCATTTAGAATCGAAAAAAGCGATCTGTATCACTATATGCTTTTGCACAGTTTCGAGCTTGCAGGGCAAGCAGATATACCGGTGCAGATACACTCCGGAATAGGCGACGACGATGCAAACCTGACCCAGTGTAATCCTGCATTGATGCAAGATCTTTTCCGCAAAAAAAGATTTGCCAGAACGACTTTTGTTTTGCTCCACTGCTATCCTTACGTAAGAGAAGGCGCATTCATGTGCTCACTCTACAACAACGTTTACATGGATCTTTCACTATCTATATCACTTGCGTCCTCACGAAGCGCCAGACTTGTGGGCGAAGGACTTTCACTTGCGCCGGCGTCCAAAATACTTGCAGGCACCGATGGACACAGCTGCCCCGAAAGCCACTGGTATGGAGCACTCGCCTGGAAGAGAGGACTTTCTCATTGTTTGTTTGAAATGATCAATGGTGGTCTTATTACACAACGAGAAGCAGAAGAAATCGGCGCCCGCATTTTGCATCAGAATGCTATTGAATTGTATAAGCTTGAAGGACTTGCCTGAGGAGTTTGAGAGATTGGCTTGAGAGACTGTATTGAAAAATTAGAAGTTTTTTTATAGCTTGCTTGAATGAACTGCCGAAAAAATAACAAATTGATACCGAAAATCTATGCGCAGGCAGAGACCGCGCACACGTTCGCGGACCGCATTCGTGACTGTGCATCAAGAAGCAAAGTAATTAGTTCCGGCGGACCATCTTCCACAAGTTCACTGTGCAAACCGGGAATCGGTGCAAAGATAATTGCTTCGACATCTTCTTGGTCGCCAGGACTTCCCTTTGGAGCAAACGACACTTTCAAAGACTCCATATATTCGTTCCATAAGCCCGGCAATTTGCTAGCCGCCCACAGAGCCATAGCATTAAGCTCGGATTCAGGAACGCTAGCGGAACGATAATAATCAACAATCTGATCTCCTAGTGTCCAAATAGTTGATTGATAAAGAATCAGCGCATTGTCAACATCAAGCGGCTTCCTCAAAAGCATCAGTGCATCTTCTCCGTCGGGCCTCTCCGGGATCTCAAGGGTATCCTCGGCACCAAAGCACCCGTAACTTGAAGCACTATCACTCTTTGCTGCTTCACTACAATCATCTGATTCTACTGATTGCATTTCCCTTGAGGAAATTAAATGCTGAGAAAGCTCTTGCCCGGAAATAGACTCAAAAGGCAGTTCCACCTCACATGACTCGGCAAGCTCCTGCTCTTTTTCGCCAAAATCGGGCTGTGATGATTCAATTAGAGTAAAAGCATCGGATTGAGCTTGCGTTTCTCGTAATCTACGTTGAAAAATCGACTCCTTAACCTGTGAATCGTCAACCAATTTGTCAATCTCAACCTGATACCAGGAACTACCTGCAAACCAGTGCTTTTTTGCCTTAAGACTTTGAATTTGAGCTTCGCGTCTCATTTCCAGAAAGGTCTTCTTCAAAGGATCTGCTGCTAACTTCTCTTGTTTGTCCTGCTGTTTCTCTTTAAAGCGACCCAGACGTCCTTTAAGAGCATCATGCGCTCTGCTCTCTGAACTAACACCAATTCTCAACAAAAATGGAATCTGCAGCAAGCGGCCTATAGAACTAGTCAAGTACTGCCTGAGGTGGTTCAGCAACTGCATCAAACGCGAAGACTGGGAAATTAAAGAGAATTTCCCAAGCCCAAGTGACCCTGATAGCATTTTGAGCTTGGATACTCCTGCTGGTACTGTGTTTGAATACATCCGGCATCCACTTGGCAAGAAAGAGCGCCACCGCATACAGTGTAACTCAAAACTAAGATCTGTAAAGGTCCGCGCATTAAATGCCCGGCGGCATTCCTGCGACCGATAAACACAGCATATACGAAATGCAACCCGCGTTGGTTTTTCGAGTCAATGTTTGCCTGCAAGAATTTTCTTTCTTCAGCGCAATAGCGCTTTCTAAAGTGCTTCGCAAACACCATTGCTGCCTTTCGAAAAACTTTCAGAATCCAGGCATAGAATCAGCAGACAGAAGAGAAGAATTAGAAAACGGCTGATTGAGGAAGCCTAATTTAACGGGAGTAGAAAAAATGATCGAAGCATATCAGAGTCAAAATACCGAAAAAGCACAATTTTCCGATAGCAACCTAACAGCAGGTACTATTATTGAAGACGCAATGGATTTCAGTTGCGGCAAGCTTAGTAATCCTAGCGAACTGGCTGGAAATGAGAAGACCGAGAATTGCCTGCCAAAAATAGACCAGTTGGAAGCACTTGATTATATGTCCCAGGTTTTTTCGAATGATCTAGATAAAGCAATATACAAAAACTCAATAGATGATAAGTTCAAAACAGACATGATCGAAATCGGCAAGCGCTGCCTGGAAGATCCTGAATTTAGAGAAGAAATCGAACTGCTTGCCCGAATGAAAGGACTGGGGGTGAGTTTTGACAGAGACGGTATCAGCTTCAGCCGCAGCATCGGAGACTACAACCCCAACCCCATGTTTTGCCGCAACTCCTACCAGGTGAAAATTCCTTTTGACGGCAGCCCAGCTAAAGGCTACTGGATACAACAAGCTGGATGCAAGCCGCCTGTCCGACGAGAAATAGATGCTGAAGAAGCAATAAGCTATGTTTTTGCTGAACAAACTCGAAGAGTTTATCCTCGCTTTTAATCCCAGCGCATCTTTCAACTCAGGGAATTAGTAAATTCGACCCCATTTTTTCTAACGCCCCGGTATATAAAGAGTGAGTCCGCTGTCTCCGTTTGGATTGAAATCATCCACATGAGCCACAACTTCGTCGCCTACTTTTACATGCATGTGTGTGCGATGTCCTTGCGGGATAAAAAACCCCTGATGCTCCGGTGAATAAAACCCGAGCATCTCGGCCTTTCTGTTTTTTGATTTTCCGTGGAATTTAGTTTCATGATGTTTGCGGGGAGTAAGTGCAGTAACACCGGCTTTATAGTTAACTATATGCCAGTCGATTTCGGCAAAATTACCTTTGAGCAGAAATGGATATTGTGAAGCAAGCGGTGCGCCACTCATTCCTGACATGGATGAAAGCCATGATTCAAGCAGCCCCATGCTTCTTACCGAACTTGGCACTGCTACTTTCTTCCATTTTTTGACAGAAGCCCAGACAAAAAAAGCGGCCTTTTCATTCCAGTCAGACTTTATTTGCACAAAACCTTTTCCGATTCTGGATTCATAGGGAACCGAGTCCAAAATCAAAATCTCGCCCCTGAGCTTCGATAGCGGACCGAGACCGTATAAATGTTCAGTATCTTTAAGTTCCGACAGGTCTAATTTGGCAGCGGCGTTGTCGCTGTAGATTTCCCTCATTGAACCGCGGTCATGCAAGATTATTCGGGGAGCCTTATCAGCAGCCAGAACTAACTGAGCGTTTGAAAGTAAAATGCCGAATGCCAGTACAATCGTAAATGCGAAAACCGTAAGAAAGAAAAAACTGGACACTCCGCCATGCCGAGGAATCCGATAAGCACGCACAAGCATCCAGTTTTTGAATTTCAATCCCTGCATATATTACATAAGTGATTTCATGATCTCATCAAGCACTTCTTTAGGAGGTCTGACCTTTTCTTGCGGCAGAACAGCCAGGGGTTCATCGACAATGTTCATTACATCCGAGAACGAGTCGTTCTCTTCATTTATATAGAGCAATCCGGTCAGGAACTGCTTGTCAACATTCGCCTTATGGACAGTCTCCATGGCTTTTGCCTTGTCTCTTGGATCATAATCATGGTCGGTCTTTTTCAGAGCAATCTTAGATCCGTCATGCATTGTGACTTCCTGCACGGCCCCCGGTTCATAATCTACGGTGATTTGCTCGTAAAAGCCAACGAAGCTCAGCTCGTGCAGAGGGTCTTCGTGTTCTTTTGCATATTTATATGCTTTGGTCGAGCCTTCATGATTATTGAATGTGACACAAGGACTGACGACATCGAGCACGGCTGTGCCTTTGTGCGACATTGCAGCTTTCAAAAGCGCAACCAGCTGTTTGGGGTCGCCTGCAAACGAACGGGCCACAAAGCCACAACCAAGCTCAATTGCCAGGCTGCAGAGGTCGATTGATTGCAGATCGTTTCTGACGCCGGTTTTCAACTTAGCGCCTTTTTCAGCGGTTGCCGAGAACTGTCCCTTTGTAAGTCCGTAAACGCCGTTGTTTTCGACGATATATACAATCGGTACATTACGGCGAACTATGTGGACAAACTGACCAATGCCGATACTGGCTGTATCACCGTCACCACTTACAGCAAGAAGCTGCAATTGCTTGTTTGCCATTGAAACACCGGTTGCAACAGAGGGCATGCGTCCATGAACGGCGTTGAATCCATGCGAGCGGCTTAAAAAATATGCCGGTGTTTTACTCGAACATCCGATGCCGGAAAGCTTGGCTACCATGTGCGGATTGACTCCGGCCTCGTAGCAGGCTTTGATAATTTGAGCTGTAATTGCATCATGTCCGCAGCCGTCACAGAGGGTGGACGGCGCACCTTTGTAATCGGCCTGGGTCAGACCAATTCTGTTGGTTTTGGGTGCTGGTGCTGTGTTAACCATTTTGCTCCTTACCTCTCTTGCTCGAGTATGGCATCACTGATTGATCTGGCATCAATCGGAAGCCCATCGTAATTTAGAACAGAACGCAACTTCATTGCATGTTCGGGAAGCTCCATTCTGATGAGCTCTCGCATTTGCGCATCACGGTTTTGTTCGACCACATAAATCCGCTCGTATTTTTCCACAAACTTGCGAAGTTCTTCCGTAAATGGCACGGCTTTCAAGCGCAGGTAGCTCGCATGCAGATTGCTTGCCTTGAGCTGCTCGAGCGACTCGAGAATTGCCGGATCAGTCGAACCGAATGCAATTATGCCCACTCTGGCGTTTTTGTTTTCGATAAGTTCCGCCTTCGGAACATACTTGCGCGCGGTCTGATACTTCTTGTTCAAGCGGTCCATCAGATTAACATAATCATCAGGACGTTCCGTGTATGCGGCTTTCTCATTGTGACCGCTGCCTCTGGTGAAATAAGCTGCAAGCGGGTGATCGGTTCCGGGTATGGTTCGATACGGAATGCCGTCACCGTCAATATCGCGATAGCGCTCAAACTTTCCAAGTTTCTCGAGTTCGGCAGCATTCAAAACCTTGCCTCTGTCCATCGGTTGTTCCGGATACTTGAAAGGATCGGACATCCAGTTGTTCATTCCGAGGTCCAGATCACTGAGCACAAAAACAGGAGTCTGGAAGCGCTCGGCCAGATCAAATGCCGCAAGAGCCATGCTATAGCACTCTTCAACCGAACCTGGCAACAAAATTATGTGCTTGGTATCGCCATGGCTCAGCTGGTATGTGAAAAGCAGGTCAGCCTGATGGGTGCGTGTGGGCATACCGGTAGACGGTCCCACTCTTTGAACATCGAATATCACTGTTGGAATTTCGGCAAAATAACCAAGTCCGCTGAACTCAGCCATGAGTGAAATTCCCGGACCACTCGTGGAGGTCATACTGCGCGCACCGGCCCAGCCGGCTCCCAGAGCCATTCCGATTGCTGCAATTTCATCCTCGGCCTGAATAACTGCGAAGCTTGCTTTTCCACTTTCTTTGTCGACACGATATTCATGAAGGTAGTCGGAAAGGCTTTCGCAAAGGCTTGAAGAGGGTGTAATCGGGTACCAGGTAACAACCGTGACACCGGCAAACATGGCACCAAGAGCACAGGCGGCGTTCCCATCGATGATGATTTTGCCGGCGGTCTTGTCCATTTTCTCTACATAATAAGGATCCTCTTTCTTGAGGTTTTCCTTGGCCCACTGCCGGCCTTTGTTGGCTGCAGTCAGGTTCAAATCGATAGCCTTTGTTTTGCCTTCAAATTGCTTGGCAATTGACTTTTCAATTTCGCCGTGATCAATTTCAAGAAGCTCGGCTACCACCCCGACATAAATCATATTGGTGAGCAACTTTCTCATCTTGACATTTTCGGTTGTTTCAGTGGCCAGCTGACCAAAAGGAACAAGATAATGCCTGACATCGCTTCTTACTTTGTCCAGATTCAGCTCGGCCGGACTGACACAAACTGCACCCGGGCGAAGCCCCTTGACATCTTCGATTGCTGTTTGAGGATTCATTGCAACCAGGATGTCTATTTCCTTTTTGCGCGCAATCCAGCCGTCTTTGTTTACCCGAATCGTAAACCAGGTCGGCAAACCGGCGATATTAGACGGAAAAAGGTTTTTGCCGCTCACAGGAATCCCCATCTGGAAGATGGACCTCATAAGCACAGAATTAGAAGACTGGCTTCCAGATCCGTTTATTGTGGCAACTTGAATTGAAAAATCGTTGATTACTTTGCCCTGCTCTGTTTTCTGGGCACTATCTGCTGCTAGAGTCTTCACTGAAATCTACCTTAAATATGTGATGACATAAAGCAAGTTTATCAAGCACTGCCCCAGAGCCCTCGAAGCTACAAGATATGCTAATCATTTGCCCCCGAAAAACGAAATAATATGAAGCATAAAACAAGTGCTGATTGAGCTCGAGGTTTCCAAGGGACGCTCGCTTCAAGATTTATAGACAAAAATCTTAGTCGTCCCGACAGTATTTGCAGCCCAGCCAATCATAAAAAACGCTTGATTCGCAGCAATGAATCAAGAAGCAGATCTTCATTTTGAACAAAACAAATCACCAGATGATTGCCCTCCATGTCGTAAAAATAGCCGGGATGAACCAGTATTTTTTCTTCAGCAAGAATTGCAGTTGCGGTTTCGACTTCATCAGATTCAATTGAAATCGAAAGATAGAATCCGCCCGCCGGTTCAACGAAACAAGCACCGCGTAGCGCTTCAAGAGCCAGGTCTCTGCATCGTTTTACTTTCCTTTTGTATTCATTCTGAAACCCGGCTCCGCAAGCAATGATCTCGGGCAGGGCTGCCTGCGCAATCTCGTTAACCGGCAAAAAAGTATCAGACATTGTATCAAGAGCATCCAGCGCCCTGTTTACAGCTTCTTCGTCCCCGCTTGCAATTAGCCAGCCAAGCTTCATACCAGGCAGAGCATAGCCCTTCGAGATTCCGTTTAAGGTTAGCACAAGAGGTGCATCCGTTCTGTCGAAGCGGGGCAGACTCTCATAAGCAAATAGAAAGTCGGAGAAAACCTCATCTGAGATAAGAGCCAGATCATTAAGCCTTGCAATTTCGGCAAGCCTGGCTATTTCCTTTACACTCAATACCATTCCTGTGGGGTTATGCGGTGAAATCAAAACCAGCGCTTTTGTTCTGGGGCTGAGCGCTGCTTCTAAATCATCAAAATCAATGCTCCAGTTTTTGCTTTCATCGAGCCTGTAATACTTCAGCTCCAGGCAGGCAAGCCCGGCAATATACTCGAGCAAAGGATATGACGGTCGCGGGCAAAGAATCTCCTGTCCGGGGTCAGCTAAAAGCTTAAAAGCATAAAAGTAAGAAAAACTGCTTCCCGGAGTAAGCAGAATCCGCTGGCATGTTGGATTCCATTCCGGATAAAGAGAAGCAACGGTCTGCCTTGCGGCTTCCTGCCCCATCGAAACCGGATTGTAGACAGGCGAGCGTTTTGAAGCCTCTCTCAAAATCTCTGCCATCAGGTCCGGGGGGTATATAATTCCCTGCTGATTGACACTACTTTGAATCAGATCTCTAACCGAATGTCCTGCCGATTCCAGCTTTTCACGCAATAAATAAAGTGGGTTCTTGCTGCCGCAAAACTCTGTGCATAAACTTGAGAATTCCATCGGTCTAATATAGCATTCAGCCGAAAACGACCACTCAGCCCCGATTTACGTCATCTAATCCTCACGGGCGTTGGCTTGCGGGCTTATTATGGGTAGATAAATAGTTGCAGGGACAGGGAGCAAAATTAGAGCATGCCGGAGCAATCTAGAAAAAGAGCATGCCGGAACAAGGCCCGGAGCAAAGCCGGATAAGGAGCAAGCAAATCTATGCCAGAATTTCAAGAATCGGACAGCAAGGCAGCCACAGAGAACAACTCGGAAGCTCCCTCAGCTCCTGAGACCCCAAATTTCAACTTTATAGATGCAGCCAGAGATTCAGCCAAGAACTCGGCAAGTTCTGCTGTTAGCGAGCTGAGCCCCAACTTTACCGACTCAGCAAAAAACAAGGCAAGCTCAGCTGTTAGCGAACAGAGCCCTAATTTCACCGACTCAGCAAAAAACTCGGCAAGCTCAGCCGTTAGCGAGCTGAGCCCCAATTTCACCGACTCAGCAAAAAACAAGACTTCGGCAGCTCCGCTTGACAGGAATTTCTCAAGCAATGATGCAGCAATGCAAAGCGCACGCGAACAGGATAAAGGTCCGGACACCGCTGCAATCGCCGCAAGTATTATCAAAAACCAGGGTTTCGGTCGTGGCGAAGATCGCAGAGCGATTGAAGATGCACTGGCAGATGCCATGGAAAACGGAAAGTTTGCTTCCAAAGATCTGGTGAAAGAAATAAACAACGAACTTTCAAGACAAGGCTCCAATATCAGGTTGAAAGACCAGGTCTCAGGCGGCGGCGGCGGAAGCAAGCACGGCGACTTCAGGGAAGAGCACACCGAGCTTAAGGGCAAGTTTTCGATAACCGAAAACGGCAGAGACAAAGACCAAATGAATATCAAAATCACCAAAGATGTGGTTACTGAAAACGGCAAGGTGGTTGGCGCTCACAGCTCTCGAGAGGGCGACTTCGGCGGCGGCGGTGGCGGCTGGGGAAAACAACCTGAATATCTCAATAATAAAAACGACGATTTCAAACTGGATGAATTCAAACTGGAAGACGGTGGCGGCAAAGGCGGCGGCGGCGGCGGTGGCGGCGGCAAAGGTGGTGGCAAAGACAGCAACTATGAATACCATGGCGGCGGAGCAAGCGGCAAGCCGAATTCCGGCGCACCAGACGCAGCCGGTAAAACCCATGCTGAAGCTGCCGGAGCGCAGAAAACCGACAAACCCGGCGGCGCAAGCGGCAACAAGTCTGAAAGCAACGAGAAAAAAGACAATCAGGCGCCTAACTCCGCTGGGAACTATGAATACCATCAACAGTAAACTGCCTGAATAGAATATAACAACGACGACTTAATCAGAAGATCAACTCCGAAGATCAACTCCGAAGATCAACTCCGAAGATCAACTCCGAAGATCAACTCCGAA
>CAZTQO010000003.1:1065-5877 GCA_964615655.1 uncultured Candidatus Obscuribacterales bacterium | reverse complement strand
GATCAACTCCGATCAAATATGATCGAGTTCAAGCATCGTTGGCGGTTCAGATTCGGTCCAGGCTGAAATCAGAGGCGCGAGCTCGGATTTTAGGGGGCAGATCATTGGAAAAGACCAGGTTCTGGCGTGGAATTTCAGACCTTTGACCGGAGGCGCAACAACTTTCCAGCCGCGCAACGTCGAAATATTTCGGCGCTTTGCCAGACGCAGAATCTGGCAATATAGCGAAGCCTGAACCCTTTCAGGGCCGATGACTTCAAGCACCCGCAAAAAAGACCCGGATTGTTCAATAAGCGCGTAACCACCGTGAAACTTTCCAAAGTTATCGCTTATTATATCCAGCTTGGGCCAGTTCAAAGCCGAATGTCTATAGAGAAAGGACTCTCGGCCCAGCTTGAAACGCCAGTAGTCTTCTTCTCTTCGTAAGCCGAACCTCATCCGCGCCAGCCACCGCCTATGGTGCTTACACATTTCATCAAAGTCACTGTCTCTTAAAGCCCTGATATTGAATGATTCGTCAAAATTTTTATCACATAGTGCTTCAAGCTCTTTCTGAGCCGAACGCAGCCAGTCGTCAGAGAGTTTGACGGCCCAGCCTGATGCGTCGAATAGCTTGTAGCCTAGCCTCCGGTAATAATCCGGATCTATGTCCGAATTCAGAAAAAGTGCGTCATATCCGGCGTCATTTGCAAGCTCCGCCATGCCAGCAAGCATTTTCAATCCATAAGATTTGCCCCTTTCTTCCTCCGGCACAAAAACCGCTCCAATGCCGGCAATCTTGTAGACCCTGCCAGCCGAAACGTATTCGAACCTGTACAGCTTGCAGCTGGCAAGCACTTTAGAGCCCGCTTCGAAATAGCCGAAATATTTTAAATTGCGCCGCCCCCAGTCGCTTTCAAATTGCCACCACTGGTAGTGCTTATACACAGTCCGGTCCAGCCCCGGCGACCAGATTTTGAAATTCGACTTCAAGACCTGGTTTATTTCAAATGCTTCCAATCGTCTGAGCAAAACTTCCCTTTCAACTCAAAAAACTACCCGGCAATCCAATTCTAGCCCGCGAGCCCTCATCTTTTCACTTGACGATCAGAGCTAAAAGGGCCACTTGCCATCTCGCACACTGGCCGGTTGAGGCGCAAAGTTCCGGGTCGGCAGGGTTTAAGCTATAAAATGGTCCGCTCTAAAATAAAATGCTCTAAAATAAAAGCTCCTGTGTTAAAGCTCCGATGAGCGGAAAATGCTCTGATTAGCAGAACACGAGGCTTCCGATTAGAGGCAAATGCTCCGATGAGCGGAAAATGCTCCGATTAGCAGAACACGAGGCTTCCGACTAGAGGCAAATGCTCCGATGAGCGGCAAATGCTCCGATCAGCAGAACACGAGGCTTCCGATTAGCACAGTTTGGAAAGACCAGAGGCAATGAGCACAACAAATCAGTCAACTACCGCATATCGCGGTCACATCATCAGCCCGTTAGACTTCAACAGTTTCGACGATTTCCCCGACGGCTGCTTATTGGTTGACGACAGCGGACTCATTGTGGATGCCGGCGACTGGAATGACCTGCGCAAAAAGCACGGAGAACCGGGACAAACAGTTGACTATGGCAAGAAAGTAATCTTGCCTGGTTTTATCGACCTGCATATTCATCTCGTTCAAATTGCCCAAACGGGACGGTCCGGAGATACTCTCCTGGGCTGGCTAAACAAGTATATCTTTCCTGCCGAAGTCAAATTTGCCAGAAAAGAACACGCTACAAAACTTGCAGACTGGTTTTTCAGGGAACTCTCACGTAACGGCACCACACTGTCTTCGGTTTTCACAAGCATACATAAAGAAGCTGCAGATATAGCCTTTACAAACGCCGCCGAAAGAGGTTGCCGGGTAATCATGGGCAAAACACTCATGGACAGGAATGCGCCCGATGACCTGAGCGAAGACTCCGACAACTCGCTTGCCGAATCGGAAGAGCTATGCGCAAAATGGCACGGATACGACGGCGGGCGCCTTCTTTATGCTTTTACGCCTCGCTTTGCGCCTACATCAAGCAGCAAACAACTCAAAGGTGCGGCAGAACTCTGGAACAAATACCCGGGCTCATACATGCAAACTCACCTGTCTGAGAATGCCGATGAAATTGCCTGGGTCAAAGAGCTGTTTCCCGGCTGCAATAACTATCTCGATGTTTATGCAAGCCACGGACTTATAGGCAAGAACAGCCTTTTTGCCCACAGCATTCATTTGAGCGACAGCGAAATTCAGCGTCTTGTCGAAAGCAATTCAGCAGTTGTGCACTGCCCCAGCTCCAATCTTTTTCTAAAGAGCGGTGTTTTTCCATATCAGCGAGCCAGGCAATATGGGCTAAAGCTAGGACTGGGATCAGACGTGGCTGCCGGTCCCGAGATGTCGCTCTTCAAGGTTATGAAGGATGCAGCTTACGTACAGTCTGAACTGTGGCTTTCTCCTTGCGAGCTTTTATACCTTGCCACTCTATCTGGTGCAAAAGCAGTTAATCTCGATTCGAAGCTTGGCAGCTTACAAGCCGGAAAAGAAGCGGATTTTGTTGTGGTAGACCCCAACATGAAGAGCTCCGTTCCCAGAGACATACTGGAGCAGGATGCCAGCGAAATACTTTCAAGCCTGGTTTATGTAGGTGACGATCGCATGGTTCTTGCAACCTACGTAAGAGGTAAGAGCATTTTCAAGAACGATGATGTTTACGAGCACAAATACAGTTTGAAAGCCTGAGCCCGGCACGCGAACTAAGCGTCGTCGAGATACAATCATTCAACGAGCAGAAAACTTTTTCTATCCTGAAGTCTTTTGTAATCCTGAAGTCTTTTGTAATCCTGAAGTCATTTGTAATCCTGAAGTCATTTAATGTAACTTAGCTGTAAAGGCACCAAAGATCTACAGAATCTGGGTTACCATATGAGCTTTCAAACGGGGGAAGCGCCATGGCTGTTGATTTGTGCAGGCGAGTCTACAGAGACCAGAATCGGGGCACGGCAAAAATCAGAGAAATTTACTCCGGACCGGAGGTCAAAGCACGGATTGCCGAGCTGGGCAGGCAAATCAGCGAGGACTATAAAGATCTGGACCGCCCGGTTGTAATCGGCGTTATGAAAGGCGCCATATTTTTTCTTTCGGACCTGATGAGAGAAATTCAGACAAACGACCCGCTACAGCTCGAGTTTGTGCGCCTGGCAAGCTATGGCTCCGCCACAGAAAGCTCGGGCACGGTTCAGACGCCATATCTGGATCTCCCAAACATCGCACACCGCCACATACTGGTTGTGGAAGACATTATCGACTCAGGAAGAACTTCGAAGTTTTTCCTTGACTACTTGAAGGGGCAGTTTGCGCCAAAAACTCTCAAGATGGTCGTCTTGTTAGACAAGCCATCAAGAAGAGTTGTTGACATGGAAGCAGATTATGTTGGTTTCAAAATAGACGACTTCTTTGTAGTCGGCTACGGTCTTGATTATGCTGAACAGTTCCGAGAGCTTCCTTTTCTTGGTGAAGTTGTCGATTTTACCGACAACTAGAACCGTTTAAGTTCCAATCCGCCAGATCCAACCGGCCCGCTGCAATTCGCCAGATCCAACCGGCCCGCTGCAATTCGCCAGATCCAACCGGCCAGCCTTCTCAAGCGAATTCGCTTGAGGAGGGCTCCAACCGGCCAGCTCCAGCTCATTGAGCTCCCGGCCAATTAAATCCCCAGCCCTCCCCGCCTGACGTCTACTTTTGGCTTTGGTCGGTCAGCGCCACTGCTTCCTCTATCTGTTGAATTAGCATCATTATCTGGCACCGGGTTTGTCACAAAATCGAGCGGACGAAATTTTCCCAGAGCCGGATTGCTTACCAGTCGCTGGTCTCCGGAAGCCGGATCAAGAGGATTTGTGAGTCCACCGCCGATCCGTTTGGCAGCCTGATTTTTTGAATTCTGAATATCTTGCTGGCTCAGTTGAGGCCGATCCTGATCAGGGTTGGGCGTTGTGGTATTCTGTCCATTTTCTTTGGACTTTGCATCATCGTCCTTTTGCTTATCGGAATCAGAGCTATCCTTGTTTTTCTCGTCCTTGTTTTTTTCATCGCCACTTTTTTCATTTCGCTCGTCGTTTTTGGCCTGCCGATCTTTTTCAGCCTGATCCTTTTCAGCCTGATCTTGCTCCTTCTGCTTGCGCTCAGCTTCAGCCTTTTGCCTGTCCTGCTCTTCTCTGGAATTTTTGTTCAGGTTGTCTGCGTTTTTGTCCAGTTCATGCCGTCCGGAAGGCCCGTCGTCAGACTTTGTAAGAAAGTCAATTGCCTCACCAATCGGCAATGGTGGCGAGAGGGTATCACTACCGCCACCGCGATTGTCGCTCAAGTTTCGAGACGGAGCAGCGTCGTTAATTGCATCTTTGGTTGAGGCGCCACCAGGCCCTAGATTATCTCCTGACGAATAATCAGGAGTAAAGAAATCCAGGATCTGATCGGCAAAAGATTTTTCCGACTCAGGTGTTTTGGCACCAAAATCATTCCAGCCGGCCGAGCCATCCACACTGGTTCTTGGATCTCCCCCTTTCCTATTAGACTCCACTTGTAGTGTCTTGCCAGGGACTTCTTCTGCTTTATCCTTTGATGCTAAGCCGGCATCAAGCACAAAAAACTCGCCGTCCTGAATCATTGCCGGAAGATACCTGCTTGCGCTTGAGACTTTGTCGCTTGCAATTGAGACTTTGTCGCTTGCAATTGAGACTTTGTCGCTTGCATTC
Organism: uncultured Candidatus Obscuribacterales bacterium; assembly: GCA_964615655.1. Lineage (GTDB taxonomy): Bacteria > Cyanobacteriota > Vampirovibrionia > Obscuribacterales > Obscuribacteraceae > JAIEPM01. The sequence goes on along the minus strand of CAZTQO010000003.1, from coordinate 1,120 downwards.
GAGACTTTGTCGCTTGCATTCGAGACTTTGTCGCTTGCATTCGAGACTTTGTCGC
>CAZTQO010000003.1:580-965 GCA_964615655.1 uncultured Candidatus Obscuribacterales bacterium | reverse complement strand
TTGATGCCGGCTTTGCACGCTGCACATCATTTTGAGTTTGAAAGATCTGCAGGAGGTTGAGGTTCTGCTCCTCACTCGAATCATTGTTCTTACTTGAATCACTAAATTTATCGTTGCTGTTGAATGAATCCATCTTGTGAATTTTCCTGTAGTAAATCCCCTGATTTTAAGCAAGGAATGAGTTTTATCTTGTTTATCGAAACGCTCAATGCAAGCCACTCGCCACAAACCGTTCATTGCAAGCTGCTCAATGCAAAACGCTCACCGCAAGCCGCTCACGCAAGCCACTCACACAAGCCGTTCACGCAAGCCGCTCACACAAGCCGCTCACGCAAGCCGCTCACGCAAGCCACTCACACAAGCCGTTCACGCAAGCCGCTCACAC
>CAZTQO010000003.1:0-480 GCA_964615655.1 uncultured Candidatus Obscuribacterales bacterium | reverse complement strand
AAGCCGCTCACGCAAGCCGCTCACGCAAGCCGCTCACTGCAAGCTGCAAGCTGCTTCTCTGTAGCAGATTTCACACACCTAAATGGCGAAGAGTGATTTGTGACTGTAAGCTGTGATCTGGTCTCTCAATTAGTTGTCATTTAGTAAACGTAGCCAGACGGAATTTTTGATAAACCGGGGGGGGGATAATCGGTCTGGCACGGCTAAGGCTTGGTTTGTGCAGGACTAGCATTAATTTGTGCAGGACTGGACTTAATTTGTGGAGGATCTGGATTTAATCTATGAAGGACTTTGCCTTTATGATTAAACGAGAGGGTGAAAAAAAATAGGGGGAGATAAGCTTAAATCTCCAAACTTAAGTCAGAGCACAGAAAAGCCGCCCCGCGTCTTTTCATCCAGAGGTATCCAATTTTCGATTTTCCTGCTTCTGTCGCGGTAGGGATTCCGGTTACCCGGAACCCCCCGCACAAATCCGTGCGA
>CAZTQO010000002.1:214888-237638 GCA_964615655.1 uncultured Candidatus Obscuribacterales bacterium | reverse complement strand
CTTCAAGTTATCTCTTCAAGTTATCTCTTCAAGTTATCTCTTCAAGTTATCTCTTCAAGTTATCTCTTTAGTTTTCTCTTCAAGTTATCTCTTCGAGTTATCTCTTCAAGTTATCTCTTCAAGTTATCTCTGTATTTATCTCTTGTATTTTTCTCTTCAAGTTATCTCAAATTATGCTCTTCAAGACTTGTTTTCGAGAAATTTGGGCGGCCATGGACGCGGTTGCGGCCAGGGCTCAGGGCGCACCGGGGGACGAATGGGCGGGAATACTGGAGGGAAGTCGGGCGGGCATTGGATGCGATGACCGAATAGGGAGACCGTATTGCCCTCACGGATACTGTTTAGCCCATCCTTACCATAGTTGACTTCGCTTCCATCGGCAAATTTTATTGTTTTTTGGCCGTTCATTTCAGTGATTTCAACTGCTGCATTGCATTTGACTGATAGTGATCCGTCGTGACCGATAATCAGCTCGGCACCGTTTTTCATTACTATATAATCAGCGTCTTTGGCGCGGACAACCAGGGTTCCGCTGTCGAGCTTGGTGATTTTTTGCTCTCCTGGAATAAGCTCCAATCGGTCTAGAAAACAGCTGATTTTTCTCATGTCCAGTTCTGTAAGCGGATTCTCTTTCATTTTTTCATGCTCGTTCAATCTCTGTGATTCTGTGTCATTGATCTGCACAGACGGTAGCAAAGATTCGCTTCTATTGCCTGATGCGGCTTGATGTACGTCGCTTGCTGCTATCGCTTCAGCCGAGAGTTTTTCTGCGGCATTGCTCTTATCTTCTTCGACTGCCTGATCGCCCTTGTCTAGTTGTTCAACTTGCATTTCTTGCCTCCTGTTGAATTCAATTTCTGAATTCGATTGCTTTGTGCTTATGCATGCAATCTAGGTTTGATTTCTGAAATCGAGTTGAAAGCAAGCTTGGGTCTGGAAAAGTGTGCGTGTTTCTGCAACTGAGTTGCATGTTTCTTCAGTTTTCTGTTTTTGGCGCTGCCTTCAGGTATGTAAACGATAGATGATGATTCTGATGAAATACTGGCATGATCTGAGATAATTGCCTGTTGCACTGAGCAATTAAACGGAGCTTTATAAATGGAGATTTCTAACAGGCTGAAGGCAATCCCGCCCTACGTATTTGCGGAGCTGGATAAAAAGCGTGCTCAAGTAGCAGCAAGAGGAGTTGATGTCATTAACCTGGGCATTGGTGACCCGGACCAGCCGACACCGGCACATATCGTCGAGGCCATGCAGGAAGCCCTGAAGAATCCCATGAACCACCGTTACCCGCCTTTCGGCGGCACCAAAGAATACCGTGAAGCTGCAGCTGCCTGGTGCAAAAAACGTTTTGGCATTGAGCTTTCGGCTGAAGACGAAGTAACTTCACTTATCGGCTCGAAAGAAGGAATTCACAACATAATTGCTGCATTTGTCGACCCGGGCGAGATAAGTCTGATTCCGGACCCAGCTTATCCAGTATATAAATCTTCGACAATTCTTGCAGGTGGAGTTGCGCACACAATGCCGCTTCTGCCAGAAAATGAATTTCGTGCCGACCTGTCGAAGATTCCGGAAGACATTGCTAAAAAAGCAAAAATTATGTTTTTGAATTACCCGAACAATCCCACAGGCGGTGTGTGTGATCTAGATTATTTAAAAGGCGCTGTTGAATTCGCACGCAAATACGACATATTGCTTGTTCATGATCTTGCGTATTCGGAGATGGCCTATGACGGCTACCGCCCGCATTCGGTGCTTGAAGTTCCGGGTGCAAAAGATGTCGCAATCGAACTTCATAGCCTTTCAAAAGCGCATAACATGACCGGCTGGAGAATCGGCTTTGCCGTAGGCAATGCTTACGCTATTAAAGCGCTCAAGCAGTTGAAATCGAACATAGACACAGATGTTTTCAAAGCCGTGCAGATGGCTGCAATTGCAGCATTTGAAGGTAACGACGATGATATTGAACGCTGCAACAAAATCTACAAAGAGCGGCGTGATATAGCTGTTGCAGGCTTTCGCAAGCTGGGCTGGAAACTAGAGCCTATTAAAGCTACATTCTATATGTGGTTGCCGGTGCCTACCGGCATGACAGCCGCAGAGTTCAGCACGCTCATGCTAGAGGAAGCAGGAATTGTCGTGCCGCCTGGCACCGCATATGGTGAGTGTGGCGAAGGCTACTTCCGTCTTTCGCTTTGCACAAGCAAGGAAAGACTACAGGAAGCCTTCGAGCGCATGGAAAAACACTCGATTCGCTTTGATCGCAATGCTGTTAAAGCCTGAGCTTTATTCAGTCCCGATTAGTTTCAGTTCTGTGCAATCTGCCTGAGTGGCTGCTTGTATCTGTCCTGAACCACTTGCAGGTAGCGGTTGTAATCGGCCATTTCCTTTTCACTGGGTACATGACCAAGTGCGCCTGCCAGCGCCATTTTGGCTGCCTGATCCGGCGGCAAGTCTTTGATCTTCACGCCTGCTTCATGAGCAATGTCGGACATGCGCGAGCTTGCGATTGCTTTTTGCAGGTCTTTGTCAAAGTAATTGTTCATTTCTTCGCCGGTGGCGTTGCGTGAGCCTTCGCCGCCGCGCTGGCTGTTCATGAATATGCCGAAGTTCTCGGCAAAAGTAGGATCGTTTTCAATGCGATTGAAAAGATTCTCGAGCTTTTCGGCTCCGGCAGTATCGCCCTGCTCTTTCATATTGTCGAGCCTGGAGTTCATACCTTGCTGGAACTTGGCTTTGTGTTTTGCAAGCACTTTGCCTAGCTTGCGGTAATCAGGCGGGTCGCCCAGTTCGGCAAGCATCTCGGCATCGAGCCAGCTCGAGAACCAGTTGACCATGTTAACTTCATATGCACCCAGTGAACCCAGAGTGTTGTTTTCCCAGCTATTAAGCCTGGAAGCATCAAGAATGTCGTCGATCGGGCCTTTCGGTGCAAAGGGTTCGCTATCAGGAAGAGGCTGGTTATCCGGCTGCTCGTCGGGCGTATCCTGAGGATCATAGGGAGGGTCGTCGCTTGGAGAATTGGGGCAATCGCCGCCTCCCGGATCTGATGGACTGTAATCGTCTTCAGGTGGTGGATTCTCGTCGTCCGGATTGGTTTCGTCGTTATTTTCAGGTGCCGGCCTGTTAAAGAGACTGGCAACGCTTTCGGAAACGAGCCCTGGGGCTGCATCAAGAGTTACCTGGCTTGACGGTTCTTTTGTCTGAATTCGATCATTTATATATTTGACCAGGTCGTCCGTGGTTTTTTGATCGGCGCCCGGCTCTACTTGTACCCGGTAGACTCCGTGAGCCTTGTCGCCGGATTCCGGATTGCCGACTACTTCGACTTTGCCGTCCTGCCGGACTATATAGTCAGGGGTGACGCTTGCGTCGTTTGTGACAATGACTTTCGGTGATTCGCCTGCGCTTCTTTCGCTTTGATCTAATCTTGGGGCTTTGTTCGACTGGATGAAAGTGCCGTCCTGAACAAGTGCACTTACTGATTTGCTTGAGTCTATAGCTCCGCGGGCGATTGGCTCTGCTACTTGCGACGATGAATAAAGGTTTGAGGTGTTCATGTCCAGAGAAGAGGACGACGAGGACGAAAATGAACTGTAGTCGCTCGAGCTGGACACGTACGAGACATAGGAGTCACCGCACGATGGTCCCCAGCATTCCGAAAAGCAAGCGCCTTCGCTGCAGCTGATTGAGGGTCCACAAGAACCGAAATCCATACAATCCGACATGGGTCGCTACTCCTAAAACACAGGAAATAAATAGGGAGACTCCACACACCATAGTGTGTCTCTACCTGATAGCAGCCCGTCGATTTTTGATTTTTTACCTTAACCCGATGCCGGTATCATATCGCTTTATTTGTGAAATATTCATGTCGCAAGTGGCGGAAACCACGTAGGAAACTGCTCAATAGCACAGTTTGTCTTCGTAAGATTACGAGCTTGGCAAAAGTCTGAGGCGTTTTCGGGACAATTGTTTCCGGATAAGAGCTGCAATTGCTGCCGCTTTCTTATCCGGCTCTGGTATAAGTGAATTAGAGGTTGTCCGGCGATGAAGTTCAAATTCGGCACAAAAGAAGACGTTTCAATAAAGGCAGCTGAAAGTACCGATGCCGTTGAACCGCAGTGGCTGTCGGCTGCCGACTCAAAGTCTGCGGAATTGGAGCCACAGGCTGAAAACGTGTTTAGAGCCCAGGAAGCCAAGCCCCAGGAAAAAGAGGCGGCGCCGCGCTCATTTCTGTCGTTTTTGGGCTCGGGCACTGCCGCGCTTATCTTGCTTGCAGGCCAGCTCTTTATGGTGGCTGCTGCTTCTGTATCTTCCGGAGTGCTTGCATCAGCAGTATTCGGACAGTCTTATGATCGGGTTCTTTATCATTGCGGTCCCCAGGATACTTATATGGCAGTGTTTGCCTTTGCTGCGCTGTCGATTTACTGGAATGCCTGGTATTTTCATAAAAGACGTATTCTTAAATACCTGGCTTTTGTCGTAGTTGGTCTGCCTGCAATGCTCTTGAGCGGCAGCCTCTTGCCCGGTCCGCTTGAATTGCAGGTAGTGCTTGCATTTCTAAGCTACGGCTTGCTTTATATTTTCCAGATTGCCGGTTCTTACTTTGCATCTTTTAAAGTAAACTGGCCAAGGACTTTCTCGGTTACAAGATGCTTGCTCCTGGCTTATATACCGGCAATTGCCGTGCTTGCCTGGGAATTCGCTGGAACTGATTTTTCTGAAACCATTGATAAAGTTTCTCTTGAGCAAATGCTTTCAAGTGTGGGAATTATAAGCGCTTTTGCGTTCTTGCCCGCTTTTCTTACGGCACTTATGGCAAAAACAAAGCAAAGCGCCTCAGCAATCGGGCTTGCAGCAATAGGGCAGGCGCCGTTTATTGCTTCTATGGCGGTTTATGCGCTTGCTAATCTAATAATGCTTGCCTGCTTCTTTATATTTGGCGGGCAGAGTCTAGCTGCTTATTTTGCAGGCACCGGCGGACCGTATCTAAACCCAGATTTTGACTTCGTTCCAACAAGTTTTACCGAACTGATTTCCAAGTTTGTGTCAAGCCTTCTTATTTTTCTTACTCTAAGTGCTGGTATTGTCGGCGGTGGCGCGGTCGGGGCTTTTTGCAACCGGCGCCGGGCAGGATCTTAAGCTGTGTACTAGTGCTTTCTTCTTTCTTCTTTCTCTTTCTCTTTCTCTTTCTTCTTTCTCCTTTACAAAGAAATGGGAGCCTGAAGGCTCCCATTTCTTTTACTGCGCTTGGAAAAAGACCGATCTGGATTCGATTATTTGCGCTCGCCGGTGCCGGTGTAGAACGACTTGTTCTCTACCGGTTTGCGGAGGTGCTTGGAGTCAGCGCTATCACGTTCCATTTGGGTATTTACAATAAGATCAAGACCCTGCCACTGAGCTGTTTTTGGAAGGTCATAAATATCGGTGCCCGTCCAGTCGCTGCTTTTCTTTGACTTTATGTCCGTAAGGTGCTCATTGCCGCCGCTGTCATTTTCGGTTGTGAGAACCAGATCCGGAAGACTTGAGTCAGCTTGTCTGTGCTGTTCATTTAGAGCGTCCATTTGTTTTGCAATTTCAAGACGTTCTTGAAAGGGTATTTGATTGAGAATATCGCTGACTGATTTGCCTTCTTCTGCTTCTCTTGTCAGATTCTCTACCAGCTCTTGCTCTCCGTTCGGCATAGTTTCCACCCTCCAGTTCCGTCCTTCATGTTTATAAAGATATCGGTCAAATTTGAGCGAATTTTGAGCGAATTTGGGTGTACTTACCAAAAGAGGCAAGAACTTGCCTCTTTTGGCAGCATTGACCGTGCCTGCTTGCGGGATTAATGTCCGAGAGGATTTAGCTTAGATCTTTTCACTTACAACTTTAGCCTGGGTGAAAAGAAGCAGATAGTCCGGACCGCCTGCTTTGCTGTCGGTGCCGCTCATGTTGAAGCCGCCGAAGGGATGCACGCCCACGAGTGCGCCGGTGCACTTGCGGTTCAAATAAAGATTGCCGACATGAAAATCTTCAGCTGCCTGGTCGAGCTTTGCGCGACTTGCTGTGAAGGCGGCGCCCGTAAGACCGAACTCGGTGTTGTTTGCGATTTCTAGCGCATTCTCCCAGCTATCGGCTTTGATAAATGCCAGCACCGGTCCGAAGATTTCTTCCTGTGAAATGCGTGCTTCCGGTTTGATGTCGGCAATGATTGTGGGCTCGATGAAAAATCCGTTGTCGGCATTATCGAAATGCTTGCCGCCTGCCATCAAGCGACCTTCCTTTTTGCCGACCTCGATATATTCCATGATGCCTTCATAAGCCGATTTTGAAGCCACCGGTCCCATGTATGTGGTTTTTTCATCCGGCTTGCCGACAACCAGCTTTTTGGTTCTTTCAAGCACTTTTTCAAGGACTGAATCATAAACATCTTTGTGCACGATTGCTCTTGAGCAGGCTGAGCACTTCTGACCTGAAAAACCAAATGCAGCCTGAACTATTGAATCAGCCGCTAAGTCGAGATTGGCGTCGGCGTCAACCACAATCGAGTCTTTGCCGCCCATTTCTGCAATTACTCGTTTGATCCAGATCTGGCCTTTTTGGGTTTTGGCAGCCAGTTCGTTGATGCGCAGACCCACTTCTTTGGAGCCGGTAAATGCAATAAAGCGAACCTTCGGATGAGCTACCAGATAATCGCCCACAGAGGCCCCCGGACCCGGAACGTAGTTGACGACGCCTTTTGGCAGTCCGGCTTCTTCAAGAATCTGGATGAATTGATAGGCAATACAGGGGGTGTCGCTTGAAGGCTTGAGCACGACTGTGTTGCCTGAAACTATTGAAGCTGTGGTCATTCCAACAAGAATTGCAAGTGGAAAGTTCCAGGGCGGAATTACAAGACCCACACCAAGCGGAATGTATGAGAGCCTGTTCTTTTCACCGGCATAAGGTACTAGCGGAGCCGGGTTGGAAAGCCTGATCATTTCGCGTCCGTAATACTCGCAGAAGTCGATGGCTTCAGCCACATCAGCGTCAGCTTCCGCCCAGTTCTTGCCGATTTCGAGGCAGAGCCAGGCTGAGAGCTCGTGCTTTCTTGTGCGCATTATTTTGGCTGCTTTAAATAAATACTCGGCTCTTTGCTCAGGTGCTACTTTCTTCCAGCTATCAAATGCTGTCAATGCTGCCTGCATGGCGGTTTCAGCATGTTCTGTATTTGCTTTTGAAAATTTGCCGATTACCTGCGCTGGGCAGCTCGGATTTGTGGAAATTATCTGGTCTTTAGTTTCGATTCTTTCCCCATTGATAATAAGCGGATACTGGCGACCAAGCTGTGCACGCACAGTTTTGAGGGCTTCTTTCATAGCTTTCTCGTTTTCCGGCAATGAAAAGTCGGTAAACGGCTCGGTTTTGAATTCGGTTAGATTCCCTTTGACTGTTTCTTTCGGCAAAGTGGTCGGCATATTTTTATCTCCCAATTATTTGAGTGAGCCCTCATTATCCCGGCTAATTTAGCTAATTGACGGCAGTTTCATACTTTCTCAATGCGCTGCTTGACATAACTTTCAATGTCTCGATTGCGGGGCGCCGACCCTGTGCTTTGAACTTGCACCAGAGTTGCGCGCTTAGCAGGGCATTCGTACTGACTGCAGAACTTAGACTGACTGCAGAACTTAGACTGACTGCAGAACTTGTGCTTGACAAGTCTGAGCTTCTTCTGAATCCGAATTCTTAGACAGTTTTGAAAAAGCTTTGCTTATCTGGACAATTTTTGCGCACTTAAGAAGAACCTCTTTACCTCTTTAACCGAATTCGCTTTAGATTCTTCAGCCTCTTAGCTCTTTAACCGAATTCGCTTTAGATTCTCCAGCCGCTTAGCTCTTTAACCGAATTCGCTTTAGATTCTCCAGCCTCTTAGCTCTTTAACCGAATTCGCTTTAGATTCTCCAGCCTCTTAGCTCTTTAACCGAAGTCGCTTTAGATTTCCTGCCTTAAATTCCTGACTCATCTCTATCAGTCATATATGCATTAAGGAGTAAGAATGCCAGCTTGTTTGCGGCGGCTCAAGAGGCTATCTTTTAAAGCGTAAACTGAAACTATAAGGGTCAAGCTATGGAACAGTACCATAATCAGATCCGGCAGATACTCGAGCACGGAGAAAAACGTGAGGATCGCACCGGCACAGGCACGCTGTCTTTATTCGGTATGCAGGCAAAATACGACTTGCGTGAAGGTTTTCCGCTTTTAACTAGCAAGAAGGTTTTGTTCAGCGCTGTAGTCAGGGAACTGCTCTGGTTTCTAAAAGGCTCGACAAATATCAATGACGACCTTACCCAGCATACGCCAATCTGGGATGCCTGGGCAGATGAAAGTGGAGAACTTGGCCCTATATATGGCTATCAATGGCGCAAGTGGCCCAGATACACGCCAGTGGAGCCTGGTTCGGATCTTTACCGCAAGGAGCATGTGGATCAAATTCAGAACCTCTTAGATGAGATTAAGAGGAACCCAAACAGCCGGCGACTTATTGTTAATGCCTGGAATGTGGCTGATCTGCCGCAAATGGCACTGCCGCCCTGCCACCTTTTGTTTCAATTTTATGTTATTAACGGCAGGCTTGATTGCCAGCTTTACCAGCGCTCGGCTGATATGGCACTGGGTGTGCCTTTCAATATTGCCAGCTATTCGTTGCTCATGATCATGATTGCCAGAGAATGCAAGCTTGTGCCGGGCATCTTCACCCATACAATTGGGGATGCCCATATCTATTCGAATCATGTGGAAGGATTGCAAAAGCAATTGCAGAGAGACTCAAGACCACTGCCGCAAGTAGAAATCGCCAACAAACCGTTTTTCGATCTTGCTTTTGATGATTTCCAACTTTTGAATTATGATCCACATCCGTTTATCAGGTTTCCTGTTTCTGTATGAAATGAATTTGCCGACAAGAGGGCCAGATATTGAAATTCAGCATAGTAGTTGCGGTAGATAAAAAGCTAGGGATAGGAAGGAACAATACACTTCCCTGGCACTTACCCTCGGACCTCAAGCAGTTCAAGCAAATCACCAGCCAGGCGGAGCCGGGCAAAAGAAATGCCGTGCTTATGGGGCGAAAAACCTGGGATTCTTTGCCTGCAAAGGTTAGACCGCTGCCAGGCCGGCTCAATATTGTAATCAGCCGCCAGGAAAATCTGAGCTTGCCTGAAGGCACACTGCTTGCTGCTTCGCTTGAGGCTGCGCTTGCGCTTTGCGAGAGTATTGAGAATCTAGGCGCCGTGTTTGTGCTTGGCGGTGCTCAGATTTTTGAGCTGGCCTTGAAACATTCCGGGCTGGAACGCATCTATTTAACTGAGATCGAAGAGGATTTCGGATGCGATTGCTTCTTTCCTCAATACAAGGGGCTTTTTAGAGAAGCCGCATCATCAGAAACCCAGACGGAAAGTGGCATAGACTACAGGTTCAAGACTCTGGAAGCAGTTGGATTGCACCTGTCTAAAAATTCCAGGTAAGACAGATGCGCCAAGAAAAAATTCCTGAATTATCAAGCTCAGTCTTTCTAAAAGCAATCCTGGCTTCTATGGGGTTCTTTTTTCTTGTGCTAACGCTTGTACCTTGCTTTGCCGGATCAATTAAAGGAGATGCCAAAAGAGGTAAAAGCCTTTTCCAAAACATGCAATGCGAACTCTGCCATCATGACGGATACAACAATCTAAATCCGGAGCGGCCTTTAAGAGGACCCGGCTTTCTGAAGCGTTTTCCTGTGAATAACGATCAGGCTCTGGGCAAAGTGATTCGTGAGGGCATAAGCAGCAAGGGGATGCCTGAATACGGCAAAGACAAAATGAGCGATCAGGATCTTGCAGATATTATTGCTTTTATTCGCAGCTTAACCCCATCTGAGACCAAGAAAAAAAGCAACTAGTATCTTAAGGCTTGATCCGGCGGAGAAAATCTTCGTGGCAGAACGACTTACTGCAGATTTGATTGTCCAGGCTTATTCGATGGGAGTTTTTCCTATGGGTGACAGCAATAATCCGCAGGCTCCGGTTAAATGGTATGCTCCGGATCCTCGCTGCATCATGGATCTGGATAATTTTCATATTCCTAAGAGGCTCGCCCGCACCTACAGGCAGGGACGTTTTCAATACAAGCTCAATGCCGCCTGGACTGAAGTAATGGCTTACTGCGCAGCCAGGGACGATACCTGGATAACTGACGAAATCTATGATGCATACAGCGAATTGCAAAAGCGGGGGCTTGCTCACAGCGTGGAAGCTTATTATGAAGGGCATCTTGCCGGCGGTCTTTACGGAGTAAGCCTAGGTGGAGCATTTATGGGCGAGTCAATGTTCCACACTGTGACCGATGCCTCAAAATGCGCCCTGATTTACCTTGTGGAAAGAATGAGAGAGCGTGGATTTATTTTGCTCGATTGCCAGTTCATGACCGGGCATCTGAGCAAATTCGGTGCCATAGACATCCCACAGCCGGAATATATGGCCAGGCTGCAAGAGGCGCTCAAGCTTAAGGTGAGCCTTGATTAAAGCTTAGCTTCGATTAAACTAAAAACAATCTCAGGCTGATTTTGTCAGGAAGCGCTGGCTGAATGGATAGGACTGAGCAAGTTTCCCTGCTTCGGCGGCCATCTTCGGATCGAACTCGCCGCCCAGCAATTTGGTGTTTGAAAAGTTTTCGTTGATTTTGTCAAGCGGTGGGAGCTCGGCAATTTGATTGTCGCCTTGAGGAGCGAGCTCACTTAAAAGCTGTGCGCTGTTGAAATCAGGTGCGGGGGCCGCTTCCTGGGGACTCTCTTTAATATTTTCTGGTTCGTCTGCCATATGCCTTATCTTAGCCTTCCAACCTGCTTCGTCATGGCAATATACCCTAAATCTTAAAGCAGATAACATTTTATCCGACAAGTTAATCTACTAGACCGGCCCGCTCTTGAGCTCCTCGAGGCTATTAGTTAAAGAGTCTTTCAAATGGGCCTGCCTGATTGGGCGCGATTCTGTAAGCAAGGGCTTGATTCCGGGGGCAAAAGCCGCAGAGGCGGCTCCGAAGCCCAGGTATTGACAAGCTTTTATGGCTACTTCGCTGCATAAAGAGTCGAGGTTGGAGCAGTCCGAATGAAGGTCCATAACCTCCATGGCATTTGGTTCTCCAATCAGATAGTCACTTGCATAAAGTGCCAGTTTGAGATAGTTCATGAGCCAGGCCGGCATCAGGTCGCCGCCCTGGTCGGCGGCATCAAGGTGAATCCAGATGCAGAGCAGCTCTTTGACGGCCGGCAGAAACTCCTCTTCCGAAAAGTTTTTTGCAGCAAGTGCCGCAAGGTCCGGATCCTTGATTTTTTCTGCAAGCCCCCTGATCGCAAGCAATCGTTCTTTGAGCCTGGCTGAAACAGAGATACCCATCTGCGAAACATAGTAATGAACGCGTTTATAGCGCTCATTGCGTGATTTCGGATTGAGCGAGGGGGTCACATAAAACCTGGTGTCCCCACTGGCAGCTGTATCAGCCATTTTCCGGTTGCTTGTCGCCGCAGTTGAGTGTTCTACTTTTTGGCGGGTTTAGCAGCTGTTTTTGAATCGGCGCTCTCTTTGCTACTGGCTCCCCCGACTTGATTATACGCTGTAGCTGAAACTGTGACGATTACAGTATCCGCGAGCTTCTGAAAAACTATTTCGGGTCGCTTGATATCGTGGTCCTTAAAAGGCACCGGGAAGCTGGTCTTGAACTGGATCAAATCGCAATCAGGTCTTTTGGTTTCAGTGGCTTTGCATTTAGTTAGATAAGTCACATTGATCGGGATTTTTTTGCTCACTGTTTTGCCATGCAAGCTAAACTCGCCTTCCGCATTGAGCTTTACTGTTTTTCCGGGCAGCAATTTGCCGGGAGGATTTACTAGCTTTTTCAAAACGAAACTTGCTTTCGGATATTTTTTTGTCTCAAGAAAATTGTCGCGCATATGTTCGTTGCGCAATGGAATTCCCGTATCGATCGATGCCAGATCCACGTCGAATTTTGCCTCGATTGGCTTGCTCAAATCCAGCGAGTCGTCAAGGTTTATTTCGCCATCAATTTTATTTGTGTTGCCTACGATAAGTTCCAGTGCCGCATCCGAGTTGAAACTTACAAGGTCGCGGCCTTTGTCATCTCCGATTTTGAAGCTGCGGGCTTCCACAAAAGCCGGGCAGACAAAGCTCAATGAAAGCGCAATTGCAAACGCTTTCAGGTAAAACTTAGATTGCATTCTTTTCCCCTTTCATTTTAGAGCCAACAAAAATATTGTCGTTTTGCAGTTCATCAATCAAATTCAAGAATTCAAGTGTTGCAGACTCCGGCGCCAATTCTGCTGTGAGGCTCAGGGTCAACTTGAGCAGGTCGATATAGGAAGTCTCCTGTCGTGCTGCTTCTTCGATTATTGCTGCGCTTGCCTCACCTAGCTCGATGAATCGTGTGTGATGAGTTTCTGCATCTCTGTAAATTGCCATTATGCAGGCTTTCTTGCCAAAGCGTTTCTTGGGACGCTTTTTGTTTTCGAAATTGTCCGATATCTCTGCAATGGGATATTCATAACGGCAAATGCTCAAAGTCGGATTGACCAGAGGGCAGTAGACGTTGATTTCAGCAAGTCCTTCAATTGGAATCTTATCGCCTCTTTTAATCTCAGACTCATCTTCAAATTTTTCAAGCTCCAACCATTCGTAATGGGCAAGCTCGGCAAGATAAGGATATTTCTTGATCAGATCCTGGCGCTTCTTCAGCAGATATTCCGGGAAGTGGCGGCAAATTTTGTTGAAGTTGAAATGATCGGAAGGATAGTTTTTGTAATAGTCCACAACTACCAGATCCCAGTCTTCCCCTACTGCTTTTGCGCAATACGGAAAAATGGTATCGGCCATATTGTGATGTTCCCAGTTAATAGTACCCGCATAAACTGAAGCACCTTTTTCATCCAGGTTCTCGAGAATTGCAGGGGCAATTGCTTTAACTGATTCCGGGAGCTTGCCTTTTCTGCCTGATCTCAGCCAGAGTCTTGCTTCCTGGTTCATCCAGAGGGTGCAGTATGCTTTTTCAATCTCATACAGTGACGGCACGGGCTTCTTTACCTCTGTCCTTTTTGGATATCGCTGAGAATTCGTTCATTTGATCCGGTAATTTTCTGCTTTCTGAGTTGATCAGATTGGAACTCAACTCCTTGCCCAGATAAAGTCCGTTTGAATTAGCTATTTCTCTGAGTTTTTTTAGTTCGAAAAGGATCTCTGAAAAATCGGGAAAATTTTGATCTCGCTCAAGCATTATTCCTTTTAGATCCGGAGTCTTTTTTAATACCAGATCAAGCAGCTCGAAAACGGGATCAATCACCGGTGCGCCGTGCGTATCTATGATGTAATCTCCGATCTTTTTGTGGCCGGCGACGTGAATTTGGACAACACGTTCAAGCGGTAGCTCACTCACATATTGCCCGGCGTCGAAGTTATGATTGATTGAATTTACAATCACGTTGTTTACGTCAAGCAGCAGCCCGCAGTCAGCTTTCTCTGTAATTTCCTGGATGAATTCCGTTTCTTTCATCTGGCAGGCAGGCATGTACATGTAAAATGAAATGTTCTCAAGCAGAAAGGGGCGTTCAATAAAATCCTGAACCCACTTAATTCGCTCGACCACATGATTTATTGCCTCTTTATTGAAAGGAAGCGGCAATAAATCTTGAATATAAAGCTGGTCAACGCTTGTAAAACACAAGTGGTCGCTCCACCAGGGAGCGTTCATTTCGTCCAGAAGCTTTTTCAGGCATTTGAGATAGTCATAATTGAGATCGTCTGTGCTGCCAATTGAAAGATTGAGGCCATGACTGATTATCTGGAATTTTTCAAGCGCAGCACGCAGTCTTTTGCGCGGTGCGCCACCTGTGTCCATGTAATTTTCCGGTGCAATCTCCAGAAAATCTATCTCTGAACTGGCAGCAAAGGTCTCCGTGTACATTTCTCTGCGCAAACCCAAACCGATTCCAAGTTCTGGAAGATTTGTTTTTTGGCGTAGAAAATCTGTTGCCATGGAGACCTTTGCCCTTCAGTTCATTTTGATTGGTCAAACAAGAGAGTTCGGGTTTACTTTTCGCCTTCGCCCTTCTTGCAGGACTTTTCGCCTTCGCCCTTCTTACAGGACTTTTCGCCTTCAGCTTTCTTGCAGGACTTTTCGCCCTTCTTTTCAGCCTTTTTCTCGGCTTTCTTTTCGCCCTTCTTACAGGACTTTTCGCCTTCGCCCTTCTTGCAAGATTTTTCGCCTTCGGCTTTCTTGCAGGACTTTTCGCCTTCGGCTTTCTTGCAAGACTTTTCGCCTTCGCCTTCGGAACTCTTTTCTTTCTTTTCCTTCTTGGCTAGCTTTGTTTTGGCTGTGGTGTCAGCATTTGTAGTGTCTTCTGCCAGAGCAGGTGTTGCGATACCGAGAGCTGCAACAAGTGCGGCAGCAAGTTGAACTTTAGAAAGATTATCCATGTAAGTCTCCTACCTTTTTGTTTGTTTAGTTGACTGTAATTAACCACTCGAACAACTCCCGATAATCGACATTGTCCGCATGACAACCGACAGGGAGTCTGTTAAGCATGTTAGATGGTAAAGACAAAAACGATCTTATATAAAGGTTATAGCTGTGTAAAATCGGTACAAGATTGTCCCAGTCCATGGTCTCGGGCGCAACAGTTTGTAATTCCAGAAATCAAGGGTGTTCGTTTCAAACGAACACCCTTGATTCATATATATAAGGAACGAAATGTCTGAATCGCGAATTGGCTGTCAATAGTGCTTGACTGCCAGGCATTATGTTCCTTCTGGAGCTTTCTCTGCTTCTTTCTTTTCTTCTGAGTCCTTCTTTTCTTTTTTCTTGCCTGCTTTCTTAGTTTCTTTTTTGGCTTTATGTTTTTCTTTGGCGGCTTCGGCCCCCTTTTCGTCTTTTCCGCATGAACCTTTTCCGCAACTTGATTCGTCACCCAGATAGCTTCGCCCCTGATGCTCAAGTTTCCCCAGAGCATTAGTGTCATCATTCGTATCAACATTGCTGGCTATTGCGGCAGTGCTTGAGCATACGCCTGCGGCAGCAAGAATTGCCAGCAATTCTGTTTTCGAGAACTTCTTCATATATATCTCCCTGTGATATTCGATATCGGTTCAATATGCATCGAACGGTTTTTGCATTCCTCAAATGTACCCGTTGTAGCAAAGTTATTGCAGCTTTTGAATAGCCTGCGATGCAAAGTTTGGCCCGGCTTTCTTTACCACCATAAAGAGAGGGGGGCCATTTCTGACCCCCCCTGTTTACTCTTTTTTATCAGTAGCTTTAGGAAGCTGACTCGCCGCCGTTGGATGCCGGAGCAGCTACTGCTACTGCCTTAGGCTTCCGGGTTGTTTTTTTGCGGGTTGTCTTTTTTGCTGCTGCCTTTTTTGGGGCTTTAGCCTTTTTTGCTGCGGGCTTTTTGGCTGCAGTCTTTTTGGCTGCCGGTTTTTTTGCTGCAGTTTTTCTTTTTGCGGGCTTTTTGGCTGCTGCTTTTTTTGCTGCGGGCTTTTTGGTCGCAGTCTTTTTGGCAGTAGTTTTTCTTTTTGCGGGCTTTTTGGCTGCTGCTTTTTTGGCTGCGGGCTTTTTGGCTGCAGTCTTTTTGGCAGTAGTCTTTTTCTTGGCTGCTGGCTTTTTGGCTGCTGCTTTTTTGGCTGCTGGCTTTTTGGCTGCAGTCTTTTTGGCAGCGGTCTTTTTCTTGGCGGCCGGTTTCTTGGCTGCTGCTTTTTTGGCTGCGGGCTTTTTAGCCGCAGTTTTCTTAGCTCCAGCCTTACGCTTGGTAGCTTTCTTCGGAGCAGCTTCTGTTGTTTCAGCAGCTGCTGCCGGCGATATGCTGGCCCGCTTCTTGGCTTTCCTCTTCTTTGGCTTTGTTGCTGCCATTAATGTTCCTCCTACATATATATAGAATGGTCACAAGCAAAATTCTTGGATGAGCTTTTCATTTACTCCGTCTGGTACGGCCTTCAGGTTTCTTTATCTGATATCAGCTAAGACCATCGGGTATTCCATAAGGCTTTAGTTTGGAACCCTCTCAGAACAATTTCGCTTGTGCCACCACTTTTAGTGAGAGAGCATGTGGATACTCTCTTTGATCACACCACACATAAAATAGGTTACTTTCAATCTGAAGAAATTGCAAGACCACCCACCTCTGAAAATGATCCATTCCCCGATTCGATATTTTTCAATCCTCGCCTGCTTTCTCTTTCGAAGTTCGGCTTTTGAAGCCAGTCTTCATCGTGATACCTTGTGTGGTGTATGGGCTTCGAAAGACCAAAAAGACCCCGAAAAATTTTTTTTTGCAATTTTTCGTTTTATTGAGTCAGATCATTTCGGACTTAAACCTTCCTCTTTTCCGATTGAACTGAAATCATCTTATCAAATATCGTGAAAATCCTGATGAAAACTGGATTCCCAACAGATTCACTTTGCCGGAGATCTTGGAGCCGGGAGATTTTTGATCAAATCAAAAATGTCTAGATGCTAATACATGAAATGTTTACATCTAACAGTTTGAGAGCGCTTCTCAGGGACGAAACTAATGATACCATATGCGATATTATAATATTGCTGGCGCAACACCGGAACTGCCTGACAGACGTGAACTATGGGCGTGAGCTTCCTGCGTATCCGAATGCAGATCTGAAGCCTTCAGTTTGCACTGATTTCAAATCCGAAAAGTCAATGACGTCGTGGTCGATTAACCTCTCGTACTCACCAGGGAGGGTGCAGGGGGCCGGATTACGCCCAGGGTTGTCTGTGCAGATTGCGATGGCAACACCGGCCTTGCGACACCTATCGAAGACGGTTTTCAGCTGATGGAAGTCCTTGAGAACGCCGGTTTGTCTGTAGCTTGTTGGACAAACCTCAAGAGTGATCTGTCGCTTTGCCAATTCTTTAAGCAGCTCAGGTTTTACAAGTGGGATATGTATGCCGTGACCAATTCTATCCAGTACGGCAAAGTACTGAGTGTGCACATTGTCTATACCTGTTTCCCCAAGATGGGCGGTGGTTTTCAGTCCCGTTGCCCTTGCTTTGGCAAGGAGCTTAACCCATACGTCCCACTTCTCCGGTTCAATTTCCGGACCAGCAAGATCGATCCCCACAACCGGGCCCAAATTTTCTTTTGCTACTCTGAGTATGGCCTCATTGATGTGACTGCTGAGTCTTCGATCAAGGCAGAGTATCTGTTTAACAGTAATTGGGTATTCCGCCGGGCGAAGATTTGCAGTAATTACTTCGACTATGTCGGTCATCTGGGCAATTCGTTTCGGAATAGTTAGTGATTTGTCAGTTCTAAAATACGGGTTGTATCGTATCTCCATATACTGCAAGTTTTCAAAAGTGTAGGCCCCGCGGCAAAGCCGTAAACAGAAGTATGGCAAGTGTTCTAGACTCTGGAGCTCTTCGACCAGGCTGTGAATCTTGATGAACTCCTCGAGCGTTCTGCAAGGGCGGGTAAACCAATTGAGAAATCCGTCATAGTCAGGAAAGTAACTCAAAATTTCGTGGTCGTTCTTTTGAAGAAATTTGTAAATGATCCGCGGATGTAAGGCGCCGCCTAGATGGCGATGGAGATCTGCATAAAGAGTCATGACGAAATTGATACTCCTTGCTCCGCTACTTTGCTTGTGTATATATACCTGTCTGTATATAAATTAAACTGCTTGCCTCGAGCAGCGGGGAGCGAGTCGAGTACTTTTACTGACATTGCGTTCAGGCGCCTGGGGCAAAAAGGCTTGTGTTGCAAGTGTTTCGCTGGAAGTTGTCATCTGGCGGACCGAGCAAATCTCAGAACCAGTTCAAAGCATTCTTGCATCTGCTAACACCTTCGTTGTTGCCTGATCGTTCATACATTGTTTTTGCCTCTGCCCAGTTCTGTAACTTTTCCAGACAAAGTCCTGCTTGCTCCCATTCCTTTGCATTGCGGTAGCAGTCTGCGGCTTTTTGCCAGTTTCCTGCCTCCTGGTAGATTCCTCCGGCCTCTGAAAATTTGCCGCACTTTTCCAAACAATGGGCAGCTTTATCGAGCATCAAACATTCTTTGAAGTATGCCGCCGCGGCAGGATAGTCTTTGTTTAGTTCGAGGAGCTGTGCCGCCGGGCCGAGCTTTTTATTTTCAAGACACCATTCGATCAGCTGCTTAAGACCTGATTCATCTGAATGGCTTGCTTTTGATGTTTTTGCGCTTACAACAAGTTCATATGCAGCATTGCACAGCCCTGATACCACATATAGTTTGGCTGCATCCATATTCCTGTCTATTCTGGCAAAGCAAGCTGCTGCTTGCACAAGCAGCTTGCTTTTCAGAAAGAGATCTGCTGCTTGTTCGAATTCTTGTGCTTTCTCAAGACTGTACGCAGCTTCGGCAATAGCTCCGGCTTTTAAGAATAGCTCGGCTGCAGTTTGGAATTCTCCCATCTTTTCTTTGATTCGGGCTTTGAGCAGGATGTCGGAGCTGTGCTCGGAAAGTTCAAGTGCTTTTGACCAGAGTCCTGCTTTCTCATACATAAGCGCTGCTGAATCAAGCCTGCCGGCTCTTTCATATGCCAGTGCTGCCTGACTAAAGTCTTTGAGCTTTGCATACAAATCTGCTGCCCTTTTATGCAACGCAGCTTCTTTTGCTGCTTCTGCTGCTTCGGACCAGCAATTTAATGATTCATAGAGTTCAAGTGCTTTTTTGTACTGTCCTGCTTTTTGAAATGAGCTGGCCGCGTCGAGTTTATTCTCCAGTCTCAAATACATCTGGGCCGCATTCAGGTAATCTTCTGCCTGCAAGTAAAGCTCGGCGGCTTTCTGCCACTTGTCTCTACTTTGATAAATATCTGCCGCTTTCTTGGGGCTGGCGGCTTTTTCCCAGTTAATTGCCGCCCGATCTAATTCAAGAGCATCAGCAAAGGCCTCGGCGGCTTTCGCCCAGTTTCCTGTTTTCTCATACAAAATGCCGGCTTTTAGAAAATTTTCAGCAGCATGGTACGAACGTGCGGCGTCTTCATAGAATTCGAGTGTTTCGTATTGTTCAGCTGCAAGCAAATACTGCCCGTTAGCCTCGTAACAATTTGCAGATTCATAGATGTAACCGGAACGATCAAGAAATCCTGCAGCTTCTTCATATTGTTTGAGCTCCATCAACGCTTTACCTAAAGAACCGTAATCATGGCAGCGCCGCCAGAGGCTCAATGCTCGCTCTTTGCAGGTCTGGGCATAGCCGGACAAGTCTTGATTATCAGTCGTATTTGATTTTTCTTTCAGGTACTGGTTGAATAGATCTTCTGCTATCTTGCGTTCAAGAAAGATCACATTATAATTCGGTACTTCCTGCTCTCTGCTTGCCCAGAACGACTCCAGTGCTTCTTCTGCGTCTTTGATATCTACCAGGTTGATAAACTCGTCAAAACGCTCCGAAAGCAATTCCTTCAATGCTTTGGCATCATTATTGTTAAGAAAGAGCAGCAGGTTCTTGCGCGCTCTTGAAATACCCATATACCAGAGATCAAAAAGTCTTGATGCTTCACTGTTTGTTTTGTTGTTCCCAGCTCCGGAACAGGATGAAAATGCCCTGTGGATGATTACGTCTTCAAACTCCATTCCCTTGCTGTTTGCAAGAGATAGAAGAAAGACAGAGCTGCAATCGCTCAATTCTTTTCTCATGCGATTCAGTGATTCTTCTGCTTCAACCAGAACAACCAGAGGGTTCTCTTGAGTACGGTTGTTTCCATGTTTCTTTAGAAAAGAAACAAGTTCGCTTTCGTCTGCAACAACAAAAGCCGGACGCTGACCTACCAGATCCGGCGCCAGCCCGAGGTCGCTTAATTCTGAAGCGAATTTTCTTATGAAAACTGCGAGCTGGTGAATTTGAAGCGTGTTTCGATAGTTTTTGTGCAGTGTAATTTTAGATAGTGATCTGGGCCTGTGTAGTTTGGAGAGTATGGACTGAAGATATGATTCGAGTTCCTGCCAGCGAAACCCCGATTTGCTGATGTTCTGATTAGTGTCTCCTGAAAGAAATGGAAAGCCGGGAACTCCTTTGTGGTGTTTGCAGTGGTTTTCCCAGAAAAGCAAGATTGATTTCCATTCGAGTTCAGTGAAATCCTGAACTTCGTCTATGACAATAAACAGCCTCTGTTCTGATTCTGCAAGTAATGCATTTTTTTTGAGTGATTCGTAGCTCAGCCGTATAATGTCAGCTTCGTCAAGCATCCTGTTCCGGACGAGTTTTTGCTGGTATAGAGAAAAAATTTCAAGATTGTCCTCAAAACTATCGGGAGTGCGGCCGTAGTCTCTAAAAATGCGTTCATAGTCTTCTTTGCATGCGGGCAGCTTTTCTGTGCCCGGCATGAAACGACCTTTCAAGATCGAATAAAACAGCCCGAATAGCTTTTCTGGGTCGTATTGTCTTTCCCATCGGGATTTCTGGCTCAGAATCTGGCTCAATAACTGAACGGATTCTGTTCTCGCGATCAACCTTTTAGTACGGTCCTTTTCTTCCAGGTAGTGTCTGAGATGCCTGCGGCAGAAATCGATATATGAGAATACTCTGATGCCGCTCTTTGTATCATCCTTGTCCTCACCTAAAAGATTCACTGTGTATGCGCGGCAAACACACGCAAGTTCCTCATGGTAAGTAAAGAGATATATAGAGTCTTCTGTGTTCTGCTCGTAAAAATTCAGGGCCGCAAACAGAGCCAGGGTGGTCTTGCCGCTGCCTGCCGGACCTTGCACCAGGAAGGCCCTGTCTTTCACCGAGAGAATATCTTCCTGCTCCTCGCTCAAAAGCAGGTATCTGTCGAGTGTCTTTTCAAACTGCAAATACTTGCCTGGATCTGAAAGCAAATAGTAGGGAACCCTAAACAACTGCCCTTCGCCTTTTGTATTGTCGCTTTCAATTTCAAGTTCGAGTTCAAGTTCAAGCTCATTGCTTTCTTCAAGCTCGTTTTCAACTGAAAGATTTTGCCAGATCAACTCGTTTGCATTTTCAAGTTTGTTTTCACTAAGGCTGCTGCGTTCGGCTCTGGTGTAAGCCTGATCATGATGGTTCAGTTCATGAATTATCAGTGAGCTTTCACGATCACTATCGTTTCTAATTGAGAAAATCAGGCGCATCTCCTTGCTCATGCGTGCCGAATAAATTTTGCTGGTTTTGCCGTGCAGTTTTTCTACATTCAAACCAGGAATTTCAAAACTTCCTTCCTTCAGCCGGCAAACCAGGCTCCAGAATTTTTTGTGCTCGCGGGGCTGCACAACTTTGTGCAGAGACGCGCGGACCGCAGGACCAATGAAAACGTTGGAGAACTTAGGCATAAGTGGTTGACATATATTAACCTGCAAGCGCCTCCGCTGTTTTACTGTGTGTTGGATTTTGCTCGGCTTGCACCGCTTTTGCATCTTTGCTGTAAACTAGTTAAGTGGCTTACTAATCGACTGGGCTTCCGTCAAGGAGTATGAGATGAGGAAATTTGTTTGTTTGTCCCTGCAGGGACTCTTTGTTCTGTCAATGGCGGCTGCAAGCCCGGCCTATGCTGATGACAACAAAATGGTTGAGGGGGCAAAGACCATCGGAAAAGGAATCATGTGGGGACCCAAGAAACTCTGGGACGGAACCAAGAAAGGATTCAGTGCCATGGGCAACGGTGCCAAAAAGATTATGGGTAAATAATTGACCCTTATATGTGACGAAGATTCAGAGGGGAATTCCAATCAGGAATTCCCTTCTTCTTTTGTGATGAGCAGCCTTCAAATTACAGCTAAAGTGATTGAGCAAGCTCCACAATCTTATCTATCTCGTTCTGATTCACTCTAAATTCGTTTGCCGAGCATTCATTCAATAGAAGCAAGAACTCAATATTTCCTTCCGGTCCTTTGAGGGGCGAGAAACTGAGCCTTGAAGCAAAGAGTCCAAGTTTTTCAGCATCAGCTATTACCTGGCTAATCACCTGTTTATGAACTTCTTTTGAGCGAACCACTCCTTTTTTGCCTACTTGCTCAGGACCGGCTTCGAACTGCGGTTTTACCAGGGCTACGATTTCTGATGCCTTAGCTGCAAGGCAACGTTTTACTGCCGGCAATATTTTTGCAAGCGAGATAAAAGAAACATCGATAACAGCAAGGCTGGGCAATTCTGAATTCTGGTCGGAAAGCAAAATCTCAGGTGAGAGATTTCGAGCGTTGGTTCGTTCCATTACCTTTACTCTGGAATCCGTTCGTAGCGACCAGGCAAGCTGGCCATAACCGACGTCAATGGCAAAAACAAACGCTGCCCCTGCTTTGAGCAGGCAGTCGCAGAAGCCACCTGTGGATGCGCCAATATCCATGCAAATGCGATTGTTGCAATCTATTTTGAATTCCTTAAGCGCTTTTTCCAGCTTGAGTCCGCCCCTGCTCACATATTTCGGATTCTGGAAAGAGCTTGTTAGTTCGATCTTCGCGCCTTCCTTTATAAGTGTTCCGGCTTTTGTGATTTTTTGTCCGTTGACAAGAACAGCGCCGTTCATGATTGCTGTTCTTGCCACCTGCCTTGATGGACAGAAGCCCTGCTCTTCCAGTAAGAGGTCCAGGCGCTTGCCCTTTGTTGACATCTCTTTCTTCATTTAGCCCTTAACGATTGCTTCAAGCGCAATTTATTCTGTCGTAGAATGTAATATTGTAGGCCAGCAAGCTGCAAAGTGAGCTCGATGGTTCAAATCGTGAGGAAGGCGAGCTGAGCAGAGGGGCGAGG
>CAZTQO010000002.1:204565-214788 GCA_964615655.1 uncultured Candidatus Obscuribacterales bacterium | reverse complement strand
AGCCCCGATAGCGAAGCGGCTTGAATTGCGGAGTGAGCGACGGAGGAGCGAACGGTGAGGAAGGCGAGCTGAGCAGAGGGGCGAGGAGCCCCGATAGCGAAGCGGCTTGAATTGCGGAGTGAGCGACGGAGGAGCGAACGGAGCATTTTAAATGGAGCAGACCTGGCTGGATGAAGAAACCGCCTTGAAAGCGGCTGCCCTGTAATGGGGTTGGGGGTTCGAGTCCCTCCTGCTCCGCCAACTGAGGCCTGAGTGCCAGAAGAGCCGGCAATTGCCGGCTCTTCTCTTTAGCTATTAATGCTTTTCAGGATTACTGTTTAGAATTCGGTGAAGGCGAAGTCCCCACCCTGCATAGTGACTTGAACCGGGATCGTGCCTGATTTTGTGGTGGGAGGGGGCGGATACGGCTCGCTGCCTGTTATTGCCTTCTGTACGGCTTTGTCCACTTCGTCCATGCCTGAAGCGTATTTGAGTTCAAGCTTGGTTACTTTTCCGCCCTGACCGATTAGGAAATTTACAACACAGCGGTTAGCTCTTTCAGCATCTAAGGGAGCCCTGTATGCAGACTTGATTGATTCGCCCACTTTAATTCTATAGGCGTCAATTTCTTCCTCGCTAGCTTCTTGAGTGCTGCCCTGATCTTCGTCCTCATCTTCCTGTTGTTTGGAGCCTTCCTTGAACATGCGCTCAATCATGTTCAATGTGTAAGTAAAGTCGAGTTCACCCTCTCCTTTATATGGCATTGCCACCAAAAGAATCGATTGGTCGCCTTTTACTGTTGGAAACGCTGCAACTAGAGCCACAGTCTCCTTGTCTTCCTTATTCAAGTAACGGGTGGCTTTCCAGTGGATGTTATGGCTCGGCATGTCTCCCTTGCCGATTACCTTACCTTTGAACGGTTTTAGCGGTATAAAGGGCGGCTGTGTGGAATTTTTTTCCACTATGTTGTGGAGATCTTGATCAGGCCAGAGCGCCAGGATAATCTTCTGGTTCCCCTGCTCAGACTCAAGACCGAAAGACGGCTTGGGAGTGGTTTCGGCCGAGGTATCGGTAAAAACAAATGGAGGAATTGAAGTGTTCTTTAGATTAGCTTGCTTAAGCACGGATTTTAAGACTTTGGCTCCGTCCGGAGCTTTTTGACCCGTAAGTGGAGATTTAGATGCAACTGGCGAACTGCTGGTGTTGTTTGCCGGTGTCTGAGTTGTAATTGCTGCAGGTCTGGGTGCCATGCTGAAACCAATCAGTAGCCCAACTATAAATAGAGCTCCGCTTGCACCCAGAAGTTGAATCTTGGTGATTTTTTGCAGAAAGTCAGGTTCAGCATGTTCAGGAGGAGTATGCTGATCAAGCTCGTGCTCTGTAGTTGGGCTTTTTAACGATGTACTGGATGAGCTCGCGTCGACGACTGCTTGCTGAAGTTGCCTGGATTTGATGCCGGTAATGGTGCCCCGTCCAGCAAGTGTGTTCGGTAATTCTTCGGATTGCTCAATCTCGGTTTCCATACCGGCGCCGCGCATTCTCTTTGCACTCATTTCAGTAAGGCAGCCAATCCAGGTCATTTGTCCGAGCCCAAAAGGGGGCGGGCTCGCCATCACTGCCGTGAATTTACCGTTATGCAATCCAACCAGTCTTCCATCTTTGAGAACGATTGCGCCGTATTTGCAAGCAGGAAAGGGCATGGTGTGCAAAAGCTGGGTCAGGCGAAGCAGATGGCTTGAACCGAAGTAATTTCCCTGGACGGTTACCGGATTTGTAGATAAATCATCCAGGTAAAATCCTTGTAGAGTGTCCCAGAACTGCAGATCAATATCATGGGCCGGCGTAAGCGGTGGACCAAGCTGTCCGGAACGATGATACTGATCATCGCTTGCAAGATTCACCAGTCCGAGATGCTTCATTTCCCAGAGCGCTTGCAAGGCGGTATACGTGTCGATTGCCAGGCGCTCAGAAAGTTTGGTAAGCGGCAGAGCCCCATCCAGAACAGGCCACATTCTTTCCACGACCCATCGTATTTTGTCATTGATCTGATTCAGGTCGATCTGCTGACGGGTTCTCAAATAGCGGGCATTGGGGCCGCCCAGAGCATCAAGCATACGGGGTAAATCCTGGGTGCGCCTGTTTGCTTCGTTTGCCAGCTGGTCCGTGGACATTGCTATATCTGGAATGCCTCCCCATGAGAGACTATTCTGCGATTGCAAAACAAAGTTACCTCCAGGTTTTCGCCACATCAGCTCACAAACTGCAAATTCATTTTGGAGATTGTTGAATGTAGCTTTAAGAATGCGACCACCTTGTAGAAGCATTCTGCAGAATGGCACTTTTCGCTCATCGTAAAAATTAAGAATGCCATTTCGCCCACTTACAATTGCCTTTTGCAATATATTGCCTGTTTCGCCTGCCCGCATTACACCGGAGAGATCCTGTGTCGAAATTGTCAACTGCAATGAAAGGGCTCTGTTAAGCTCCTGAATCCGATCCGGTTGCAGGTCCGGGATTTCGGCGTCAATGGTGATTGTAGCTATGTCATTTTCAAGAACCGGCAGGCTGGGTAAAAGTTGATTTGCCTGTGCAAGGTAGGCATCTCTCATTGCTCTTTTGTTGAACTCTGGATGCAGCGTTATGGCTTTTACAGAAAATGTGAGGTCGGGATACGGAAACTTGACTAAAAGAGCCCAGGGCGCATCTGCATAATTGCAAATGGAGCTGGCAAGAACAACCATCCTGCTCTTGGATATGATCCAGGCCTGTCCGATAACCTGTTCTGGAATGACAGTACGGTCGACAATAAATCCAGTTACGTCGGCCAGTGCCTGAACTGTTCTGTCTAAAACGGTTGCCATGAACTAATCCTGGATAGTTTAACCCTCAAATTGTTATACCACACTCTAATTTAGTTAGGGCTCCGTTAACTCAGTCCCGAACTACTTCCAAGCAAAATGCAAGGCCGACTAAGAATCGGAAATGTTTGATTAAGCTTGCAAAATCCGAGTGCTGGTTTGAATAACTGCCTCCGGTATCAAATATGGTGCAAGCTGCCGATCTGACTTCAGTTGCAGGAAGTTGTTCCAGTTTCAGTTCTTTGCTCATCTTTGAGCTTTAAAATTTCGGCTTTGACTTCTGTCCAGTATCGAGGCTGGCACCATGCGCAGGGACTCATGCCTGCGGCTAGGGCCATATTTTTCGTTTGAAAATAAACCCTGCGTTTCCGGGCCATGATTTGTCCGAACTGGCAGGAACGAATATGAAATTTCATCGAATCTAAATTTGCCACATAATTGTGATTTGCCGCTGCTGGTTCTGAATTTGCCTCTTGCACATAGAAAACAGCCAAGAGGAAAATCAACGCCTGCAAAATGCGCAAGCCTCTGTTCTTGTAAAAAGGGCTTCTTATGCTCATATAAATCTTAAGACGAAAAAAACGCGTCAAGAGTTCAACAGGAACTCCTTAAAATAAGTTTCTTCGACAACTGAATTAAGTATTTAGCCTCTACCTGCCAGGCTTAAAACAGACTCGCCTGCGCACATTTTTTGCTCTATGCCTTTGACCCAGTTTTTCAATAGCTTGAAATGAGTTTTCTGGCGCATATTTAGAGCATCCTTATCTTTCAGCTCGTTGTAGTACTTCAGCAAATTGCTGAACAAACGCAATAAGGCTTCTTGTTGCGAGCGTCCGTAACAACATATGTCGACTTCGGGTACCGTAACCATTACACCGTTTTCGCTCCGGCAGAGCCTTGCAGAAAGACTACCGTCACTCCAGGGCACTGGCTGGGTCCAGTAATTTTCAATTTGATTGCTTGGCATGATTCAGGTCCGTGTGTAGAAAAGAGCCAAATTCATTGTTTGCATTTATGAGCTCTATCTCTTCTTTTTGTGAGCTTTAAATTTGAGCTTGAACGGGTTAGACCGGGTAATCAAGAAGTCCTTATTCAGTATATCGCCAAATCTGGTTTTAGGAAGCCCAATCTTTCAAATTCAAATTGCATTTCAAGTTTTTTTGATGGAGGCGATCGTCAAAACTATTGTCAGCACGAGAAGAAAAAGGCTTCTGTCATTTCAATTACATCTAGTTCAACTTTTTCTCGGGATAATTCGTCCACGTGAAACCACTTAATTTCGGGGTTGCTTTTGAACCACATCATCTGCCTGCGTGCAAGCTGAAAGTTGTGCCGCTCAGCTTCCTCCATGGCTCTTTCCATACTGTATTCGCCTTTGATGTATTTGATCAGATCTCTGTAATTGACCGTATTAATCAATTTTTGATTCTCGCCGTATTTGCTGTAAAGTTTTTCTACTTCATCAAGCATTCCGGATGCCATTTGCTCTTTCAAGCGGACCTTTATAAGCTCTTTGAGTTTTTCTCTGTTCTTAATCGTAAGTCCAATCCAGAGAACATCGTAAGGAGATTCCTTTGAGCCTGCCAGATCTGAAAATGTTTTGCCGCTTACAATACACACTTCAAGAGCTCTTGTGATTCTGAAAATATCCCTGGGATTTAAGCGTGATGCAGTTGAAGGATCTAGCTTTTTGAGTTTCTCATGCAGAATTCCTGGATTCTTACTTTCTTCGATGCGCATTTCTTCTCGCAGTTGATTTTGAGGTCCAATCGGAGGAATTGAAAGACCCTGCAAAAGCGCTTTTGCGTAGAAACCGGTGCCGCCGCAAAGTACAGGCAATTTATTGCGGGTCGAAATATCTTCAATTGCAACAGAGGCAAGCTTGGCAAATTGTCCTGCCGTAAATTCCTGATCCGGTTCAGCCAGATCTATTAAATGATGGGGAAGAGCTTCACGCTCTGCCATGCTTGGTTTTGCAGAGCCAAGATCGAAATATTTGTATACGTTGCGGCTGTCGCAGCAGATAATCTCAGCCGGAAATTTTTTTGCTACGGCAAGGCTGAGAGCCGTTTTGCCTGTACAGGTCGGACCTACAATTGCAAGTACTTTCCACTTTGCCATTTTTTTGCAGTTTATATCAACGAACCGAGTGTTGCTGTAAGCGCCTGCATAAACTGAAGAAGCTGAAACCAAGATAGGAGGGGCGGTACGAGCAGGACCAGCGCAAGCGATTGCCATGCTTTCATTTCGAAACTCGATTTGACTGCGATAATTTGTAGGACGAGAATCCAGACAAGAGGCACTGCCATAAAGAGCACGTGTGCGGGTCCGAGCACCTTCCAGAAGCATGAAATCGGACCAAGGAAAATCCAGGGTAAAAAACTCCAGGCAAGGGTAACAAAAGCCGCCCTTGCCTTATAGCCCTCCTGCCCAAAGCAGAGGGCCGTCAGGCTAACGGTAGCAGCTGCAAGCAACCAGAGAAAAAATCCTCCGCTCAGCTCACCAGGAATGCTTACAAGGGCCCAGCTCAGATCCCTCAGCGGCGTCAAACGAAGCGCATCGAGCGTAAAAACCAATGCGATTATGCACATGGCTCCGGGAAGATGTTTTACTTCGCTACGACAATCACTTGCCAGTTGATTGAATGTTTGCACCGGGGCCACAAGCGTACCTAGAAACGTATCTATAAAGCTGATATTTTGAGCTTCGTCCCGGCCTGGAATCATGCCGCCCGCTTCAGTTGTTTCGCTCATTGAACTTACTCCATCAGCCAGAGTGGCTGTTTAACAAATTTGGGATTCAGGGACTGAGGAAGGGCTGTTTTGAAAAGATCCAGTTTTGGGCTTGAAAAATTGCTTTCTAAAAGTGTTGAAAGCAGACTCATTGATGAACGACCTTCGTCAACCTCGAGGTCTTTCTTGTATTTTTCTTTGCAGACCTTTTTGATATCGTCAAGCGCATCTTCATAGCCGCCGAGAGCATCAACCAGCTTGACTTTGAGAGCCTGTCTTCCTGAATAGATTCTACCGTCTGCAAGCTTTTTGACTTCTTCCTTGTCGAGTTTTCTTCCTTCAGAAACTGCAGTAACAAATTGGTCGTAAGAGTCCATAATCAGATTGCGCAGCAACTCCTGTTCTTCTTTTGTCGGAGCTCGGTCCATACTGCCGATATCTTTGAACTCTCCCGACTTGATCACTGTGGGAGCTACGCCAATCTTTTTTTCCAGTTCGGAAAGATTCAGCAAATGCATGATTACGCCGATGGAACCGGTCAGGGTTCCCGGGCTTGCGTAAATCTTGTCGGCAGCACAAGCGATGTAATAACCACCAGATGCGGCAACGTCACCCATGGATGCTATAACCGGCTTGCCTTTTGCCTTTAGATTCTTTATAGCATCATTCAGCTCCTGGCTCATTGCCACCGTGCCGCCCGGGGAATTTATCCGGAGCAATACTGCTTTAATATGTTCGTTGTCACAAGCTTTCTTGAGTTGCTTTCGTACATTTGTCGAAGAACCCGGATCAGGAAAAAGTGATGATTCACCCTCGTCATTCTGAATAGCTCCGGCCAGCTTCACCACAAGGATGCGATCTCTTGAGCCCAGAAAAGAAAACTTTTTGTCGGGGCCATCTTTTCTCTTGTTCTCGTTGCCAGGGTTAGCTTTGCTCAGCATGCCCACCGGTACAGAAGCCAGGCAAAAAAATAAAATCGCCCAGGCCAGCATTGTCTGTCCTTTGTTTTGAGTCACTTCGCTTACCTCTGAAAAATTAAACAGCTTGAATTATATCAAGCAGCATACATACAAATGGATACTTGCAAACGGGTCTTGACTATAAGAGTTGAGCCGAAGCTGGGGCTTGATATTCTGGGGCTTGATTTTCTGGAGCTTGATTTTCTGGAGCTTGATTTTCTGGAGCTTGATTTTCTGGAGCTTGCTATTTCTGGAGCTTGCTATTGTGGAATGCTTCCAGGCGGTGCGGCCATTTGAAGTGGATTCACAAAAGGACCGGAGCCTGCTCCATTTGTTTCAACGGCTTCAGAGCTGCCTGCACCGGTCAGACCTGCAAGCGCATTGCGTTCGTCCACGATTTCTTTATCCAGTTTGGCTACGGCATCGCCACCGGCAAGATCTATGAGCTGTTGATGGTAGAGTTTTCTCTGTTCTGACTTTTCCTCAATATCTCTTTTGGCTTTGCGCAAAGTGTATTCCATTTCAATGGCATCACTTGCGTCTCTGGCTTTTGCTTCTGCGGCCATGGCCTGCAGATCTGCCAGGTCTTGTGTGGCTCTCGTTACGGCTGTTTGTTCCTTTTTGTAATTCCTGTAACTGGCAACAAGCTTGTCTGCGGTTTCACGAATTATTTTGTACAGGATCGTGGCTTGCTCTTCTGAAATCGCATGCTTCCTTGCGTTTTTCATCTGCTTGTCCTGGAAGAGACCCTGGATCAGGCTGGCTCCTGTTTGTGAACCTCCCAGAATCAGAGGGTTCACCTGGTTAATGCCCCCCGGCAGCATGAAAGGGGCAACGTTCATCGCACTGAAGAGTGTTGTGCTCAACAATTTCATTGTTGCAGCCATGGCATGGTTGCCATTGCTGTGGGGTTGAAGTTTTTGGATAACAAATTGAATGTCCGGGTTTCGGTCGATTGTGCTCTGCCAGAGCTCACTCATTTGTTGCTTTTCAGCATCGAGAACCGTGTCGGTTTTCTTTTCAGCTTCTTCTGCGGTTTCCATCAGAGCAAGTGGTCCGACATCAACCTTCTTTTCTTTGAGTTTGTCGTTCAGACCTTTACCAACAACTGATTCATTCTTGCCGCTGGCAACTGCATTCTTGTCGCCGGAACCTGCTTTTGATTTTGCAAGAAAGTCTTTTTCGCTAACAGTTGCTTTCAATAGCCCATTATCATTGTTATCTTTGTTTTCCGATTTCTCGTCGTCATGAAGACCAACAGGAGCAAGATTCAGGTCTGCCTGCCTCTCCTTTTCTGCTTCTATAGATCTTGGGCTGTCGCCTTCACTCAGTTTGTCTGAAACAGGCAACTCGTATTTGAGCTTTTTTGCGTTCGAAGGAGAAACTGTGATGATTCCTATAAAACATACGCTTAAGAGCAGGCAAAGACTCTGCTTGCTACCCGGCGAATTGAAGAAAATCATTCGTTTCCATCCTTTCCAGTCGTTGCGATTTTTTCGTCTGAGCTCAATATGGACGTTCTGCACCGCTGGTGGTTCCACAATTCTGATCAATGCTGATGAATTCGGCCTCATCAAAGCTGGTCATTATTCGACCAAGCAGAATATAGCACAGGGCTTTGTGGGGGCTTAATCCCGAAACGCTTGATAACACGGGCTTTGATGTCTGAATCTATAGCTTGATAACTATTTGATCATCATATTAGTTTTTTGACATTAAGGCTGCAAGTCCAAGGGCAATCAATGCGACTGTTGTGGCCAGCATATCTACGACCTGCCATGTGTATTGCGGGTTAGCTATTGCAGGCAGATATGCCATTAAAAAAGGAAGCTTTAAGAGCGAAAGAAAAATGGCAACCCCGCCAAGCATTTTAGGCAGGGGCGAAGCCGGCTGTGGCGGCGGACTGTAGGAGTGAGGCGTAGACTTTTGTGGATAGGGGCTTGCATAGTCATTATCATCATCTCTGTCATCAGCAAGGAGTTTGGAGCTGAATTTTCGTGAACTTCTGGATTGTGACTCTTCTTTCGTTTCGGCAGCTGGAGTCCCTGCCGGTGCTTTTGCCTGCTGAGTCTCAGGCGGAAGGAAGGAGCTGTTGCTGTCGAAAGCAGGCTTTTGGCTTGCCGCTTGCGGATACGAAGCTGGACTCGGAGCCGGATCTGGCGGGATATAAGAGGAAGGATCCGGAATGCCGGCAGTAAGAGGAAGTGAAACCGGAATAACCGGCTCCGGACCAGGACCAGGAGCAGCAGCAGGCTGTCCGGATTCTCCGCGTCTGAACTGGGTCATGTCCGGGAATTCATTGTCAGCTTGCTGGGGCTGCTCAAAAGCTGGTTGAGAGCTGCTTTCAAGTTCAGGGGGAAGATTTGGAAGGCTCTGCACCGGCGGATCTACGATTGCGTTGATCTGAGCCAGAGGATCTATTTGTGTCTGTTTTAAGGCTTGCTGTGGCTGAGTTTGAGGAAGAGTTTGCGGTGCCGGGGCCTCTGGAGCCAGGGTTGGAGCCTGAAATGACGGGCTCTCGGTACCATACGGTTGCGCTAGGGTTTGCGGAACTGGTGCCTGAGGCAAAGTTTGAGGCTGGGGTGCCTGCGGCAGGTGCTGGTGCTCTTGCCGCTGCTCCTGCCTGCCCCGCTGGCCTGCCTGTTTCGGAGCCGGGGGCGCATCATGTTCCAGGGGCATTTTTGCGCTTAACAAAGGCGAGCGGAGAATGTTCGGATTATCTTCATCTGCATACGGGTCATCATCATAATAATCGTCTTCGTAATAGTCTGCACCGCCGCCACTGCTTCCTCCCAGGATTGGCGAGCGAAGCCCACGACCGCCGGAGCCACCACCTCCTCCTAGGATCGGCGAGTGCAAACCACCCTGTCTTCTGGGTGCTTCATCTTCATAATAATCGTCATCATCGCCTGAGCCCAGGAGTGGCGAGTGTAAATGATGTTTGCCGCTGCCGGCTTGCCGGGCTTCCGGAGGTGCCACTCCGTGAGACC
Source organism: uncultured Candidatus Obscuribacterales bacterium (assembly GCA_964615655.1). Taxonomy (GTDB): domain Bacteria; phylum Cyanobacteriota; class Vampirovibrionia; order Obscuribacterales; family Obscuribacteraceae; genus JAIEPM01. Next base: position 205,270 of record CAZTQO010000002.1, on the reverse strand, counting down.
CTGCATCACCCAGGAGCGGAGAATGCAGATGGCTCCCGCTGCTCTCCTGCCCGTGGGGGGCCTGACCGTGACTGCCCGCGTCTCCCAACAAGGGCGAATGCAATGCATGTTTCCCGCTCGGACCGGGAGCCGGGGCATCATAATCGTCGTCATCACCGCCACCGCCGAGCAGTGGTGAATGGAGGTGCTTGCGCGATGGTTGAGGCGAATTCTGCCCCATTGCTCTTGCTCTTGATGAAAGCGGTCCCGGGGCCTCATCTTCTTCCTCTTCTCCGGCAAGGAGTGGTGAGCGCAACCTCGGTTTTGATGCTTGCTGCGAGCTGCTCTGCCCTGGCGGTGTTGCGGGCTGAGGATGCGTTTCCGCCGAATTTTGCTGCAAACGTGGGTCAAAGGGGTTGCGCGGTACACCGTCGGTTTGAGCAACTTCCGGACGGTTGGATAAACGCCTGAGCCTTTCAATTTCCGCCGGGTCTGAAGCTCCTTTGCTCTGGTTGAACATCTGGGCAGGATTGTCCTGGGACGGAGGACCTGCCTGTAAGATTGGCGAATGCAGCTTTTGAGAAGGCGCTTGTGATGGCTGAGGAGGCTGTTGCGGGGGCTGTTGCGGATGTTGCGGCGGCTGTTGCGGATGTTGCGGCGGCTGTTGCGGATGTTGCGGCGGCTGTTGCGGATGTTGTTGCGGCGGCTGTTGCGGATGTTGTTGCG
>CAZTQO010000002.1:0-204465 GCA_964615655.1 uncultured Candidatus Obscuribacterales bacterium | reverse complement strand
GTTGCGGCGGCTGTTGCGGATGTTGTTGCGGCGGCTGTTGCGGATGTTGTTGCGGCGGCTGTTGCGGATGTTGTTGCGGATCTTGCTGTTGTTGCGGAGGAAGCTGTTGCGGGGGCTGTTGCGGAGGCATTGGCTGTTGCTGTGGGGGCATTTGTGCCTGTTGAGGAGGCATGGCCGCTTGTGCTTGCTGCAGCGGTTGTGACCCCGCCTGTGAAGGACCCAGTCTTGCTCCACACTCTGCACAAAATTTTGTTTGGTCATCATTGAGCATCTGGCATATCGGACACTGAATCACGTTTTAATTCCTCAAAGAGCAAGAGCTGTTAAGTTGCCGGCGGCTGTCAAGAAGTCTGGCGAAACGGCTCAGAAACTTTCTGCAAACTGATTTCATTCCTTTTACTAAAGTTCTTTTCAGACAGCAGTGTTTTTGTCTTTTCGCCATACTAATGCCATTATGCCTCAATTAAAGCGGCATCAAAGGTCAAATCTCAAAAACTCGTAATTTGTTTGACAAGGGGTTCGTGCTAGACTGAGCCTTCGATCAGCCCTTGACTTGGGGCAAGGGCGCTTAGAGGCAAGGTCAGCCCTTTATTTAGTGGGAATCAGTACCGGCAGGAGACTATTTATGTCAAGACGTGTCAGTCACGTACTCGCAGCATTTCTGGTAATGATGAGCCAGACTGTTACGCCGCTTCTGGCTGCAGACACATCTCAGGTTAATTTTAAGATTTTTTCGCCGCCTGCAAGCGGCTCTGCTGACAGCACTCAGGCTGAAGGTTCTCCTGCGGCTGAAAGTAGCGGTACCGAGTCTATGTGGACCGACGGCGACGCCGGAAGCCAGGCTCCTCCAGGTAGTCAAACAACAGAAACACCGGAGCCGAGTGCCGAAAGCACTGGCACTACAAGTGAAACTGAGCCTGTCAATAAAACAACTGATCTGAGCTCAGGCATGGAGACCCCGCAAACAGACACAGCGGATACTGCCTCAACTTCGCAGAGCACCGAAGAGGGCGCCGGTGGAGAGAATAAAGTTTTGCAGGGCTATATAAGAGTGGTTCCATCCGGAACCAAAGTACCTATTATCATGGACTCCGCAGTTGACAGCGACACATCGCAAGAAGGCGACGAATTTGCTGCCCGTACTGCCGAGGATCTGACAATCGATGGCTCTACTTGCGTGCCGGCTGGTTCAGTTATTAAAGGCCGAATTGCACGTTTGAATGCACCCAAGCATCTCAACAGATCCGGTTCTGTAGCTCTTAAATTCGACACGATTACAACGCCGGACAATAAGCAGATTCCGCTTTCGGCTACGCTTGTTGCTCGCGGAGGCGTTGTTCATGCCAAACGCGGACTTAAGGATCTGGCAATCGACACTGGTACTTTTGTTGCTCCGGCAGCACTGGGTACTGTGATCGGCGCGATTGCAGGCGGCGCTTCCAGTAGCTCCAGTGTGGGTACTGCTGGCGGTCTGCTTATTGGCGCCGGAATTGGGGTTGCAATCGGCACCGTTATTCTTTGTGCCAAGAAAGGCAAAAGAGTTGATGTGCGCCCCGGTGATGAGTTGAAGATCGAGCTGGCTGAAGATCTGCGGATGCCCATGTAGTCAGTACTTCAAACTGGTATTGGCGGTATCGACTTTAAGCAGCTAGGGGAAACCCTGGGAATTTGTCAGGGCGATTACGGTCGTTCACCAGGCTGAAAATGCCTGTTAATTCTGGCTGATTTTCTGGAGAATAAAGGCTATTGGACCTGTCGGGCAAGAGAGTACTCAAAGTGGAATCCGCAAAGTGGACTCTCAAGTCTGATCAAGAACTTTAACTAGCTGTGCAAATACGTGCGCAAACTTGATGAGTTCGATAAGATTCAATATTAGATGCTGTAAAAAGCCAGTTTCTATGGTCCGGATTTGTAAAGTGGGGTTGTTTGTATTAAGCATTTAAGTTAAGATTAATCATTCTTAGAGAATCTATTTATTTATATAGATTCTGGGCTTAAACCTTTTACCAGCTCTTTTTTCAACGCAATTTTTTCGGACCTCTCTTACCTCAGGATCCCAGAGCCAAAGAAGTTTAATTAGATGACAAGTACATCGGTTCGACCAAGCAGCTACGACAAGCCTTCAAGAGATCCCGGCACTGCCGCAATCATGTCGCTTATACTTCCCGGCCTCGGCCAGATGTATAACGGCGAGACTAGAAAAGGCATGCTCTTTATTCTGGTGGCTATTCTCAATCTGACGGTGCTGCTGGCTTTTGCTTTCAATGTTCCTATTCTGGAAGCACTGCTTGCCTTTGGCCAGCAGTTCCATATGAAGCCGAATAAAATGCTTTTGATTGTGTTGAGAGAAGCGTATCTGGGAAGTGCAGTGTCGCTCATTCTGATGGGCTTTTTCCTCAGCTATGTTTTTTATGCGGTAAGAGATGCATATGACCATGCCGCCATGAAACGTCGCCGTATTTACCCGGATTTTGTAATTGAACTGCCTGAGGCTACAAGCGGTTCTTATATCTTCCATTTTTCGGTAATGGTGGCTTTATTTGTAATCGCCTTCTTTTTCATTATTCCGCCAATGCCCAAGAGCCAGCTCACTGAAATCGAGTTTGTCGATCAGCAATTGAGAGTGCGTGAAAAGGTAAAAGCACCCAGAAAAGCTGTGCATAACTCAAAAGATGCCGGTAAGCATAATCCGAAAAAACCTATAAAAGCACCGCAAGAAACCGGTGCTAAATCACAGCCCAAGCAACAACCAAAACAGCAACAAAAGCAGGCTGAATCGAAACCTGATTCGGCACCGAAGGCACCGTCTCCAACGCCTCAGCCTCACCCGACTCCGACAGCAAGACCCACGCCTCCAAGCCCACAGGCTCCTACGCCCCAGGCTTCACCTTCTCCTCCATCTCCGTCTCCCAGACCTATGCCGATGCCGCGTATGAATGCGCCGTCTCCAAGTCCATCGGCCCGGCCGATGCCGCATGCGGCTCCTTCACCCAGTCCGAGTGCCATGCCCCGAATGGCTCCTTCGCCGATGGCGATGCCGACTGCCACTCCGATGCCGATGGCAGCCGCACCCAGAGCTATAACTCCTAGCGCTATGCCCTCGTTGGCACCCTCGGCGCTCCCAAGAGCCGGTTCGGGTGCTGCTATGCCTACACCTATGGCCCGCCCGGCAGGCGGCGGCGTACAGGGCTTGCCTTCACTTGCACCCACTCCGATAGCCATGGGCTCAGGCGGAGCCGGTGGCGGTACTTCAAATTTTGCACCCTTAGCACGCTCAGGCGGTAGCCAGGGCGGTGGCAGCTGGTCAGGACCCACAGCACCTGCGCCGGTGGCCGCAAGCGGCGGTGGCGGCGGTCGTGGCTCTTCAGGTGGCGGCGGCGGCCCCGTGCCTGTGGCGATGAGTTCAGGCGGTGGCGGCGGCCATGGGTCTTCCGGTGGCGGCAGTTCAGGCCCGGCTCCAGTAAGAGCAGGTCGTGGCGGCGGCGGTCAGGGCGGTCATGGTTGGTCTTCCGGTCCAATCAGCATTTCGCCTTCGGTGCCTAAAGGCGGTTCGGGTGGCGGCGGCGGCGAAGCCGGTAACCCCGGACCAAATAACAACCCGGGTGGCAAGCCCTCGGTGGCAGCCCAGGCCGATGTCGACTTCGGTCCTTACATGGCTGACCTGCAAAGAAGAATTAAAAGAGCCTGGTTCCCACCCAGAGGCCAGGAATCCAGGCGTGTGGTCGTCATATTCAAGGTTCACAGCCAGGGTGAGTTGTCAGATCTGAGAATCGACAAGTCGTCGGGTGTAGCTACAGCGGACGCGGCGGCGCTTGCTGCCGTGCAGAATGCCGCTCCATTTAGGCCTCTACCTGCTGGTGCACCATCTGTTGTGGATATCCAGTTTACCTTTGATTACAACGTGTTTTCAGGAGGCAGGAGCTTCTAATTCTTATGGGATAGTGCAAGACGCTATCCACCAGATTGCGGTAAAATCGCCGCAGGATCAAAAGTTCGATGATTTGTGTAGCCGGATTCAGCGTTAGGAGAAGAAATGGACAGTAAGTTTTTCACCTTCTTTATGGAGTTTATGATTCATGACTGGTTTGCATCCATTCCTATTACGATCTGCTCCATTCTCACCGTAGCCGTAATTATTGAGCGCTATCTTTACTACCAGAAAAACCGTCGTGATGTGTCGGCGTTTATTCATGCTCTGCAGCGCAATCTCGAACGCAATCAATTGCAGGCAGCCCAGGCCGACTGCTCAAGACTGGGTGGAGTTATCGGCGAAGTCGCAGAAGAAGGTGTTCGCCTGATGGCAGAACAAAAGGAAGACTTCTCCAAAGCCTTTGATATTACCGTGGGTCTTGTTACAAGAAAGCTGGAAAAAAACCTGGCAATTCTTGGAACAATCGGAGCCACCAGTCCGTTTATTGGATTATTCGGAACTGTGGTAGGCGTTGTGTTTACGCTTGACCAGATGGGCGTGGGCGGCGGCGGTACACCGGTTGTTGTGACCGGGGTAGCTAAAGCACTGATCGCCACCGGATATGGTCTGATTGTCGCTATCCTGGCTGTTATTTTCAATAACACTTATACTAATACTGTGAAGCGGTTCAACGATGACTTCCTGCTCCTGAAGCTCCTGTTCTTGAGTTTTGTCAGCTCGGAAACATCACATGCCCGCTAATTGACGGGACGGGGTAACTCAATATGTCAATGTCCGCTGATTCGGGTCATAACTTTGAGGAGATCAATGTAACTCCTCTTACGGACGTGTTTCTGGTTTTGCTTGTAATCATGATGTTGATTGCGCCTTTAATAGACAAGTCGGATTTGAAAATTAAGCCGCCTGATACCAGAAACGCTAAGAAAGATGATGAGAGCAAAGGGCTCACAATCGACATCGACAAAGAGGGAAATATAGCTGTAAACGGTAGAGCTGTGCCGAAAAATTCAGGTCCTGATGTTTTGCAGGGAATTATGAAAGACTTTCAGAAAAAGACCGGCAAAGATGATGTGCCTGTTACTGTGAACGCCGATGCTGAATCCAGGCAGAGAGATGTTGTGGCAATCATGTCTGCCGCAGCTGCAGTAGGTATAAAACGAATGCGGGTTGCGACCTTTCAAACAGGCAATTATTGATGTCCCTGAGACTCTGTCTTCTGGGGAATCCGCTAAGTCATTCGCTATCGCCGCCCATGCACCGGGCGGCGATTTCCTTTTTTGGACTGGACGGCGACTACGAACTCAAAAGGATTGAAACTGAAACTCTGCTTGCAGAATTTATAAGCGGGGTTCCGGCTTCTTACTCAGGTTTCAACGTCACCATTCCTTATAAGGAAAAAGTATTCCAGCTGCTAAAAGAACGGAGCGTCGAAGCAGAACTGGCCTCTGCTGTTAACACTGTAAGACTTGATTCAAGCGGCGAGCTGCTTGCTCATAACACTGATATTTACGGGTTTGTAAATGCGCTTTCAGCAAGCAGCTTTTCCGGCTCAAAAAATTCGAAGTTATTGATTCTGGGTTCAGGTGGAGCGGCTCGTGCTTGTTTATGCGGGCTTTTACTCAGTGGTTTTGAGAATCTGGTGCTGGCAGCAAGAAGCCAGAAAAAAGCCGAGGAACTGCGGAACTCTGTATCCAGCAAAGCTGCTTTTCTGCTGGGTCTACGGCCTGTGATCTCGCTCAACCCAATCGAAGCCATTGAATCGCCTCACGAATTTTCGCTTGTGCTGAATTGCACTTCGCTTGGGCTTTCTGAAAACGATCTATTGCCAGCCTGGTCGCTTGAACTTTTCGCCAAGCTCAATAAGAAGGCACATCTTTTTGACACTGTTTACAAGCAAAACCAGGAAGCTACAATACTGATGAAACTTGCAATAGATGCTGGCTTAACGAGCAATGACGGGCTTTCGATGCTGGTCGAGCAGGCTCGCTTTGCTTTTGAATTCTGGACAGGCAGAAGGCCGGAGGCCAATCTTCTTTACGGGTCTATTGGTATTCAGCCATGATTCGGCTTGGTTGAGCCCTTGCATTATCAGACTGAATCCCTTCACAGGGGCGTGCGGGGCTATAATAGTATTGGCGGTGGGGCTGAAACTTTTTAGTACTGAGGACAGGCAATGGTTTGGGATGGATTGATCTTTCTTGCACTGGTTGCTCTTTGTATGGCCGGATGGAATGTCGGCCTGATAAATTCATGGCGTGGTCCGATCGCCATGGTTATAGCGACAATTGTTACCCAGCAGTTTTACATAGATTTCGGCACCTGGATTGCGCAACAAACATTGGCTAAGCCGGATATGGCTGGATTTCTTGCATACTTGATGATGTGGCTTGTGGTGGAGATCAGTACTGAAATTATCCTGGGACTTGTGCTGACCTGGAATCGCAAGGACAGACCGGTGGCTTTCGACCGTGCCGGAGGAGTCGGGCTAGCTTTTGTTCGCTGGGTGGTTATTTGCACCCTGCCGATGATGGCATTGCAAGCTAAAAACAAAATTCCTGAGGCCCCGAGCAAAGATGACGGTCTGATTAATCCATTTCTGGGCGGTATAGATGATTCTGGTATGGTGAAGTTTTTCAAAGGCTTTGGCAAAGGCTTTCTGCCAAGCCTGGGACCACTTGTGGTTTCGGATAAGGCTCCCAGTTTCAAACCTAACTTCGACAGGCCCAAAGTGGAGCTTGAGTGATCGAATCAGAATACGTTGTAGCTCTGGCCTTCAAAGAAAATCGGTACCAGCTGCATTGCAAGGCCAAGCTCTCCGTCAATCGAGAGCATGCCTGAAAGTGCTGCAGTCATAGCAGAAAGCTTGCCGTCCATGATCATTTCCAGATCTTCTGCTGAAACAGATATGGTGCAATCAGGTGATGGCGATTTGCCGTGCTCATAAGGAATTACTTCAAGTTTGCCCATATCGATTCTTGTAAGCCATGGACCATCTTCCAGACCTGTTATTTGCAGTAGATATGTTGCCGATATGTTCTGGGCGGCAGAGCTATTGAATCTTCTTTTCAGTTCTTCGATTGGTTTTGCACTTGGCACAGTTTCAACCTCAGTTTCGGTCTTCCAATTTTTGGCCCCTGCGGGTAATCAAGACGCGATTATAACTCAGAGGCGCCGGACCCCATACAAAATGAGGAAACTTTTGTTGATTTACGGTAATGACTTACGTACACTGCCTGCTTAAATGCGGCTTTTTCCAGGAGCTGAATGATATGGCAGTCGAGGATTTCTTGAACAAACTTGAACACAAAAGCCGTGCGCGCTCCGGCAGACCGGGGGTAAATCCAGGCAAAATGGAGTTGCTAGACAAAATCCTTCCTGGGGTTGCCTCAAAGCTGGGACTGGAAAAACGGCTGCGCGAACATGCTTTGATGCAAAGCTGGACAAGCTTTTTGCCCTTAAGCCTTTCTGAAGCCAGCCGACCGCTTTTCATCGACAGCCGCCAGCATCTGGTGGTGGCTGTGGCAGATGCTGCGGTAGCTCAAGAAATAACTTTGATGAAAAACCAGATTTTGAAGCCTATAAGAAAGCTTGCCGCAACACTTGGTATTGAAATTGCCGGATTGCGAATTGATTTGAAAAACTTTTTCAAGCAAGAAGCGGCTGAATTTCCGGAAGCGGAAAAGCCGCTTCCACTGCTGAATGAGGAGGAGCTGGCCCATCTGGATCTCAGTCAAGATGATAAAAGGCTCATTGATAATCTTGCTGCTGAATTTGGAAAAGACTCTAATCTGCCGGACGAACAAATAAAAAAGCTTCTCAGTGCTTACGAGCAGCAGCTCAAACTTTTTGCCTGGCGGCGAAAGCATGGCTATCAGTCCTGCCAGTTATGCCAAAGCCCGGTGCTCAGGCTTTACGAGCACGCTTCCAATAAACTTTGTTTTAACTGCCTAAATCAAGCTAAGATTTGACAGCTCTCAAACCTCCGCCTGACTTCTGTGTTATTATGAGCCGCCAGCTTCGAAATGCTCTTGATTTATAGTGTTTTGAGCTTTGTTGCCCCATTTTGTATATATCTTGTCGAAAGCTGAGGTAGCCCTGTGATTCGTCTTTCAAACGTCTACAAGGAATACAACGGCAAGCCGGCCCTGGTGGATGTGAGTCTGCACATAGGTCTTGGCGAGTTTGCATTTCTGGTTGGACCATCAGGTGCGGGAAAATCGACTTTGATGCGGCTTCTTTACAGAGAGGAGCTGCCAACCCGAGGGACGGTCACCATAGGTGGTGTCAATATCACCAGGCTGTCACGTGGGCAGGTGCCCTTGCTCAGGCGCCGTTTGGGTATAGTTTTTCAAGATTTCAAACTTCTGCCCAGGCAAACTGTTTTCGACAACATTGCTTATGTTTTGCGGGCCCTAGGAGTAGAAGAAATCGATGTTCGCAGGCGGGTTGCCAGTGCTCTTGCAATTGTGAGCCTCGAAGACAAGGGCAATGAGTTTCCTGAAAATCTTTCCGGTGGCGAGCAGCAGCGAGTCGGGATTGCACGAGCTATAGTTAATGGTCCGCCGGTTCTGCTTGCTGATGAACCTACCGGGAATCTTGACCCGCAAACTTCACTGGAAATAGTGCAGCTGCTCGAGCGGATTTCTCAGCGCGGAACTACTGTGCTTATCTCAACCCACGACCTGCCGATTGTTAACGCAATGCGCCGCAGAGTGATAAGTCTTAAACAGGGCCAGGTCATTTCCGACGTAGATAGTGGTGTATACGAAATGGAGGCGCTCAGACCCTAATGCGCACCTTGAGAATTTTCTTTCGTGTTTTAAGAGAAACTGTAATCGGCATCAGACGAAGCGGCTGGAGCAACTGGTTGGTAATAAGCATTCTTGCTGTGGCACTCACCATATTTGGTGGCGTATTGCAAACAACTATGGCCTTGAAAGACCTTGTTTCATCATGGGGAAGCCAGCTTGAAATATCGGCATATCTAAAAGAGGGATTCGATGCTCAAAAGGTCGCCAGGCAAGTAAGCCAGATGCCGGATGTGCAACTTGTGGAAATAGTGCCTAAAGAAGTTGCCTGGGCTGAAATGCAGAGCAACTATAAAGTGGCTGCTCTGAGTAACCCGTTGCCCAACACCCTGCATGTCAAACTTGCAAGCGTGCAGGCTGTCGAGAAAACCGCCGAAAAACTTAGAGTTCTGGCTGCCGTTGAACATATTCGTTTCCCATTAAAAGTTGCACGCAACTTAAATCGTGTAAGGCAGTTTCTTGAGATTGCCGGTTTTGTAGTAACCGGTGCTCTTTCTGCTGCGACTCTTGTGGTAATAGGAAATACTATTCATCTGGTTATCCAATCGAGACAGCGAGAAATCGAGATTCTAAGCCTTACAGGCGTGAGTCCCTGGTATATCAAGGGACCACTGATACTGCAGGGAGCAAGTTACGGACTGGCCGCAGCCTTAGTTGCCGGCGGATTCCTTTTTGCGCTGCACAGTTATATGGATCCCTATGTTCACGACCAGCTCCTGAGTTTCTTGCCGATGGCAGGCAAAGCTCAAGACCTTAATATGCTTCCGAGTTTTATTGTTGTTCTGACTCTGGGAGTTGCAGTCGGTGCCGGCGGATCGGCCTGGACATCGGGCAAATATATAAAGATCTAGAATATTGGGGTCTGGAACTATTAAGATCTGACTCAGACCAGTGACAATTAGTTAGGAATGACTTCTGAGCCGCATGATATGCTGAAAGTCCCATGTATCCTCCAGTCATGAAAATCAGAAAGCAAAGAGCCGGCAGAAGCAAGCTCTTCTTCGCCTGCGTTTCAGCTGTGCTTTTGTTTTTTCTTGGAACTCAATACCTCTTTGCATATGAAGCTGGCTCGATGCCGCAACCCGGACCTGAAGTAAGCAGAGACGAAAGCCAGACGGAGTCGCAACGAATTCAGCCTTTCGACAATGCAGACGATGCGAACAAGTCACAAAAGAAAGACGGAGCTTCAGCGTCAAATCAAAATGACGAAGCTTTACCGCTTAAAGGACCTTTAAGTCCTAGCTTCTCTGAGAAAGTCGAGGATGAAATTGACAGCGGCAAGAAGCTGATTCCGCATGACACCTTGCCGCTTGGCGTAGAGCAATACACCGGACCGAAGCATGCTCCCGATTCAAGAGGAGCTGTAGGGATTTTTGTCGGCATTGTCAATAATCTGACTTATAACAAGCCCTGTATAAACTGCACTGGTGTTGAGGTCAAAATCACAAATCATAGTTTGCAAGTGATAATTGCAGATGGAGAGCATGTAAAGGCTTCAGCGGCAGGCAAAGAGCTCACGGCTATCTCGGAAGCTGAACTTATGAAGCAGTCGGGAGGAACATTCACAAGGGGACAAAAAGGAATGCTTGCAGCAGCTGGAATTTTCAGTCTCGGGCTTGCAGAACCGATTTTGCAGGATCATTTTTCGACTTCAAAAAAGGATTTTCCAGTGTCATACGGAGTGAATGAAACCAGGCGAAGACTGGAAGATCTGAGATTTTGCAAACGCATTATTTTGCCGGAGGAAAGCACTCAAGGTGTGATTTTTTTTGCAGGCGATGATTTGAAATTAGACAAGATAACGATACCGATATTGACTTATCCAGAAGGACAGCAAAGAGGCACACTGGAAATTCCGGTGTCGGGAAATCTTGCCGCTGCTGCTGGCTCGCGTCCGAATACGGCTGTTCCTGCTGCCAAAATGGCACTTCCTGATACGGATGCTTACTCTCAAGAGCCAGCCAGGAAAAAAGTTAAGGATAGAAAAGAGCATTAAGCTTAATGGCGTTGGTCTAAAAGCCTGGAAGGCAATAAAATTGTTCTGTCGGCTACAGGAGAGTTACAGTGTTTCCAAGCTTTTGTGCCATAAGTCTCAGCCTTTGTATGATTTTGTCAACAGGACTTTTTGCTTTGAGTGCCGAAGCCGCAGAAAGCCGGTTGATAGCAGCTGCCAAAAAGAAACCGGAGCCGATTACAGATCCTGTAGTCATAATGGAAACGAGCAAGGGACCGCTCAAACTTGTAATTTTTGCCAAAGATGCGCCTCTAACGGCAAGCAATTTTCTTGAACTTGTTAAGAGAGGCTTTTATGACGGTCTCAGCTTCAACCGGTATTTAAGTGGATTTATTATTCAGGGTGGAGATCCCAAGGGTGACGGCTGCGGCGTGTATATAGACCCGCAAAGACGTGAGGAGCGATTCATTCCTCTTGAGCTCAATGCCGCCCTCAGGCACGAGACAGGCTCTTTGTGCATGGCGCGCACTGCAGAGCCGAACTCCGGCAGCTGCCAGTTTTATTTCTGCCTTGAGCCACAAGCTAAACTCGATGGCGTTGACGCAGTTTTCGGCAAAGTTCTGGAAGGAATCCAGACAATGCAGGCTTTGCGTGAAGGAGATAAAATCGTCAGAGCTGCTGTAGAGGAAGCTCCAGCAAAAGCCAGACGCAGATAGTCTCTATTTAGCATTTTGATTAAAATCTGGCTCCGACAGGATTCGAACCTGTAACCAGGCGATTATGAGTCGCTCGCTCCACCCTTGAGCTACGGAGCCATATATATTGCCGAAAGACTATTCTATAACAAAGCAGCTTTGCCTGCTTATTTTGTATGAACAAGAGGCGTTTGCATGTATCGCTCTATAAAGTCGGTTGAAACATCTCCTTTCTGAAAAACCGGATGAGACAGTACTTTCTGGTGAAAAGGTATAGTTGTATGAATTCCTGTGATTGCATATTCATCTAAAGCCCGCTGCATTCTTTGAATGGCTTCTTCGCGGGTCTTGCCCCAGCAAACTAATTTGCTCAAAAGCGAATCATAGTTTGGAGGAATGCTGTAACCCGGGTAGCAGTGGCTGTCGACTCTTACACCTGGACCACCAGGCGCTATATAGGCATCAATTTTTCCCGGACAGGGAAGGAAGTTGCGTTCCGAATCTTCTGCATTTATACGGCATTCGATTGCGTGCCCGTAAAGACTTATATCTTCCTGCTTTATTGAAAGTCGCTCCCCGGCTGCCACTCTTATTTGTTCTTTTATGAGATCGAAGCCGCAAATCATTTCGGTCACAGGGTGTTCTACCTGAATACGGGTGTTCATTTCCATGAAATAAAAGCGGTTGTCACAGAAGATGAACTCCACAGTGCCTGCACCTTCATAAGCGATATTTTTTGCTGCTTTTACGGCTGCTTCGCCCATTTTTTTGCGCAGTTCCGGCGTCATAGCCGGACTCGGAGCTTCTTCTATGAGTTTTTGATGCCGGCGTTGTACCGAACAATCACGCTCGCCGAAATAGACCACATTGCCGTAAGCATCAGCCATAATCTGAATCTCTATGTGTCTAATCGGTTTTAAATACTTTTCAATATACACGCCGCTGTTGCCGAAAGCCGCTTTTGCTTCGTTTCCGGCAGTGCTGATAGCCCTGCTCAGCTCGGCTGCGTCTCTTGCAACTCTCATGCCCTTGCCGCCACCACCAGCGGTGGCTTTAACTATAACCGGAAATCCGATCTCTTCTGCGATGCTGAAGGCTTCGCGCTCGTCTTCCACCAGTCCTTCTGTTCCTGGAACTACAGGAACCCCAGCCTTACGCATCAGATCGCGGGCGGTGGATTTGTCGCCCATGCCTTTGAGGGCCTCGACGCTGGGACCGATGAATTTTACTTTGTGATCCGAGCAAATTTCTGCAAAATTTGCATTCTCAGCCAGAAAACCGTAGCCCGGGTGAATAGCGTCGGCACCTGTTACAACTGCAGTGCTTATGATTGCGGGTATGTGCAGGTAACTGCGAACCGCAGGAGCTGGTCCGATACAAAATGCTTCGTCTGCAAGTTTTACGTGCAGTGACTCAGAATCGGCCTGTGAGTAAACCGCAACTGTACGTATGTCCATTTCCCGGCAGGCCCTTATGACTCTCAGGGCAATCTCTCCGCGGTTAGCAATCAGAACTTTTTCAAACACAGTCTTAAACCTTGGGATTTACCATAAAAAGGGTTTGTCCGTACTCTACGGTGCTGCCGTTCTCAACGCAGACTTTGACTATCTGACCGGCAATTTCTGCCGGCAGGTCGTTCATAAGTTTCATTGCTTCGATGATGCAGATTGTTTGACCTGGTGCTATGTTGTCGCCGATTGATACGAAGGGCGGCGAACTTGGTGAAGATGCGCGGTAGAAGGTGCCCACCATCGGCGAGGTGATTGGAATCAAGCCTTTGCCGTTGCTTTCTTCCTCTTTAGGCTTCGGGTTTGCTTCCTGTTGAGTCGGAGCTGCCTCGAGAACCTGCACCGGGTTCCTTGCCTGGGGCTGGACCATTTCTACGCTGGAGTTCAGCACCGGTGCCTGCTTCTTAATGGTTATCTTTTCTTCTCCGGACTCAATTGTGAGTTCGGTAATGTCAGTGGAGCCCACTACATCAAGAAGACTTCTGATTTGTTCAAGATCGATATTCACTTCAGCCTCGCATTAAGCAAATTGTTGCACTTATTCAGAACTGTATTAAACTCTTGCCAGATATTTACGGCTGCGTGTGTCTACTTTGATTTTTTCTCCGACCTTTATGTGAAAAGGCACAGTGATGATGGCGCCGGTTTCAAGTGTTGCAGGCTTGCCGCCACCAGAGCTGGTATCGCCGCGTTCATCCGGAGCTGTTTCAGTGATTTCCAGCTCCACAGTGTTCGGCAGCTCAATGCCTATCACCTTACCGTCAAACTTCATAACCAGTATGCCGCCAAGACCTTCTTTCAAAAATTCGACTGCCGGCCCGATTTGATCAGCGTTTACTTCGATTTGCTCATAGCTCTGGTTATCCATGAGCGTGTAAGCTTCGCCTGCCTGGAACAGGTATTGCATTTCGGTCTTTTCAATGTTTGCAGTCGGAACCTTTTCGGCTGCTCTGAATGTTTGTTCAAGCACATTGCCGGTTTCGACGTTTTTCATTTTTGTGCGAACGAAAGCTGCGCCTTTGCCCGGCTTGACATGCATAGCCTCTACAATCTGCCAGATGCCGTTGTTGTAAAGGATGGTAACTCCTGGACGGAAGTCATTTGAAGATATCATTTTTGGATTAGTCCCCGTGCAATGTTTCAGCTGAAATCATTTTTGATTGAAGATGAATCGAATCAGACGCCAAGAAGAAAGCCATAGCTGGCTCCAAGCTGAAAATTCTAGCATTGAGAGGCTAGAGTCATTGACCGGCCTTTGATTCTAATCTTAAAAATTAACGCTGGCCGTTTAGACGGTATTTTCAAGGTTTTCGCTTGCTGACTCGAATCCGGGTGGCGAAAGATTAGCCCCGACACCGAAAAGCGTATAAGCAAGGGCAATAACAAATTTGTAAAGCCCCC
The DNA here is from genome assembly GCA_964615655.1 of uncultured Candidatus Obscuribacterales bacterium. Classification (GTDB taxonomy): domain Bacteria; phylum Cyanobacteriota; class Vampirovibrionia; order Obscuribacterales; family Obscuribacteraceae; genus JAIEPM01. Next base: position 190,168 of record CAZTQO010000002.1, on the reverse strand, counting down.
AGCTTGGCAATGAAATCTGCATCAGACCGTATCCAGGTATATTAAGTGGAAAAATATTCATGAACGCATCCAGTAAAATCACGTTGCCGAGTGCAAAAGATGCAATTCTCAGAATGCCTTCATACTTTATGTTTACAGAAATTGTCCTGGCAAGCAGAAGTCCTGCCAGGCTAAAACCCAGAGCCTGCACTATGTGACCGGCCCAGGCAAGCGGAGTAAGCAAAAGATAGATGAGCACAGGAAAAACGTAAACCAGAACCGAAAACCAGCGCAGCATTTGCTTTTGCTCGATCTTAAAATGATCGATCCCGGCAAACCTGCTTGTCGAAACATTGCCTGATGCTTGCTGGAACTTAAGTTCGTCTGCAGTCACAAGTATAGGTGCCCATATCTCGTAAGCTTCCCTGCCAGCATCCTTATTCTGCTTGCAGTTGAAAACACAAATATACTCACCTGTTTGAGGATCAGTGATGTAGTGGGGAGATTCGGCATTAATTGTCAGCTTGCCGTTTTCGATACTTATGTCTGGAAGCTGTTCGATGATTGCAATCGCTTTATCATCAAGCTGCTCTTTCAAGAAGCCGTATTGTTTGATTGGAAAAATCGCGCAGGCAAAAGAAAGCAAAAGCAGCATGTAAACAAAGCCAAACCCTTTTCCGTTTACAGCCAGATCTCTGTAGAACTGGGTGGAAAAAAAGGCAAAAACCGGTGCCTGCCAGATTTTGTAGCCTTTCAATCTCGAATCCTCTGAGCTAGTAATCTTTGCGCAGTTTTTCGTAGTCGCCTTTCAACCAACTGAAGCCGGGATCCACATTCTTGCCTGCAATATATTCAGCTTCAAAGCTTACTTGCTGTCTTTCTGACTTGGAAGGGAAAGTCAGGCCGGGGTTTCCGTTTAAGTCATCAAAAACAGTGGTGATTGAACGGCGAAAACTACCGTCACCACTGCATTCCATGAACTCGGCTCTGATTTCGCGGTTTCTCCAGACAGTCACTTTCATTACTGCTCTACCAGGAGAGTTGGCTCTGCCGTTCCAGACCTGATAAATAGCTCCTGCCAGTTGTTTGTGCCATTTTTCCCAGGCAAGCACCAGTTCTTTTGATCCTTTGTCGGCGCCTATATCGAAGCCTTTGGGTAGATTCGCAAAATCCGCTGATTGAACCGCGCCATTAAGTTTTGAGTCATCGGCTTTACCCTTAAGAGTTTCAGCAAAGGCGTTGCTGTCCACAACCGGAGCCTGATTTTGCAGGTTGTTATCTCTAGTGCGGGTTTGCGGCTTGCGAATGCGAAAGTCTTCCTGTTCGATTCTTCCCTGGAGCTTGTCCTGGGCAAATAATGCCGGTTGAAAGCAGGGTGAAAACGCAAGCAGGCTTGCTATCAGAACTCCGGTTTTTTTGATTGCCATTTCAGTATCCACCCATCATCAGACCGTAAAGTCCACCATACATAGCCCCGCGCATTGCGCCTCTACTCATACCGCCGGGATATGAGCGGTTTTGTAGTGCGCCCACGGCTGCACCTTGCAAAGTCGAGCCCAGCGCCCGTTTGAGTCTGGTGCTTCCTGGCATGCTACCGAATGTCATTGGCATTGAATTGCCATAAATTGAGTTTCCAGAGAATCCGGGTCTTCCATAAGTTACCGATCCAATCATGACATTGCCTGCATTTCGGCGCAAGTAAGCCTCGACGGCTGCCATGTCTGAAACGCTTCGCACACCGGCAATCGAGGGGGCGGAATTTGATCCGTCTTTGGGTAAGCCGACAAACGGAGTTACGTCATTGCTTCTGGCTTCTGCGCCAGCAGAGCTGCCGCTTGAAGCAAGCTGTTTTTCGTCCACCTGTGATTGCAGGTCGCTCAGGGATTTCACATAAAGATCGTTTTTTGGATCAAGAGTGGCTGCTGAACGCAGGTGTCGGAGCGCGTCCTGCTCTTTGCCTTTGCCTCTGTATGCCTGGCCGAGTGCAAACTGTGTGTTGGCATCAAGCGGGTTTTTCTTTGCCAGATAACCCAGCTTGGAAATTGCATCGTCGAAATTGCCGTTCTTATAAGCCGTGGCGGCCTCCTGGGCGATTGCTCTGTCTTGTGCAGTTACCGGAGCACTGAGTCTGGATGAAGGAACCGGAGCCGGGGTTTTGCTGAGAACTTTGTTCTCTTTGCTCAGGCGATCATTTATGGAATTGATGGCGTCTTGAATTTCAAGATCGCCAGGACTGGCTTTCAGTGCTGCTGTATAGTAATTCTTTGCCTGGCTCAGCTCGCCTTTACTTTCAGCAATTGCTGCCAGATTATAGTTTGCATCCGCATTTCTGAAATCAAGTGCCAGAACCTGTTTGAAAAGCCTCTCTGCATCCTGGGTATTACCGTCGGAATAGTTTTTCAGTGCCTGGCGCAAAAGTCCTTTAACCTTGTCAGCCCGGTCTGCAGGCTGTGGTGCGTCAAGATCGTTATAAACACTGTTTTCCTGCAAGCCGGGATTTGATGGCGCTTGCTTGGGCAGGGGCGCGAATTCCGAACGATCAAGCTCCGGTGCTACCGGCGGCAGGTAAAGCGAGCCTGTTTTGCCGCTCATGACCTTTTCGATGGCTGTAATTCTTTCTTTGGGGCTGTCGTTCTTGTCCGCGTTTTTGCCGAAAAGCTCCTTCTCGAGCTTTTGCAGTCTTTTGTCGAGCTGAGTGCCGGTATCAGCTTTGCCAAAAAGGATTTCTTCGTAGCCTGAAACCTGCTGGAAAATGCTGACTCCGCTTTCTGCAAATGAGACCGGCGCGGCAAAAAGGAATGAAAGAGCCAGGCAGAGGCAGCTTTTATTAAACCGGTTCAAATGAGCGTATCTGGACATATTTACGACCTCAAACTGGTTGAAAAGCCGGAAACACAGCCGGGCTCTACTTTCCAACTTCCCTGAATGACGAAATTGAATCGCTACTGTTCCTTAATTCAGCAATTGATCTTGAATTGCTTTCTGATTAATTATCTCAGGATTCTAGAGACTCATTTCTAAGAGAAGTCATTCTTACGGACTATAGGCTTCATTCTTTGGATCGAAGAGCAATTTAAGTCATTCAAAGCATACTTTCTATAACTGAAACGGGAGACAGATTATGACTTTGAATGCAGCTTTGTTAAATGAGACTTTTCAAAGAGCCAAAAAGGAAAATGGAGGCTTGAGAAGCCTGGGCTTGAGTTTCTATGAGCGTCTCTTCAGCAAGTATCCTCAGGTAAAGCCGCTTTTCAATACGCCCCCGGAAGAGCAGCACAAAAAGCTCATGGCTTCGATTGCTTCAATAGTAGCTGCAGTCACGGACCTTGAACGCTTGCTGCCATATCTGCGAGCAATGGCAATCAGACATCTAAAATACAAAACCGAATCGGCTCATTATGCTGCCGTGGCTGAAAACCTCGTAGCAGTATTGGCTGCTCATCTTTCAGTAGAAGGAGAGTGGACCAGTCAGATGCAGTCTGCCTGGGAAGAAGCTCTGAATACAGTAAACCAGGTGATGATTGAAGCAGCCGAAAATCCCGACAAATACAAAGACGAGCTTGAAAAAAACGGCTATGAAGCCGATGGTTTCAAAAAAACAGACAGGGAGCCCTGGGTGCTGAAGGCTGCAGAAGTGGCAGGCTAGGCCGCAGTCCTCAGTTGATTTTGATTTCCTGCTTTATTGAACTCAGTTGCTTGAGCGGAAGAATTTTTCTGATGCCGGCTTCGATATTGCGCTCATCGCTTGTGCCTACTGCATAGGCTTTCACGTTTTCCTTCTTATCAAGAAAAATCACGGTTGGGATCGGGCATACTCCGTATTGCTCAATAGCTTCGCGGTTTCTGGGATCGTCTACATTCACGCGTACAAATTCGAGATCATCGCCATATTCTCTCCTGGCATGCTCCATGGCAGGCTGCAGGCGCTTGCATGGTTCGCACCAGGAAGCGTAAAACTCGATTACTTTAGCTTTCTGTGATGCCGACCCGCTGGTCTTGTATTCTGTTTGAGCTGCAAAAACAGAAGCCTGAGTGGCGATAAACGTTGCAATCACTGCAATTATCAATTTCAATTTCAATTTCGCCAGATTTTGTCTTTGAGCTCTAAAAAAAGACATGAAAGCCTCCGACCTGTGTCCCCACAGACCTTTTCGTTTTGTGCTTGCCTTATACTCTTGTTATACGGTTTCTATGTTTCAGTCCGGTTGCAGAGTTGTTGCAGATTGGTTAAACGCTTGTTCCGACCGGGTTAAATACTTGCCGCATTATCAATAAGCAGATAATAGGTCCCCGTGCTAACGGATTCGGTTCGCGCACCCGTCAATTTCGGGTCACAGGATTAACTCGCATAAATAGAGCTGCTAGGATAGATAAATCAAAGATAAATCGATAGAAAGGCTCTTAGAGGAGAAACATATGTTCGGAAGAGGAAACTGTGGTCCTAAGGGGCGCTTCAGAGCAAAATTCATGGGTGGGCCTTTCGCAGATTTATTTGCAGGAGGCATGGGCTCGCTTCTTGAAGGAATTGAGCTTGCCGACGAGCAAATAGAACAGATTGCCGAGCTCAGGCATCAGTCTTTTGCAAAAATGGCCCATGGGCGTGTTGACATGATGGAGGCAAGACATCAGCTTTTAAGAGAACTTGCAAAGCCTCAAATCGACCGGGCAAAAATTAATGAGCTCAAAGAACAGATCAAAGAGCAGAAAGCGCAAATGACAGACATGATGATTGACAAAGTCACTTCCTTTGCTGAAATACTCACGGCCGAGCAAAGAAAGAAGCTCAAGCTCAAAAGAATCAGGCAGTTTCTGGGATCGGGTTTTGCCGAAGGTCACGAGCACGGCGAAGATCACCATCATCATCACGAACACGACTGAGTTTGCAGCAATTTATTTGTTCTGCTCATCGAAGTTTGCTTGCAGCGGCAACAGAATCGAGATCCGGCTTTTGTTTTCATTGCTTTCAATTTCAGTTTTGCCTCCATGCATTTCGATCAACGAATTGCATATTGCAAGCGCCAGCCCGCTTGCACCGAGCTCATAGTCGGAACTTCGATTAGCACTGGCACTGTCGTTTGCATGGGCTTGAAGCGTTTTTGAAAGCGCTGTGCTTAAGACAGCCGAATCCGAGCGGATCTGAATTCTGGCTGTGTTTTCTTGCTTAGCAAGTTCAAGCTCTATTTTTGTGCCTTCTTTAGATTGATGAACAGCAATTACAAGCATGTTAATCAGCGCCTGTTGCAGGCGGTCGCCGTCCCAGCTTGCGATGAAGTCTTCGCCTGAATACTCGAGCCTGACATTCGCTTCGTTTGCTTCCGGGGCGACGGCTTCAAGCACTTTGCTCAAAAGTTCTTTCGCATTGAGTTCTTCTGTTTTCATTTCGATTTTTGCCACCTGCAGCTTTTCAAAATCAAGCAGATTGTTGATAAGTCTTATAAGCCTGCCGGACTCAAGCTCGGATTTGGCCAGTTTTGCTCTTGCTTCGGCGGCGAGCGTCCCGAACGCACCTTCTTCAAGCATCTGGAAAGAAAGCATCATGCCTGTAAGAGGTGAACGCAACTCATGAGATACAACCGAGATCATTTGTTGTTTGAATTCATCAAGCCTGACTATCTTGCTTGCCACATCATGAAAGTACTGATCAAGTTCGGCTATTTCGTCGCTTCCTTTTAAGGGCTGCAAGAGCTTCTGTCTCTTAGCCAGCAATGAAGTATTCAGTGTTACGTTCAAGAGCCTCCCCGAAACACTGCGGGCAAAATAGAAAGCAAGCATGATCGAAAGAAGAGCACTTGCTGCAGGAATCGCAATCAGTGCAAATCGTGTCTTCTTAATCAGTTCATTTTGAAATGCTTCTTCCTTTCTGATTCCGGACTGCTGTAATCTTGCAGCTTCAGCGCTTGTTTTCAGCAATTCCTGGCAACGGGCAAAAAATCCGGAGTCCTGTATTTCCTTTATAAGTAAACCGGTCTTTGCGCTTTCGAAATGTTTGAAGTCCGACTGCATTCTCTTATGCAGCTCGACGGTGCGCGCAAGACCTGTTTCGGGCAGCTCTTCAGCCAATTTCTGTAGCTTCTGTATTTCTACGCTCGTTCGTTTTGAGATTCTTTTTAGCGAATCTGCATAATTTGCCTGGCCAGCTCCGGCAAGAGCATTTATCCAGAAAGTGTTGACTACTGCAGAAGTGCTTATGAATAGCTGTGTGGAAGCAGCAGAGTAGTCGCGTGTTCTTGCCAGGCTGCTTTCAATTGCAGTCCACATGCTTTTGACTGCAAAAAGGAAAAACAAATTGAGCAAGAGCGGCAAACCGACAAGAATCAAGCCCTTATGCCAGAATCTGAATTTCAAGCTCCTTTTGGGAGCCTTTTGAATTTCTGCAAGCTCCGTTGTTTTCTTTTCTTCAAAGTCACGCGGCAGTGTGAACCAGAAACTGGTTTCATTGTTTTGAGACTCAAATCCGATCTTGCCGTTATGTTGCTCGATAATGCTCTGGGCTATGTTCAGCCCCAGACCGCTGCCTCCCCTTTTGCTGCCGTCTTGCGCCTCGACCTGATAAAAACGGCTGAAGATCCTGCTTTTTTGCTCTTCCGGAATTTCACGTCCGTAGTTGCAAACCGTGAGTTTTACCTCGTGACTATCCAGTTTTGAGCTCAGGGTAATCACCGAACCCGGCTCTGCATATTTAATTGCATTTGAAAGCAAATTTATTAGCACCTGCAGCAGGCGCTCCCTGTCGGCGGTGAGAATGCAATCGTCAATCTTCAGATCAAAACTAAGCTGTCTTGCTTGGGCCAGGTTTTCGACTGATGCTATGGATTCGTTCACAATATTTGCAAGGCTGGTTTTTGAAGGGCTTAGCTTAAATTCACTGCCTTCCATTTGTTGAAGCGCAAGCAGATCGCTTACAAGTCGCATCAATCTGTCGAGATTTCTTTCGGCGCGCCTGCAATGCTGCTGCCCTTTTTCGTTCAATTCCGGCGGCTTTTGCTCTGCAAGCCAGCTCATAGTGCTGTGGGCGTAGCTCAAGGGTTCTTTTAACTCATGCGAAACGATTCCGAGCATTTGATTTTTGAATTCTTGCAGTTGCACGATTTCATTTGCACACTCATGAACCGTTCTGTCCAGATCGGCTATTTCGTCGTTGCCGCCTGCAAGAGCTGCAGGGCTCTGGTTCATTGAAATCAGTTCAATCTTCCGTCTTACTGCGGATATCCTTTTTGAGATGTCGAAATAGAAAAATGCGGCCAATAACAAGCTGACAATTGCATTTGCCAGAGCCATCATATTGACGAAACTCTCCATAGACCGGCTTGAACCGTCGAATTCGTTCTCTTCTTTTCTTAGGGCCTGGCTGGCTCGCGCAACCAGATCGATAGGTCGGAGCCCGGACTGTTCTCTCTCCTGCATTGAAGACAGTAGCATGGACGGATCTACCTGTACGCTTTCTAAAGCTGCTGCTATGGTCATGGATTGGTCCATGGGCAGGCGGGAAAACATGAGAAGCATTTTCAACATTCTGCTCAGGTCTTGTTTCGACATTTCTCTTCTGGCAAATCTGGCCTGTGGAATGCTTGCAAGCTTCGTTTTTAAAGCTCTGTGATTCTCAATGACTTCACGCATTTTTTCTTTTTGTTTGGCTCTCAGCTCGTCTGAGTCGCTCAGACCTGCAAGCAATGAATATGTAACTGCGTTTTGAACGCTCGAGTCCATATTCTGGGCAAGAAAGCATACTTCCTGCCATTCTTTTTCGCGCTTCATCGAATTAAACGCGGCATTCAAACGCCCGTCGTATGCAAGCGTAAAAGCTAGCTGGCAAAGAAGTGGCACTGCGATAATCAGGAGACCTTTTTGTAGAATTGTGATTCTCATTTGTTCCCTGATTCCAGCTTCAGTCGCTACTTATACTGCAAGTTCGCTGCTTCTTTGCTCTTGCAATTTTTTTGCGACGCCTGCTGCAATCTCAATTGCGGCCTCTATATCTTGAGGTTCTATTCCGTAATGCGTAACACAACGAATACCCACCGCATCGTCTGCAAACGCAAGAAAACCGTTTTCATTCAGCTTGCTGCAAAGAGTTCTTGTTGAAATACTCTTAAAAGCCGACTCGAAGAAAACCATATTTGTTTCGACGTGATTGAGTTTGAGGCCATCTATTTTTTTCAAGCCGTCCGCAAGAAGCCTGGCATGTTCGTGATCGTCTTTGAGTCTGTCGACCATTGATTTCAGCGAAATAATTCCGGCTGCAGCAAGCACTCCGGCCTGGCGCATGCCCCCGCCCAGCATTTTTCGGGCTCGCCTTGCTCTGCAAATGAAGTCGGCACTGCCGCAGATCATTGAGCCTACTGGAGCTGCAAGCCCTTTTGAAAGACAGAACTGCACGCTGTCTACGTGCTGGCAGATGCTGGCTGCCGTTTCGTTAAGCGCAATTGCGGCATTGAAAAGTCTGGCTCCGTCAAGATGCACGCAAAGGTTATGCTGCAGAGCCAGCTCTTTGACTTCCTGCATGTATGAAAGCGGGAGTACGCGCCCGTACCATGTATTTTCGAGACAGATAAGCTTGCTCACTGCGCAATGGATGTCGTCCTCGTTAACAAGACTCTCGATGCTTTCGATGTCGAGGGTGCCGTCCATTTGAGTGGAGACCACTCGTGAATGGATGCCTCCGAGTGCTGCTATTGCTCCCTGTTCGTGTATATGGATATGGCTCAGGCTTCCGACTATGGCTTCTTCCCCTCGCTGGCAATGGGCAAGCAGGCTTGCAATGTTTCCCATGCTGCCGCTTGCCACAAAAAGCGCAGCTTCTTTGCCTGTCAGATTTGCAGCCAGTTCTTCAAGCCGGTTTACTGTTGGATCTTCTCCAAAAACATCATCGCCCAGCTCGGCTTTGTACATTGCTTCCCGCATTGCTTCAGAAGGCTGGGTGACGGTGTCGCTGCGAAGATCAATTTTTTTCATTTCCATCTCTCCGATATTATCCTGCTTAAGTCGCTGTCAGAATTGTCTGACCTGAAACTGGCTTGTGCTGAAAATGCCCTACTTATTTAGAATGACTTCTTTGTCTATGCTGGCAGCGGTCTTGTGAACTGTTTTGCGACCGGCTCTTACATAGCGCTTCAAAAGCGGTGCCGGGCGAAAACGCTCGCCATAAATCCTGAAAAGCGCATCCATTTTGTCCAGGCAGCTTGAAAGTCCCATATCTTCTGCCAGAGCAAGCGGCCCTTTTCTCATGCCCAGTCCTGCCATCAATGCCGGATCTAGATCTTCTACTGCACAAACATGCTCCTGCAAAACCAAAAAGGCTTCATTGATCATGGGCAGAAAAAGCCTTTCCGGACTGAACCGGGCTTGCGCATGCGGAGTTTTATCCCTGATCAGTTCTAAAAGCTCTTCGTTTACACCGTTCCTTTTGCGTGTGTCCTTATCATATATATAGAATCCACGCCCGGTTTTTGCTCCGAGCCAGTTGAGCTTGACCATTTCGGAAAGAATCGCAGCCGGCTTAAATCGCTCGCCATACTCCTGGTAGTTGAACTGGGCCACTGCAAGACCGATGTCGGCACCGTTCATGTCACGCAGCGCCAGCGGTCCCACCGGCATGGCAAAATCACAGGCTGCTTTGTCTATTTCTTCTATTGATACCTGTCCTTCTTCAAGACAGTAGAGTGCTTCGTTCATATAACGGCCAAGCAGGCGGTTTACAAGAAAAGAAGCACACTCTTCAACCCTGATTGCAAACTTATCGAGAGACTTTCCGAATTTAATCGCCCGCTCAACTGTTTCATCGGAAGTATCAAGCCCTGCAATTACTTCCACAAGCTTCATGATATGGGCCGGATTGAAAAAATGCAGGCCAAGAACCCGTTCTTTGTGCTTGAGTTTTGACTGAATTTCTGTGATTGAAAGACTTGAAGTATTGCTGGCAAATATGGCATCCGGCCTGCAATGTGATTCAAGGGTTGTGAAAACCTGTGTCTTGACATCTATATTTTCAAGAACTGCTTCGATTACCAGATCCACATCTGCCAGATCTTTGTAATCGGTGCTTGTAGTGATAAGTCTTTTGCGCCTGTCGGCTTCGACCATGGGAAGGCCCTTCTTCACAAGGGATTGAAGCATTCTTTCAACACGATCCATGCCGTTGCTTAATGCGCTTTCATCAATGTCTTTCAATATCACTTTGTAACCGCAGTTGACAAGTGCCACTGCGATTGATGCGCCCATAGTGCCGGCGCCGATGATTGCAACGCTAGTAATGTCCATAGAATCTCTCTCCTGCCGGTTGTTCTCAAGCTTCGTTACAATCAAGAAGCAGCTTTACAATTGAAAATCTGGCGCCCCTTGAAAACCTGCTTGTTTCCTTTGAGTCGAAGTTCAGGTTCACTAAGTAACGATAGCCTCAAATTGATAGCCCCCAAGCTTTTGCGCCGAATAGATTTAATCACTTGATAACTATGTTTTTTGCAAAATACCTCTCGCTTTTTTGTAAGTTTTCGTTACAATGTAAAAGTTGAATATTTGATTAAAGGCGTTCGGTAAAAGCCATTAGCTTGCTAAATGCAGGGAGGCGAGCTATGTTTGTTTATTTTTTGATTGCATCAGAGTTAGCCATTTTGTACACGGTGTTCTGGTATCTCTATTTGAGAGAGCCCAAACAAGCGCGTCGCATCAATGGTTCCAATTGGGGTAGCTATCATCCAGCCGCCACCAGTGGTGTCAACGACGCATCTATGTTCGCTTTCGGTGGTGGCGCAGCATGCTCCAACTGCTATCTCGAAACGGGCAACAACACTCAGGAACTGAGTGCCGTTAAACCATTCATGTTGCCGGTCCGCGACGAAATGATTCTTGATCTTTCGACCAATCATTATGTCCCGGTCCCCAGACCAAGAAAAACAGTGCTGGGCTCATTGATCCAGCAACTTGACGATTGCTTGAGTGAATTCAACGTCAAACCTTGACCTTAAAGTTCATTTGAAACTCTTTGCTCCGTGAATTGCTCCACGTTCGATCTGAAAAGAAATACGGCGGCTAAAACCCGCCGTATTTCTTTTTGCAAAAGTACTGCTTGTTATCTTCCGCCTGCCTGCATACCTTTCATCATTTCGGCCATGTCCGTTACTTTGTATCCCTGAGGCAGGGCAAAGAGTGAAGGATCTGGATTTGTAGCTTTCCATGACTTGAGCTTCATTACAGGCTTGCCGTTATTTGTAACCAGCACCGAGCAGTTGGTGTCGTTGCCCGTCCAGACTTCCATAACCGAGCCGTTTGAATTTCCTTTCTTGCCGCTGCATGGATGCCCGTCAATCACTTTGTTGCCAATATTCTGCCACTGAATTTTGGGGTTTTCTTCCGGCGGTGGATTGAAAGGTATCTTCATTACCGTTTTTGTTTGCTCGTTTATTGCATAAGTCACATGATTGTTTATGTCTATTATCGAAACATTTTTGATTCCGTTCACAAGCGTTTCAGACCGAATTCGTCCACGTCCGTCACTCCATTGTTTCGAACTCATGCCTGCCGTCACGTTGTCGATTACTGCTTCGTACGGCTTGCCGGTGCCGGCCGCGTCTGCGGGGACGTTTGCAAGCACTGTAAAAACGAACGCAGATCCAAGCATCATAGATAATCTGTTTATCATATCCTTCTCCATTTGCCTATTTGCCGGTCTAGTTTTTGCCTGAATTTCCAGATGGATCGAAACTTATTGCTGCAGCGGCAAAAGTCTTTTTCCACCTTTCGTAGTCTTTTGCGGGGCAGGAGCTTGCTACAAAGAAGACGAGCGCTCCTCTTCTTGAGGCTGTCAGTCGTGTCAGCTCTTGAATGTTTTTGTCAGTGTTTTTTCTAAGCAATACATCCTCGACCTGGCGTTGATTGAATTCGCCCTGCTGTCTTGTGACAAGTTCGAATCCTGTGGCCTCGGCATATTTTTTTACGAATCTTGTAAGGCTCACATCTTCCGGCACCCTCATATAACGTACCTCGACAATCACCGCCTCATTGTCGGGTTCTATCTGTGCAAGTGGAACCTGATTGTTAAGATCGTCTTTAACTACTTCAGCCGGAACTTCAATCGGTGTTGATTCCCAACCGTTGGGCACCAGAATTTCAAAATAGAGTTCGCGATTTTTTAGCGGGGTTACTTTCAAGCGTGTGAAAGAACTCTTAATTTCGTCTGCTGTAATCACGTTAATATGCGGAAGCCAGACCGAATTGTCTACACTCGCGTTCTCCTGGCGGCTCGAGTTTGTGCTTTCTTGCTTGCCTGCTTCCGAATTCTCGCCTTCGAGTTTTTTGCAGGTATCAACAATTATTTCAACCCGCCGATTCAAAGCTCTACCTTGGGGATTGTCGCTACCGTCGGCATTCTCATTGTTCGCCACCGGGCGCTTCTCTCCGAAACCTTCCGTGGCAACTGCCGACGGAGGGCAAACATGATTTTCCAGAAGCCAGTTTTTTACTCGCTGCGCACGTTTTTCTGAAAGGTTTTGATTATACTCGTCGCTGCCTTTGCTATCGGTATGACCTTCTACTTTTACTGGATGCGGACCCAGCTTTTCGATCATGGGTTTCAATACGTTCAGGGTCTCAAGTGCAAAGGAGTTCAGGGTCGATTTATCGAATTCGAAAAGAGTGTCTGAACCCACAATGAACCTGTGGCTGCATTCTTCCTTCTTGCTGCTTATAGCTTTTAAGCCCCTGGGAATCTTAATTTCGCCTGCGGCCTGTATTTGACCGGACTTTTGAATTTCTCCGGCTTTTTGAAACTCTCCTACTTTTGTTTCTTTGTTCAAATTGCTGTAATTCTTGTTTATCCGATCCCAGTTTCTGTTGATGCGCTCGAGATCGGCAGGCGACTGGGCCAGAACATCTTGAATCAAGAAAATAAATGACAGGGCCGGAACTGCCGACCATAAAAGCTTGATTTTCACTGCCATGTTCTTATTACCATGTATTTATGCATCACGTCTTCGAACGACTGTTTTAGAATTCGTTTTTTTGAGTTCTCAAACTATGTACCCCGCTTGATGATTCGCAGATGATCTTTTTTCTCTACTTTTCGCTGCCATTAACTTAGAGATCGGTTGCAATGAGGGGACTGCCGGGAGAATTAGAGATATCCTAGTCTGGGATGAGCAGGTGATCTGATGAGTTCGCAAAAGATTCTTGTAGATGTAAAAGCTGTTAAGAAACACTTTCCGATTTTCAAAGGTTTTTTAAATCGCAGGGTTGGTGCCGTAAGGGCCCTTGATGGTGTTGATTTGCAGGTCTTCGAAGGAGAAACCCTTGGGCTTGTGGGCGAGTCGGGCTGCGGCAAGTCTACGCTTGGACGGATCATCATGAATCTTTTGCCGGCCTCCGAAGGTTCAGTCAAAGTAGACGGTATTGATCTGGCAGCTGCAAGCAAAAAGGAGCTCAATTTACTGCGTAGCCGCATGCAGATTGTATTCCAGAACCCCTATGCAAGCCTGGACCCGCGCATGACCGTGGCCGAAAGTATCGGTGAACCGCTCGAAGTTCAGTCAGGAATTAAAGGCAGTGCTTTGTATGAAAAAGTCAAAGAACTCCTGAGTCTGGTGGGTCTGTCAGAGTCAATGATTGATCGTTATCCGCACGAATTCTCCGGAGGGCAGCGCCAGCGGGTTGGAATCGCCAGAGCTCTTGCTTTGAAACCCAGGCTTGTGGTTCTGGATGAGCCGGTCTCAGCATTGGACGTTAGCGTGCAAGCTCAAATTCTCAATCTATTGATTGATTTGCGCAAAGAGTTCAGCCTTACATATCTCTTTATTGCTCACAATCTGGACGTGGTTCGTTATATAAGCGACCGGATTGCGGTAATGTATCTGGGGAAAATAGCCGAGCTTGGAAATTGTGAAGATGTTTATAAAAAACCTCTCCATCCTTACAGCCGGGCTCTAATTTCAGCTGCTCCGGTTCCGGACCCTCTTTACGAGCAAAAGAAGGAAATTTTGCAAGGAGATCTGCCCAGCCCTGCTGATCCGCCTTCAGGTTGCCGCTTCCATACTCGCTGCCCGCTTGTTGAAAACCGTTGTAGCATTGAAGAACCTCTTTTGCGCGAAGTCGAATCCGGGCATTATTCGGCCTGCCATTTTGCCGAAAAACTTCTCTGATTTGCAATTTAATCTAGCTGCGATCTTTAATAGGGAATAAATACATAGAGTTCTGGCGACTTTTTCTCCGGAGTACTGATGATTGCGCCCCGACATGCAGGTCTCTTTTTGATACTGGGATTTATGTCCTGGCAGCTTCAGTCTCTGGCTGCAAGTCCCAATGTCAAAGGCTGGGTGCTTGAGCAGGACAATCCGCATACGGGTATGTGGAATGTCTATCTTTCTTCTGCCGGCATGGCTGCTGTTAACAAGAAAATGGGTTGCACTCTTGTCACTAAAGCTCCGCAGTGGAATGTTGTTATGTATAACGACAAAACCAAGGTTTATTTTCTTTCACCGCTTTCCGAGTGGAAAGGCGCCTCTCTGAAATCTGGAGCTGCAGGCAAATCCGGTGCCAAGCAAGCTGCATACAAAAGCATGATCGTGGAGAAAAAACCGAAAAAGCTGAAAGACGGAGATATTCTGGGTCATAAAGCCTCCCAATATCTGACGGATAATCTGGCTTCTACAGGTCTCAAAAAAGTGGAGTTCTGGATCACTCCCGATGTGCAGGCTCCCAACGAGCTAAAACAGGTTTTTTCCAAGATTTATGGAGTCGGGCTTTCGAGTATGTCCGGTTTACCGCTTAAAGTTTCTTATATCGATGAAAACGGTAAACGGACACCGGTTTTTACAACCACAAAAATAGAAGGCAAGCTGATTCCACTTTCCAACTTTACTTATCCCTCAAGCTATAAGCGCGTTGACAGTGAAATAGCTGTATTGATGGACGAAAAAGGCCGGGAAGCCATGGCAAGCATTATGGATGACATAGGCGACGGCACCGGTGAAGATGACATAAATTCGCTGCTGGACAGCTCCGGATCTGGAAAGTCCAAATCGAAAGCTTCCAGAAAGTCACTTGATCTTGAAGACAGCGATCCGCTTACTGATTCAAGCGATGACGAAAAAAGCAAGGAAAATGCAAACAACGGCGACTGGGGAAAGGCAATTTGGGACTGGTTTGTCGGAATCATGCGTTCGCTTGGGCTCTGGAAAGATGAGCCGGTTGACAGCGACATGGCTGAGCCGTAAATTTAAGCTGGCACCGGATATGGTGCGCTGTTGATAAGGCAAAAGAGCGATTTATTAGAAAGTCGGCTGATGGAAACATTGAATAAAGGTCACCTGGCTTTTAGTTTCTGTAGTTTTTAGGCGACGGCTGGCTGAAAAGGTGCTCTAATGACATAATCATATGAATTAGTGCGAGTAAACGGGTCTGAACTGAATTCAAATGTCCATAGCTTTACTACCTCACGTTGAAGAGCCCAAGCTGAGCGCGCTGCATACGCGCTTGGTTCTTATAAGCAAGCTTTCAGCAGACTTTCTGGTCTTTCTTTCAGGCTCGACTGTAATTGCTACTTTCGGACTCTTTCAGAACAGCCCGGCTGTGATAATCGGAGCCATGATTATTGCGCCTCTAATGCGCCCCCTGGCCGGACTTTCGCTTGCTACGCTTACGGCTGACACAAGGCTTTTGTTTCGCTCGTTGTCCACACTGCTCGTGGGCACTGTAGTCGGAGTTTTGATTTCGCTTTTCATGACCAGCTTCTTAAAATCGTTGCAGCTTACACCAGAAATTCTTTCACGCACGCATCCGACTTTGCTCGACCTGGGCGTTGCGCTTACTGCCGGAGCCGTAGGTGCATACTGCCAGGCAAAAGAAGAACTTGCAGACACGCTTGCAGGTGTTGCCATAGCTGTGGCCCTTGTGCCTCCTCTTTGTGTAATAGGAATTGGCCTGGCTTTGAATGACCTGCCTGTCTGGTCGGGGGCTGCTCTCTTATATGCTACCAACTTGATCGGAATTACGGTTGCCGGTTCATTTGTGTTTTTGCTTATGGGCTTCACGCCGCTTAAACAGGCAAAGCGTGGACTTGCAACCTCGGCTGCTGTAACACTGGTGCTTATTATTCCGCTGGCTTTGAGTATGCGTGAGCTTGTTCTTGAAAATCAGATCGGTTCCAAGATTGTTTACATACTGAAAGAAAAAACCTTCACTTTTCGTGATGTCGAATTACATGACGTAGACGTAAAAAGATTTAGAACACCTATGAGTGTGGTTGCAACAGTGCTTGCTTCCGGCCAGCCGATTACAGCTCACCAGGTTGGTCTGGTCGAAAAATTCTTGAGCAAGGAAATGCGGATGCCTATCGAGTTCAAGCTTCGCATTATTCCTGCCACCGAACTCACTGCAATTGAGGTCTCAAAAGAAGGCGAGCTGCCGGCGGCAAGCAGCACGGGAACAGCCGTAAGCGGTGAGCACGTTACCAACACTGGCGCACAACAAGTGCCGGAAAAAGTCGAGTCTGCAGAAATCCCGGACAGCAGCAGCCAGGCATTGCCCCAGGAGCAAAATATTGAAAATTCAGGCCAAAAAGCAGAATCTACTGAAAAAGCGCTAGAAAAACTCGAAAAGACTGCTGACCTTTCTCAAGCAAAGGATCTGGCAAAAATGCCTGATCCTGAAAAGAGAGCAAAGAACAATGATTCTGCCGGTCATATATATAACAACGCAGGCACCGACGCTCCTTCAGAAAAGAAAAGCAAGAAGACTGTTGCTGTAGAAGCAACACAGGAAACACAAGCAAGAGCTCAGGACACTAATGCAGATAATGAGCCTTCAGACCGGATTCCCGAGCCTGTTGAGAGCAAGGCAAAAGAAGTGAAACTGACAAAATTGCCTGATTATCTGCAGCAAAAAACACGCAAACAGAAAAATTCAACTCCGGATAAGTTGAATCGGGAAGCAATGCCTGAGTCCGGTGAAGCTGTAAAAACGGCTCAGGATGCCGCGATGCAGGCGGCCGGCTTTACTGAAAAGAATGCAGAAAGAGCCGCACAGGATGCCGAGAGTCTGGAACGGCAGCTCAAGGACCGTAAAAGCCGGTGATTTCCTTTTCCGTAGTTTGTAGTCCATATGGGAACGCGGGTATGGATGGTAAACAAATCATGATTTGACAAATCGTGATTTGTTTACTAGAACATCACATTCCTCGAAATCAACCAGGGAGGAAAGCTTTTTACTCAGCTGATTGAACCGAATTATGACACAACAAGCAGTAAGCATTGTCGATGATAGAAAGCTCTATCCAGGAAAGAAATAATCATGAACGCTGGCATCGAATTTCGGCTAGCAGTTTGACCGGCAAGAGCTACTGGTAATCCGGCAGTTCAGTTGACTGAGGCTCGGCTTTGGCTTTCTTGCCGGCTTCTGCTTCGAGTGCTTTGCACTCCTCTAGTGATTTTTTTATTGCAGGGATTTTCGGGCAGGAAGCGCCTATTAGTTCCTGGTAGATTTTAATTGCAGTCTCATAACTTTCTTTTGCCTCGGCAAAAGTGCGTTGAGCGTCATCGTAGGCGCTTTTGGAAGCCACGTCTTTTCCCCATTCAAGATAGAGATTTGCAAGGTCCACACGTGCGTCTGCAACTCCTATTGAGTCCTGACCTTGTGAGTCTTCGCGTATAGAAACAAGCTTGATTCTGGCGTCCTCCGCTTCTGCAAAATGTCTTTGTTTTTCGTAGGTTTTTGCAAGGGTTTGATAAAGAACAATCAAGCCGGGGTCAGTAGGACCAATATATTTTTCGAGCTCTTTAATGCCAGCTTTCAGAGCAGTTTCAGGGCCTTTTAGAACATTTTGCTTCTGCAGATTTTCAAGCTGCGAGACAGGTGTATAGGCAAGAATCTGTGCTGCTTTGAATCGCATCACATCTTCCGGCGTAAGTCCTTTTACTTTCTGGAAAAGCTTCCTGGCCGGCGCGTATTCATTCTGCTCCTCATAGATCCAGGCTAGTTTTTCAAGCGTGTCCAGATATTTCGGGTCCTCGTCTCCGTAAAGCTCTTTGGCTACTTTTGCTGCTTTGAGAAAGCTCATTTTTGCTTTCTTCAGATCTGCCCGCCTGTAACTTTCTTGCGCTTCACGCCTGAGATTCACCCATTGGGTATCGCGATCACCCGAAACTATGTACATAACACTGGCACTGATTGCTGCAATTCCTAGAAGCCCCAGCCCTGCAAATTGCAAGCGTCTGATCCATCTTTCGTTTTTCTTTCGGGCTCGTTTGAGTTGTGAGCGAATACTTTGCAGTCGGGCACCAAGACTGCGCGTATCTTTTGCTCCTTCAATCGTCAAGAGAATCGCGTCTCTCAGTTCGGCCATGGTCTGGTATCGAGCATCAGGCTCCTTTTCAAGTGCCCGCATTACAATTGCTTCGAGCTTCGCTGCGATCTTTAGATCGGGCCTTGCTTGCGAAAATTTCACTGGTGCTTCATGAATGTGTTTGTGCATTGTTTCAAGCACGTGTTCGCCGGTGAACGGCGGGCGCCCGATCAGAGTTTCATACATTACGCAACCCATTGCGTAGATGTCGGTTCTTTCATCGAGAACTTTGCCCAGAAACTGCTCGGGGCTCATATAGAGCGGGCTGCCGAAAAGCTCGCCTGTTTGAGTCAGGTTCTGTGATTGTTTGCCGGAGTGCGGCAGCAACTTGGCGATACCGAAGTCGACTATTTTTACGAAGTCCGGGTCGTCGCGGTTCTGCACCACCATTATGTTGCTTGGTTTAAGATCCCGATGTATGACGCCTTTTGTGTGTGCGACATGCAGGGCATCGCAGGTTTGAGCAAAAATGTGGATGGCGCGTGAGTACTCAAGCCCGTTTGAGTCGTCGATTGTGTTTGATAGGCTCTTTCCCTGCAAGAAGTCCATGATTAAATAGGGCTGACCGGACTCCGAAATTCCAAAGTCGTATGCCGTAATTACGTTGGGATGGTTGATGGCGCTTGCAGCGCGTGCTTCTTGCTGAAATCGTTGAATGCTTGCCTGGTCTGAAGTCAGGTGTGCGTGGAGCATTTTGATTGCTACCGTGCGTTCCATGAGCACGTCACGGGCTTTATAAACCCTGCCCATGCCACCACTGCCTACTACTTCCTGAATCTGGTAGGTGCTGTTGAGAATGCTTCCGATAAATGGGTCTTTAGCCGGACTTGTTCTGAGTCTTGCGGGCAGGGAGCTGTCGCAGGCACAAACAGCGTTTTCGCCGACAAGCTCTAACCCGCATTCCGGGCAGGTTTTGATGCCACCCTCAGTTTGAGGGATGGTGTCCGCTAACTCGCCTTGTTTTTCAAGCATTTCTCGGGGCCTGAAATCCGATATACTCCCAATATGCCCATAAATTAAGAAAACACCTCCGCGGGACTGCTTGAGACGGATCCGGAGCTTTACCAGGTGGGAAGTGGCCAGACACGAATGCTTTTGTCATCGGTGCCGCTAACCATGAAGTGACCGTCCGGAGAAAAAGCAAGCGCCCAGACACCGCTTGCTATTGAGTCAAACTGGAGCAGGGACTCGGCGCTTGCCAGATTCCAGACCCTGACGCTCTTGTCATAGCTGCCGCTTATTGCCTTAAGACCATCAGCTGAAAAGTCCAGCTTGACAACCCAGTCCGTATGCCCACTCAAGCGCTTGATCATCGAGTTGTTTTCCATGTCCCAGTATATAAGGCTTCCGTCCTTTCCACCGCTCAGGGCTTTTTTGCCATCCGGAGCAAAAGCAACTGAAAGTACCGAATCCGTGTGACCGGCTAAACTTGCAATCTCTTTTCCTGTTTCAAGATCCCAGACTTTAAGCCGTTTGTCGTCAGCTCCCGATATTGCTTTTTTGCCGTCAGCCGAAATCGCAATTGCTTTTACTGCTTCTTTATGTCCAATAAGTTCGAAAACCAGGCTGCCGTCGTCGAGGTTCCAGTATCTGATTTCGCCGTCAAACCCGCCTGAGATGGCTCTTTTGCCGTCAGGTGAAACTGCAACACAGTTTACTATGTTCGTGTGACCGAGCATTTTTTTTAACTCTTTACCGTCTGACAGATTCCACAATCTAACGGTTTTGTCTTCGCTGCCGGTAAGCGCCTGCTGGTTCAGCCCAACTGCGCATGCAGTCACAACGCCGTCATGGCCTGTAAGCTGCACCAGTTCCTGACCGGATTCTATGTCCCAGTATCTGGCGGTTTTGTCCTCGCTTGCTGAAAGCACGTGCTTGCTGTCATCAGCAAAAGCAAGAGCTTTCAACCAGCCTATGTGACCGTTCATCCTCTTGCTTTCTTCGATTTTTTCACTACGAAGTTCTTTTTGAGCGCTGCCTGCTCCGGGCATCATGCTGAGTGCCTCGGCTTTTGGGGAAGAGTCATCGGCTTTACTTTCTTGCGTCGCCGGAGCATCGGCTTTTGCTTCTTGGGTCGAAGCATCGGCTTTACTTTCTTGGGTCGGGGCATCTGTTTTTGCATCTTGCGCCGGGGTATCTGTTTTTGCATCTTGCGCCGGGGCATCGACTTTGGCATCTTGTGACGAAGCCTCGGCTTTACTTTCTTGTGACGAAGCATCGGCTTTACTTTCTTGTGTCGAAGCATCGGCTTTACTTTCTTGCGTCGAAGCATCGGCTTTTGCTTCTTGGTTCGAAGCATCAGTTTTTGCTTCTTGGGCTGGCGCGTCGGCTGCGGCTGCTTGCGCAGCCTTTTTTGCTTCCGATTCGACTGTCCTGGATTTCTTTGCCTGCGCTTTTGCGCTTATCTGGCTGATGCGCTTTGCGAGATCATCTGCTTCCTGGTTTTTTCCTTGTTTGCGATAAACCTGCTCAAGTACTTCCAGGCTTTGTTTAAGCATTGCTTGCCCGTCACTTGCTTTTTCAACTTCCGAAATGGCTTCCTGGAGATTTTTTTCGGCGCCGTCAAAATCACCTTCTGAAAGCATTCGCTTGCCCATATCGTGATAGGTTTTCCAGATCGGGTTTTGCCCAATTGCAGCCGCTTGCGAAAAGCTTGCCAGGGCAAGCAAGCTAAAGATTGCCGCCAGTATTTTTTTTTCAAATCTTTGTGATTTCATTTTCCTCGCCTTGCATACGCGGGCGTAAATTCGTGATTGTTCCATCGGTACGGTACCAGGTGGTGCCGAATATGCCTCTTTCCATGATTTCGTCGTAAACAGCAAAAACACATTTGCCCGGTCCGACATCTGCCTCCTCCAGTAATGGGGCTGTCCACTTTCTCAATGTCAAAATCCGGGGCAGGGCTCCAGTTACTACCCAGATTGGATGACCCAGTTTCAGGAAGCTGCGGATTTTGGGCTCCCAGTGCCGGTGTTGGCGGAAGTTTCCGGTGTCCATTTCAAGCAAGACTCTGATGCTTTGAGTGCCGGCAAATGCGAATTGAATTGTTGCATCCGACTGTTCTTCCAGGCTGTTCAGAGAACCTGAAAGCTCTCTCCAGAACTCTCTGCCGGAAGACCACCCGAGCTGGCTTATTTTGCCTTCTTTTTCGGCTTCCTCGAGCTTGAGCCTGATGTCCACCAGCCTCAAAAAATGCTCTTTGTGATATAGATGCGGTGGTCCGGTCGGCACGGTTTCCCAGGAAATGCCCTTGCTCTGCTCAAGAATCTTGGCTCCGGCGGTGCTCAGAAAGTAAATCAGCTCCGGGCGGCCCCTGCCTTCCATGCGTCCTGAACTGGCAGCGCCCATGTAGCCTGATTGCTGCAGCCGCCGCAGCCTTTTTCTGGCGGTTTCGTAGCTTATTTCGGGAAAGCAAAGCCTGGCAAGCTGGCTCGAGCTTATAGTCCGATGGTGATATAGCTCTTCGAGTGCAGCAAGGTCGCGCTGCATCAAGATCAGATTCTTTTTCCGCTGTTTCAAGCGGGGTGCATTCTTCAAATTGCCTTTGCTGTCTGAGCTCTGAGCTTTTTCGTCCATTTGAATACCAGCCGGTAGATCCTCCGGTAATGTACCCCGAAAATGCCAGCCGGATACCCCTTAATTTAGAAATTTTGAGCTTGAATTTCTAAACTTTCGCTGCCGGCTGCAGTCCTGGCGCAACTGCGTGAGGGCGGGCTCTTGGGGAAATTACGCAGCTGCATGCGGTTATCACACCTGACAGATTGAAGGCTGGAAGCTAGCATTAACAGGAGCCCAGGAGTAAAGCGAGCTTGCCAGCCGAATTCGTAAATCTAAATCAGTCAAAAAATCTCGACAATAGCGATGTTGAGGGAGCTTTGAGCAAGCTGGGCCGGGAAGCCCATTTAATTCTGGGTGGATTAACTGAGGGAAGCTATGAAACAGCCCAGCAGGGATTTTCCAGTGAGCACTGGACTCGTACTGCCGTTAATGCTGGACTGGCAGCGGCTCTGACTATAGCCATGCGCCGGCCCGGTATCTTCGGTAACGTGGCAAGAGGTGTCGGCACTTTAGGCGCAGCCAATTTTGCCCTCGATCTC
Source organism: uncultured Candidatus Obscuribacterales bacterium (assembly GCA_964615655.1). Taxonomy (GTDB): domain Bacteria; phylum Cyanobacteriota; class Vampirovibrionia; order Obscuribacterales; family Obscuribacteraceae; genus JAIEPM01. The sequence continues at coordinate 167,767 of CAZTQO010000002.1, read as the reverse complement.
GCCAGCCCCCGCCGCATAGATGCGCTCTCTAGCGCGATGAAAGAGACCTGGGCATCTCCTGCTAATTTCAACAGCAGTTATGCGGTCGTGAAAAAGGAACTCGGAACCGTAGGATTCGATACGATAGTGGCAATGGGCGGTGCCGCCGTAGGTTCCGGTCTTGCCAGCCGCTTTATTAAACCGCTAGCTCCCGAAGTTCTGAGCAGTCCCCGAGAACAAAAGATGACGACTCCGTCCGATAAGCTTATAGAAGCTCCAAAGGTTTTGACTCAGGAACCCCTTAATGTACTCAGCCGTTCAAATGAGCCCCTGGGCAGAGCTCTGTCTAATTTTGCTCATACTCCCTTTATGCTTGACGGCGTAAAATATGCCTCGGTTGAAGCTTTTTATCAGGGCTTGAAATTCTTAGATGCGGCAAAGCGGGCTGAAATCGCGCCTCTTTACGGCAGCTATGCAAAATCTGCTGCAAAGAAAGCACCTAAGCTAGGCGAAACAACTTATCTGGGCGAGCAAATCAAGCTTGGCTCACCCCAGCATCATGCTTTGATGGAACGTGCAATCAGGGCCAAAATAGAACAAAACCCTCAAATAAGAGATGGGCTTCTGGAAAGCCAGAACCGGCAAATAGTTCACGACACCGGTCACGGCCTCTCAATGCGAAAGAGCAATTTTCCCGATACCGTTTTTGCTGATATGCTTGCAAAAATCAGGCAGGATCTGGCAGGCTCCGGCAAAACCCCGTCAAGCGGTCTGAATCTGGCAGCTCTTGAGGCTATCGAAGTAAAAGGGGGCAAGTCCGATTTGGTAAAGCCGGCCACTCGTGATACCGTAACTGGTGCTGACAAAATTACGCCGCTTCCTCTGCAAGGAGAAGTTCAATTGACCACGGTCTCTGAAGCTCTTTCTTCAATCACCAAGCCTCGCTTGCATGACTTTCATAATCTAAAGGATTACGCAAGTGCTTTTGAAGGATTTGATCGCAAAGTATCCAAAGTGATAGGTGGCGGGTCTGACAGTGTGGTGCTGCGCTTGCAGGACGGCAATGTCTTGAAGATCACCACACATGAGTTGCCTCCCGATCTCGGCAAGAGAGTTTTTGATTTGCCTGTTCTGGAGCAGGGTTCAAGAATGATTGACGGTCGCAGTATCAATTATTTTGTTCAACCTTATGCACAACAGGCAAGACCGGCGGATCTACATGCAATTGGCGAGTCTATAAAGCTCTCCGGCTATCATTTTCAAGAACCGTTTCTGAACCAGGTTGGCCGTTATCAGGGCCGGCCGTTTTTGCTTGATCCCTGGGCTGTGCGCAAGTATTGAGATTGAGCTGCTGAAATTGAGCTGCATACAGGGACTCAGAAAGAACCTGGATCGTGAGGAACCCGGATCCGCAAAGAAGGCTGATTCAAGAATTTCCTTTAGCTCTTGAAAGCATCCGGATGCATTTTTGCCGAGAACTCACGTGCTTTGTCAAAGTAGAACTTAGTGCCCGGATCTCCCTGTTGAACTTTGTACATTGCCTTTTCCAGCTCTTTCCTGAATGCAATCGTCTTGTTGTAGGTATCCATAAGTTCTTGCGGTACCTTTTCACCTGCCTGAACTGCGCTTGCTATGTCTTTCTGCATGCGTGAAATGGAGCCGTTAACTCCTATAAAGTCGGCGGCAAGTTCAGGCGGCGAATTTAAGTAATTTCCGTAGCGAAGCGGGTCCGGATTGGCCGGGTTCATCCCAAGATTATTCTCGACAAGTTCCTGGCGAATTGCTCCTAGTTTTGCCAGTTCCTGCGGATCTGTCACCTGCTTATTAAGATAGAGGTCGAAGGCCCGGTGTCCGGCAAGCTCATGCTCGGCATTGGTCAAATTGAGATCCGGATATTTCTGCGGATTCTTGATCACTTCCTCCATGCTTGTTGCATGTACGGCCTCACCGGTTGGATCTGCTTTTGTGATTCTGACTATACCTTTGTTACCGTTTCCAAGGTCGTTTACCATAGTTACTGGCTCTCTCAGCAGTTCATCTGCAAGCTCAGGATCTACTTTTCTTATATCTTCAATTGTTTGCTTGATAGTGTCTCCGGATTGGCGGCCAACAATAGGCCGCCCGTCACGACTTGTTATAACTGAGCCTTCGCCTTTCAGTTCAGTAAACTTACCCGTATCTGCTCCATCGGTATTGATAATTTTCTGCCGGAAAGTGTTTTCGGTGTTGTTGCTGATTTTTGGATTGCTTCCATCTACAGTCTGGAATTCGACATTCTTGCCGTTCTTCACTTCTATAGTCGGATTGCCGCTTTCAACTATGACTTTTACCGGCTTATTTCCTGCATCAATTACTACGTGCGCGTTGTCTCCCGATATTCTTATGACACCATCGCCGGTGACAACCCCGCCTGAGTTATTGAAGTGCACCTGTGAGCCGTTTGAGAGCTGCACCTGAGCATTCTTGACACCCTGATTAACGCTTACCGATGCATTCTGCCCTCTGGCAGTCACATTTGCGTCTGCATTCAGCACAGCCTTTGCGTTATCGCTTACTTTGATATCGGGTGGCTGCCGCTTGAGCACGCTGCTTCCAGGTGATTCGACAGTGACGACCGAATTGCCTTTTGCATCTACTTTCGGGCTGTCAAACACACCGGGCTCCACTCTTGCAGTGGCATTGTCTTTGAGCGTGGCGCTTGAAGATTCTCTCAAAACAGCCTGGCTGTCGTCATGCACGAAAACTCGCGCCTTGCCTTCTGCTTCTACTTTTGCTCCATTGGTTACATCAACCTGGGCCTGGTCTTTTGCAAGCGCAGCTGTGTCTTTGCCTTTGAGCACACCCCGTGACTGGTCATGAAACTCCGTTTTTGTGCCGGCTTCAGCATAAACAGTTACATTCTCTTTTACATGCAAAGGCGTATTGCCGTCTTTAAGCACAAATGACTTGCCGTGCTCGTTTTTGTACTCCCAGCCTTCCGGATCGGCTTTTATCTCGGGAGTGTCTTTAGGCGTTTCGAACTTGGGCCCGCTTTTAACTGGCTCAGGCGCTTGAGCTACAGTTGCCGGATTCTCGTATTTAAGTTTGAACTTGCTGTTGCCGCGAAGTCCTGTGTCTTTTGCCAGGTCATCCAGGAACTTCATATTGTTGTTAGGCCCGCCATATGGCGTCAGAAGATAAGTTGCAAGGCCGGAGTCATGACCGGGCTTGAATGCATTGTATTGACCGAGCCTGGTTTCCTGACCGGCAAGCCCTGAGGCGCTCAGTTTGTCCGGTGTGTAGAAAGGCTGGTAGGTTTTGTTTGAAAGAACTGTAACGTCGAGATCTTTCAAGTTTCCGTATCGGGCCGGGTCGCTCTGCCAGAGCTTCCAGGCGTCAACATCGGTATCGAATTTGCCAAGTGTTGCCACAACCACTTTGCCGCCCGAATCTTTCAGCATTGGTGCTGAATTGTGCATGATTCCTGCGGCCTGCCTGCCGCTCAAGGAGAAATCATCCACATAAACCAGGACTTTGCCGTTGGCAGCACCCGGCCCGCGGGCAGCAAGTTCGGAGGCGCTGATGAAATTTTCGGGACCGAGATCATTTGCTCTTGCGTAGAGCTTGGCTGCAACCATCTGGCTTCCCGAGTTGTCTACAGTGCGGCCTGCCATTTTTTCTGCCTGCTGCTCGAGTCCGGTTACTAATAAGACGTTTTTGGGATCCGTTCCGGGCGGCAGCTTGGAAAGCAAATCGTCGTGCATCTGCTTGTATTCTTTCATCATTTGCGTATAAGGCTTGTACTCAACACCATTTTCAAGCACGTGGGCTGCAAGCCCCCTTATTTCCGGGTTCTTCAAGCTTGCAAGATACTGCTCCATTTGTTTTGGTGTTAATTGCGGTGCGGTGAGCTGCTCGTAAATTGAGCCGATTTTGTAAGCATCGTCGCCGCCTACCTGGGCCCTTAGTTCCTTGCCGGCAAGCGAGGCCTCAGGCTGCACTGTTTTTACATTTGCTCCGATTTCTGTGGCGTGCTTTGCCGAATCTCCCTGGAGAACGCGTCTTACTGCGTCCTCGTTTGTGAGTCCATGCTCTGCCGATTGAAGTGCTTTTGCTTTTTCTACAAGTCCGTTTAGTTTGTCTTGCATGCCCTTGGGTCCGGAGAACTGCGAAGCTCCGAAATCAAGGAAGTTCATGCCGCGATCAAAGCCATTTATGTCGCTTGCATAAAGGTTTTTCACAGATGAAAGCAGCTCTTTCTGGGCGGCATTTGCCTGGGCAAGATCTCCAAGCACCACAGCTTTATCCGGCATGCCTTCTGCCTTTAAGCGCTGCATTGCACTTGCATCCAGCTCAAGCACATTGATTTTCAGTTGGTCGTTGTTTTTTCTCAAGAGCTGAGCCATCATTTCGCCGGAGTCGTCACCCTTGAAAGTGAAAACTGTGATTCCATCTTTTCTTAATGCCGGATCAAGTTTGTCGAACTGCTTTTGTAAATTACGAAGCTGGTCGTCTAAAGCTCGTGGAGTCATGTTTGGAGCCGATTGCTCCATAATTTCGAGCGCCAGCTTTCTGTCTGCTTCGCTCATGCCTTTGAAAATGCTCTCAAACTGTTCTTTGCTTAGAGGCACTTCTTTTGTGCCATCAGAAAAGGCTTTGGATATTTCCTTGATACGGGCAGTGTCCAGAGCTTCAGCCGGGTCGTAAACTTTCTTAGGCATCACAGGCGCATCGGCGCCGTCTTTAACTCTGCCCGGATTCAGGTCGCCCTCTTCAGATTTGACTTTGGGCTCTTCTAATGATTGTGCTTTTTCAGGCTGTGCTTTTGTTGTCGGGGCGTCGTCTTGCGGAGCCTTTTCATCAGGAGATTTACTGTGGGGAGCCTCTGTCTGAATGCTGTCGCCGTCCGGACCTGTGTGAACATCAAGAACATCCGGATTATCTCTTAAGAGTTGCTGAGGTGTCACCTCTTTCTTAATAGCATCGGCTTTGTAGAACTGAAGCGAGCCGTCTTCTCTTTTGCCCATCAGTTGCCAGCCGTCTTCGACCTGACCGCTTGAGCGTTTCAAGCTGTATTTTTCACCGACCACAAGCGGCTTGTTTCCGTTTAAAGCGGCAACTTCATCTGCAAGTGCACCCTTGGTTGCGCTTGTAGTCAAAACTATATTGCCGGGAGTCTCAGGCTTGGCTGTGCTTACAGTCCAGTTTGTACCCCCGTCGTGGTTAACAATCTGTCCGGGTTTAAGATCAAGCTGATCAAAGCGTCCCACAGGTTGTGCATCCGGGCCTGTGAGCCAGACCCTTGCCGGCGTATGCTTGGGCATTTCTGCTGCAGTCTTGCCGAATTTTTCATGACGCGGGTCAAAAACGTATGTCTTGCCGTCGATATGATATTCGTTCCAGGCATGATTGCCGAAAGTGTCCTTCGGAAATCCGCCCGGTGGCTTGTTTCCGTAATAGCCTGCTACCAGTGATACGTCTAAACCGAACTCGTCGCCCAGCACTTTGTTTAATAGAGCTTGATGCTGACAAACACCGGCACCCTCGCCTTTTGCAGCTCTGTCAATGTAGTCCCCCAGAAGAACCTGTTTACCTTTGTTCTGTCCGCGGAATTCGTTATAAGAAGCAGTAACCTGCTCTTCGGTCCAGCCCCGCGGGTGCATTTTTTCTTTGGAGAATCTGGTCAGTTCTTCTGCGAGCTTTCTAGGATCATTTCTTAGATGGTCAAAACGCTTGTGAGCTTCTGCTATTGTGTCGTTGAGCACATTGTCCCGGGTCCGATCCACTACGAGACTCGGCCTGTGAGGATCGTCAAAAGTACCGTCCGCCTTTATAGGCCGATCACCGCTCAGTGTCTGGAAACCGTCGCGTACCGGTTCTCGAACCTCACCATATTCCTTATACGAGTTGGAAGATTTGACCGCTTCCGGACTTGCAGCCGGGTTTGCTTCGCCTGGCTTGACTTTGTAATGCATGACTTCGCGCGGCTTGACTTCAAGCCCTGGTTTGGTGTGCACTACAGACGGTGCATCGCTTCCTTTGCCGAGCACATACTCCGGACCGTCCTTTCCGAACTTTACTTTATCGCCTGGTTTGAGAAGGGTCGGTTCATCCGGCTTCAGTCTTGTGCCGTTTACATAGGTGCCGTTTGTGGAGCCCAGGTCTTTTATTACAGGTCCTGCTTCAGTGTTTGTAATGTTTGCGTGTTTTCTGCTTACTGCATTATCTGCAAGAACCAGACCGTTTTCGGAGCTACGGCCTATATTGGTTCCGCCAGGTGAAAGATCGATTGGCCTGCCGTTTACATCAAAGTGAAACTCGGGTTTTACTCCAAAAGTGAATTCAGTTGCAGGTCCGAGCCTTATCTTATCTCCCGGTTTCAAACGCAGTTCCTGACCGGCCTCTACTTTTGTGCCGTTGACAAAAGTGCCGTTTTTGGAGCCGCTGTCCCTGATAACCGGGCCGTCAGGCTTGAATTCAATTTCTGCATGGTTGCCGCTTACCCTGCCGTCGTTGAACTGCAGATCTTTGCCATCGGCCCTGCCAAGCGAAATCTTTTGCTTATCGAGAGGCACGTCTTTGCCGTTTACATTGGCTTTGAAGTCGCCATTAGTGTAGTCGGCATGTGGCTTGGAAGAACGGGCGACAACCGTTTTGTCCGGATCGAAAAGTGTAGTTTCTCCCGGCTTTGGCTGTCCGGACACACGCGAAACTTCATCAGCTTCCGGACCTTTATTTACCAGGCTTTCTTTGGGTGTCTCATGCAATTGCGGAGCTTCATTTGCCTTTGCATTTTCGAGCACATTCTTGAGTTCTTCTCCTGCCTGGGTGCCTGCACTCTTAGAATGAACCGTGTTGTTTGAATGTGGATTCGAATGTGGATTAGGAGCAACATGACCGGTTGGAGCGTCCGGAAGATTCTTACCGGCGTTTGCCACAACTCTTTCGGTAGCTACCGCAGTGACGCCGCCTGCTGCAACCACATTGTCGACTACGTCAGCTCCGGCGCCTGCCTGCGGGGCTGCATGCGGAACATTCGGTGCGTCTCCTGCTTTGAAAAGATTTTCTCTTGCAAGCCCCGCGCTTCTAAAAGTAGCTGCCATCACGCCTGTCATCACAAAGCCCTGGGCGAACGCCACTTCAAGCTGCTGTGCGTCTAATTTGCCTTCGTCAATAAGCTGCCTGCCGCCTTCACCAAAAGTATTGCCCAGCCCGCCTGCAAAGGCCTGTTTTAACAAATTCGCGGCTTCGGTTTTTGCCATTTGCATGGTGGTGGCACCGGCCAGATGGCTTGCTTCACCGAGTCCTATATGACCTGCTCCCAGTTGATTAGAAAAGGCAAGCGCCGTGTATTTGAATGTGTCTCCGGCAAATGTCTTGGCGCCGCCCGCGTCGTTTGCCATCATGCCGTATTTGATCGTTGCCGCAGTGGCACCCATTGCAAGCGATATGCCTGCAAGCGCGTAGAGGCTGGTGCCGGCTGTAAACGGTGCCGCTGCCAGTGAACCGACCGTGACTATACCGGTTGCTACAGTGTCGGTGGTGGCTTGCTTCGTGTCTTTAAAGCTTCCGACCCTGTCTTCGGTACCTCTGGCTGCATTCTCCTGATCTTGTTTGCTCAGCACCTCACCTTTGGCTGCCGCTTCTGATTTTATTTGCGAAAAATGATTCAGAGCTTCCAGATGGGTGACATTGTAGTTTCTGGCCAGAGCTGCTCCCATACCAGTATCGGTTTTGGCAACTATTTTTACTGCATGCAAATAATCCTGCTCAGTCGTATAGTCCTGGTGCCTTGTGGCCCGGTAAAATTCGTCGTACTCTTTGCTGTCTACTTTGTCTAAAATACTGGCTCTGTAGTTTCCGTATTTTTCCTCATAACCGTTTTGCATCTCCATGCGTTTAGCTTCAGGCATGTCTTTCATCATTTGAAGCGTTTCTTCTTTTGATGCGCCGGCGTCAAGTACAAAGGCGCGAATTCGGTCCTCGTCTTTTACTTCGCCCTGATTGATGATGTTTTCAGCAAGCTTTCGCATTTCAGGCGACTTGAGTTCATTTAAGAGCTTTTCTCTTTCTTGAGCGCCTTCTTTTGAATTCAGGAACTGAAGTGCCCTGGGCGAAGCATCAAGTACGCCTTCTTTGAAAAATGCTTTTGAGTCGAATTCCGTATGTGAGCCACCTTCTCCGTCACTTACTATATGTGTGTGCCGCTCCTTAAGCTCGTCTGAGGGCAGGCGGCCGCTTTCAAGCAAGGGCTTTATCTGTTTATCATATAACGCTTCATTTCCGTGAAGTGCCGTGATCGCCGCTTTCCTGAATTCGGGATCTTCTGCAAGCTTTGCTGATTTGCTTCCGTCTTTATCGTCTTTGATTGCATTGCTTACGATTTCAACTGCATCTTTATTTGCATATCCGTCGATTCCCGCGGCCTTTGCAAGCAGCTCTTCTTTTGCACCCATTTTTGCAGCGTCAGGTACTTTTTTGTCACTTGTTTCTATTTGTTTGAGCAGGTTGTCCACAAGCTGGTAACGGGCATTGTTATCTTCGCCGTTTGAGAATTTTTCTTTGAGCTCTTCACGCAATTCCTTACCGTAATTAGGATCTGCTTTCAGCTTTTCTCGCTCTTCTGCTTTCAAATGCAAAACACCGTCGAGCATGGCTTTACGATCATTGCCCCAGAAGCTCTCATTATCTTTGAGTTTGTCTACAAAATCCCTGCCTGTGTTTTGCTTTACAGATTCGTAAAGGGTTTTTTGATAGGAACCCAGACTGGCTTTAGCGTCATCAGAAAGTCCCTTTGTAAATGATTCTTTCTGCTTTTCAATGATCTGGTTTTTCAAATGTGGGCCCATGCCCTCAATTTCTCTGGCGTTTGCTTTATAAAAGTCGATTTTTGCCTGCTCGTTCGCGTTGGGTTCCTTGCCCGAGGCTTTAAATTGTGCTTCCAGCTTCTGGCCTTCAAAAAGGCGGTCGGCTCTGGCACCGGTTTCAATATCATTTAAATTGCGGGCAATTTCCCGGCCTTCCATAAATGGACGCAATACATTGTCTTTTCTGTAAGCATCCAATTGAGCCGCCTGTTCGGGGTTGAGCTTGGCTTCGTCTATTTCACCTGAATTTATGCCCTTTTCAAGATCATGGCCTGCTTTCAGCTCATTGAATTTTTGATCGGGAATATTTGCCAGCTCCGGTACTTTCGACCTTAAAGTATCGAAATCGCCTTTATCTGCAGCCGCATTTATTTTTACGCCTTCGGCGACTTTCTTGTTTAAGAGTGATTCGGCTTTCTGGATATATTCGCCTGAGCCAAGGTTCTTTTCCATGGCAACTGACATTTGCCGGTGAAATTCGGATACGAACTGCTTGCTTTGCCCGGCTGCATTTTCAGCTTTTATTTCGCCCTTAACATCGCCATTTTCATCGACGCTTGCTTTGCTGCCTGTCATTAAAGTATTGAAGGTCTTCTGGTCCATATTTTCGATGGCCTCAGCATTCACCTGATTGCTGTTGGTCCAGTGACCGCCTATCGGGGCGACTTTATTTGCAACATCAGTTCCGCCCTTGTGCAGGGTCTGGTCGATATATTTTTCAGCCTTTCTTTCAGCGCCGAAATAATGCAGCGACTTGAACGAATCCATCATGTTGTCGTAGAACTTGAGTGATTCCTGCTCCTTTGGACCCAGTGCCGCTTTTTCTTGGCTCGTTAGTTTTGAAAGCTTCATGCCGTCTGCAAACTGAGCTCTCTGGTCCTGGCTCAGTTTATTTAGCGTGTGTTCGATCACGTTGTCGTCGTTGCTGAAAACACCTGCTGCCTTCTTGATTGCAGTATGAGCCCTGAGTTCGCCAGTTTCAGCAAAGTCAGTTGCTTGCTGAATCTTGAACTTGTCTTTTACTTCATAAGATCCACCGGCTTCGTCATAGTGAGTTTCTGTAAATGCGTCCTCGATTTTTTGCTTGCCGCCGTTTTCGAGAAAATTATTTCGTCCGTTTTCGCTTACAAGCCCACCGGAAGCTTCCATAAAGTAGTCCAGCTTTTTGCTGCCTGATTTTAAAGCCGCATTTAAGATTGCTGCTTCTTGCTCAGGTGTTCTTTTATCCTTGCCGGTTTCAAGTGCCGTGCCTATAAGGGTTTTATGATACTGGTCATAATTCAGAATTGCATTTGCAACGCCGCCTTGCTGATATTCGGATTTAAGATCACGCCCATAAATGTTCTTGTAGGCGTCCACATAGCTCTGCCGTTCTGCTTCTGTGGCGGAACCTAGTATGTTTCTTGTGCTCTGGCGAATTTCGTCTTTCGAGCGGTCTCTATTCCACCACCAGCGATCAATTTCCTGGGCGTCGACTGCAAGTTTGATGGCGCTATCTTCACCTGCTTTGCCGGTTTTGCTCAGATATCCTTTTACTTCCGCCCATCTATGAGTATCTGAGCCTTTGTCGAATCTGTTGTAAAGATCCATATATAGAGAATTACCTGTCTTCTCTTTATAGATCTCCTTCATCATCCGAATTTCTTCAGCGCTCTTATGCTCCATTTGCGGGCGTATATGTTCGATGGCGCTGCTGTTCCACACGTAGTCGACAGCTTTCTTGATTTCATCGGCAGCGCTTTCAACGCCAGTCATTTGTTTGTCTCTGGGCTGCCTGTCTTTGCCGTCAAGACCATGTTCTGTTACCGAGCCGTAATAGTGCTTGTCTGTCAGAACCCCTGAGGCATGGTCGACCGAAGAGAAGCCTTTCCAGGTTTTGCCCGTATCGCTGCGCCAGTTGAATCCGTCATTAGTCCTGTAAGTGACGGCGCTTGAGCCTTCGCCGTAAGTAACTGCAGAAAGCTGTCCGGTTCTGCCGAGCACATCTTGCGAGAGGTCGTATTTGTATGATTTGAGATAACCGTTTACGTCTCTTGTCGAGTTCAATTTGCCGTCGGCCCTGTAATCGAGCATGGAGCCGTCGGCATTGCGAACCAGCTTCGTGCCATCGATCCGGTCTGTAAGTGAGAAACCGTCCCGGCCGTTCAAGGTCATGCTGCCGTCCTTGCCGACTTCGAACATGCCGTTTCTTACTTCCTTGGCATTGGCGTCGTTTTTGTAGCTGACCTGCCCGTTTGCAAGAGCCGCTTTGTCTATGGAGAAATTCTTGCCGTTGTCGTTATATGAAGTTACAAGATGTGGATAGTCTTTGTTTTCATAATTGAATGAACGATGGAATCTGCCTTTTGTAACATCGGTGGTGCGTCCGAAAGCATCACTTTTTTCAATGAGCCCATCCGGATGTTTAGTTTCTTTGCCTTCGTATCTGTTATCTTTGTCGTATTTGAAGGTGCTCTCGGTAAATCCGCCTTTTCCGTCAGGAATTCTCTCTGAAAGTTTGCGCCCGTCATTACTTACCAGTGTCGTTGAACCGTCGCTTCCTCTTCGCTCGACTACAGGCGGCGCTTTTTCATTGTTTTGCTTTAAGAAATTACCTTGAGAATCAAAACCAATCGAGAATTTTTCCTGCTTTGCCGACTTGTCTTCGCTTCCGTCGGCATTATGTTTTGTCCAGGTTTTGTTGTCTTGCGACGTCCAGTATGCGCCTTTGTCTTTTGGATCTTCAAATTTATTGGGCTGTCCTTTGTCATCGTATCCGACTTTGATTTCTTCTTTGAGCGCGTTCTTTTGAGAAGTGTATTTGCCGCCTTCTGCATGTAGGGTCGAGCCGTCGTTTTTGTAGATATTCTCTATTACCTTTCCATTTTCGAGCCTTTTCTCGACCAGATCGCCTTTCTGAGTATGCAGGAAATCCGCTTTCTTTGTTTCGGGCGGATTGCTTCCTTCTTTTGTCCAGTTCTTGCCGCCGTCCTCAGAATTCCATTTGCCTTCTTTGCCAAGATCCATCTTGTGCATTTTGCCGGATGAATCATACGAGAATTTACGAATCTGGCCGTCGGCGGTTTTTGTTTCAACTACTTGATTGAGCTCGTTTTTAGTAATTGAAGATTTGTCGGCAAACTCCTTTGCCAGGAGCTTCTCACCGTTTGGACCCTGCTTTTCTTCAAATCCGTCGCTTCTAATTACACGTTCTTTTTCACCGGCATTTTTCATTCTCAAAGTGCCGTCGGAATCGACCCTTCTTGTGCCTTCGCTAATTTTGTTTGTGCCGTCCTGGCTCCAGCGCTCAATTGAATTTCCTTTTGAATCACGGCGGTCTGGCATGCGGGTATAGGAAATTCCGTCCGGACCCTGCATTCCTGTGAGCTGGTTCTTTTCGTTGTAGCGGTAGTTGTACTTTTGACCTTCAGGTGTGATTACCTGAGTCACATTCTTATTAGCGTCCTTTTCCAGAGTCGAGCCGTCGAGCTTGTGTTGCAACTCTGCTTTTGTGTTGGCGTCAGTGAAACTCAGGTTCCCCTGCTTATCCAGATTAAACTCGCCCTTTCGCTGCAAGCCGTCATTGGAAGTCCAGACATTCTCTTGCCCGGCTTGGCTGCTTCTTGTCCATACTTGATCTCCGATTCTTGCTTCGCTGACTTTTCCTGCTTTTGTCGGATCGTCCGGGTTGCTCTCACGTTTGACTGCCAGCCTCAGCCCGGCCGCAGTGATGGATTGTTCTGCTTCACCCGTTTTGTTGTTAAGTGAAAGCGAACTGCCGTCGTTGTTTAATATAGTTTTTCCATCTGCAGTATTGACGCTTACAGCATCTCTGGTCCGGCTCAAAGACCGTCCTTCAGCTCTGAATTCGTAGTCGCCGTTGTTTTTGAGTACGGGTGTGCCGGCTATTTTTTGCTCGCTGCCTTCCTGAGTGAAGGTTTTTCCGCCGTCTTTCGAGTTGAATGATACGGGGCCGAGGCTGTCTGAAAGCTTTGTGATTGCACCTGATTCGTTTCTTTCTACGCTTACTTTTCGTCCGTTGCTTTCTATATCTGTGAGCCTGTTATTATGGTCGAAGTTTCTAATGGTTTTCTTGTCCGGTGATTGAACTTCTTTGCCTGCATAGTCGCCTTTTTCGTCTTGTTTGAAAGTAGTTTTGCTGCCATCGGCTCCATCCTGGCTTTTGAGAACACCCTGGCTGTCGTAATTGTTCTTGTTGCCGCTTGAATCTACAAGCTGCTTGCTGCCGTCGGGACTCTGAAAAGTGATCGAATTGTTTTTGTTGTCGATGCTTACGCTGTCGTAAACTTTCTTGTTTCCTGAATACCAGCCGTCTGCTTTCTTTTCGATGCTTGTTTTGTCTGCAAAAGTTATTTTGTTTGCTTCACCCGGTTTCTCATATGAAACAGTGTATTTGTTCTTTCCAGCAGCAATTTCGCTCAGGTCACCATTCTTGTTTTTGCTGACAACAGATCCGTCTGAATTGCGGCTTACTTCTGTGCCTTTGCTTTTTTCACTCAGGTATTTTTCTACTACCTGGTTGTTCTTTACTTCAATAGCTCCATCCCAGTTTTGCTTTTTGCCTGAGCCGAGATCTTTTTCCCATTTTGTTTTTTCGTCATTTGTGGCTGTCCACTTACCTGTCCCATAGTCGATCGAATTCGGCTCACGCTCATCACCCTGGTATCCAAGCTTGATTTTTCCGCCAAGCTTGTTTGTTATTTCTTCCGGGCGGTCCTTGTTGTCATACTTTGTGCTTGAACCGTCAAGCTGTTTTGAGCTGTGCTCGCCTTTTTCGTTTTTTATATGAAGGGCGCCGTTTTCGTCCAGCCAGCGCTTTCCTTGAAAGCTTTCACCGGTGCTGTTGTTTTTCCAGCTGCCGTCATTTTGTTTGGACCAGTCTCCCTCTGAATCCTTATAAGAAAGCAGATCCTTGTTCTTGTCCAGCTTGTACTCGGCTTCGTCGCCTGAAACACTGTTTGTTCTTACCGATCTGCCATCGGCGCTTTTTGTAATGCTTGAGCCGTCTTTCTTAAATTCGCTTGTTTCAAGAAGCTTCTTATTATGATCGAGGTGCTTGACTTCTCGCGCTGTTTCAGACCCTGGCTCAAACTCTTTGACTGCATTGAAGCTACCGTCTTTGTTTTTCTGCAGCTGCTCGTTTATTACTGTCCTGTCGTCTTTTGTCTGCCCTGCTTCCTCGGCTTCTTTCGGGGCTGATTTTGCCTCGCCGGCCTCGCCTTCCTTTGGCGCGCCTTTTTTGGCTTCGCCGGGAGTCGATTGGTCGCCATCGCCAGATTTTGACTTTTCACCGGGCTTTGCTTTCTCACCCGGTTTTGACTCATCACCCGGCTTTGCTTTCTCTCCCGGGTTTTTGCTGCCTTTGTCCAGAATTATTGTGTTGGGAAGTAAGTCCTGAACGCTTCCCTGACTCTTTTTTTCTGCTTCTTTTATAAGATCGTTGCGGTTTGCAGAATCGGCGGCGCTGCTTAAGTTATCTCTGGCCGTATTTGAGTTTTGCTGTTCGGCAGTGTTGTCTGCTTCCGGTGGAGTATCTTTTTTTGGAGGATCATCATTAGTGTCCGCCATTTCAGTTCTCCGGGGTTGTCATGGGTGCGCAGCTTATAAACGACGCAGGAAATCAGGCCGAGCCTGTCGGTCTTGTTTTACTATGTAGCCGGCTTTCTCGTCATTAGTGGGGAGCAAACCGACGGGGGTGTTAGAATCATGCGGTCTCCGCCATACTGGTTATGCCCCCGGCGCAGGCGATCCAAGCGCCAGAATGCTTAAATTCCTAGCCTTTTTAGATTCCGGAGTATTTAATGTTTGCTGAAAACTCGCTCGAAAGCGTAATAGCAAAGGAAAACGAAGAAATACACCGGGAGTTTCTGGAGCTTTTAGCCTCCGAAATCGAAAAAGCCAGGGGCGGCAAGATTCTGGTCCTGGTTCTGGCGTTGCAAGACCCGCCACCGCTTTACTGGCCCTCCGAACAGGCAAGCAAGTCCGACTTTGCGGAGTTAATCACGCTTATACAGTCAGAAGCTCATGTTAATGGTGTTTTTCATGCTTACGAGTACGAAAAACTGGCAATCATCACTCAGGTAGAAAGCCGGGGTGAGTTTGCAGCCAAAATCGACAGGGCTATTGACATCATTTCTAACTACCCCTTTGGCAGAAGCTTGCCTGAACGAAAAATCAAGATAAGTTTTGGCCTGAGTTCTTTTCCTTTTGATTCTGAACACCCGGAACAATTGCTGCAGCAGGCGAAACTGGCTCTTAAGGCCGCAGAACTTGAAGGCGGAAATGCGATGGGCTGCTACTGGCTGCTAAATGCAATACCCTTTCCACCAGACCGGCCCTAGCTTTCTTGAACTGAGGCTCAAACTCATAATGGGCTGGCATTGCCAGAGCATCATGGATCTTATTTTTTTGCTCTTTTATTCAGCTCAAGAATGGTTTCGGCAAGTTCATCAAAATTTGAATAGCCATCTGAAATCTCGAGTCGATTGGCATTGTCTCGTTTCAGTCGCAGTGCACTAAGCAGAGATTCTTCCTGTGAATTGTTCAGTTTAGGATTTATCTCTTTTGGAAACGGCAGAGAAAGAATCGCTGAAAAGTCATACTTGCTTACGGCTTCAAGGTCATCTACAAATTCAAGAAGCTTCGGGCCGCAGCGGCTTCGATCAGACTCTCTTGCAAACTTCCGTATAGCAAATGGATTTTTTCCGAACACAATTTCCCAGAAAATAATTCCCAGTGCCATTAGATCATCCGGACTGAACAGAGGGTAATAAGCGCTTGTTGTAATACCGCAGTGCTTGAGCTTGACGCCGCTTACCTTCAACGTTCCAAAATAGCCCGGGTCAATAATCAGCGGACCGCTGCTTGAGACAATTATGTTCTCCGGTTTTAAGTCAGCATGTACTTTATTGCTTTTATGAAGCTCTGAAAGTGTCCTGGCAATTCGCTCAACCATGCCTGTTACTGCAGTCTTCTTTATAATCTTTTGCCGGAGTGTTTCGCCTTCTATAAAAGGCATTTTGTAATAAAAAAGTCCTGTGATTTCACTGGCTCCGCTTACTTTGATAATTCCGGGAAGCTCCACTGAACTCAGCAAATCATACTGACAAGCAAGCAGCTCATTTGGTTCCGGCATTATATCCGCCAAGCCGCTGCTTGCTACAGCCTGTGCCTGAGTGTTGAAAAATCCGGTTGCAGATTCAAGTTTTACTGCTTCAGTTCTGGCTACTTTGAAAGCAATTTTTTTGCTGCCGTTCTTTTCTTTTGCGGCATATACAGTTGCGAAATTTCCTTGGCCGAGGACGCTTTCAATTATATGCTCTTCAATTTCCAGACCAGTCCAGTTGAGACTCATAATTTCCCTTTTTTTATGGATGGCCATTATACAAATACTGAGCGTGATTTTTGCGGGGCTTGATTTTGCCAGCTTGATTTTGCGAGCTTGACTTTCGTGGGTTTGATTTATTGCTTGCACAATTGCACAGCAAGAACTGCAGGTTCACGTAGCGCTGCTGCCTGGAAAGTTAAGCTCCGTAAGGTTTTCTGGGAGTTTTCGCACGTCGTTTGCACGTCGATGAATTAGTCTCTAATTGGCAAGGGAATGCTGAACAACCTTACTAAGAGTTGAAGGACAAAGGGCCATAAGGGTCTGGTGTTCCATTGGAAACAACCCTGGAAGCAATCAGGAAACAACGCAGGAGAAGAGCATGAGTAGAGAGATTACAGAAAACACAAACAAATCGTCATCGGACAATGCCGGTGAGAATTCAGCAAGGCGCTTATTTGAAGCTGCTTGCCAGGAGCCCTTGAATTCTTCTTGCCTAGCAAATGAAAGAATGTCCCAGCAAAGCAATCTCGATGATAAGCTGCCGCAGCTGCTCATAGATGATTCAGCAAAAACAAAAGCAGGCACAAAACCAGCAGACTGGTGCGGCACGCCATACTCAAGACCTGGAGAAGCAAGACCCTGGCCAGCAAGGGCAGGTGAGGCTGGTCAGGAAAAGCAGCCGGGATTGCCGAAAGAAGCCGGAAAACCAGGTGAGGCTGGTCAGGAAAAGCAGCCGGGATTGCCGAAAGAAGCCGGAAAACCAGGTGAGGCTGGTCAGGAAAAGCAGCCTGGATTGCCGAAGGAAGCCGGAAAACCAGGTGAGGCTGGAAAACCCAGCCAGGAAAAAGAATCGGGAGAGAAATCGCATCCGCAAGACGGCCGAAAACCTGCAGGAGAAAAAGAATCAGGAGAGAAATCGCATCTGCCAGACAGTAGAAAACCCGCAGGAGAAAGAGACGGCATAAAGCACCATGATCCCAGGCAGGACTGGGTCGATGCAGAATGGGAAATGAACCATCCGGAGCTTTCAAATACAAAGCCGGGTTCAAGCGATGAAGTGTCACGGAATAGATCTGAAACAACTGACCTGTCTGAGCTGGAACAACAAGCTAACTATGTTTCGGATCTGATCAATGCAAATGGTGCTCGCGGGTTTGGAGATAGCGATTGCAGAGCAGAGCTGAAAAACATATTTGCCGATGCTCTTAAAAACGGCTGTCTTAATGAGTTGTTGAATGAGGTTAAGATCGGCAATCAACTCGATACGAAAAATCCAAGGTATCAGACAGAAATCAACCTGCAGTATTCTGCAGAGTCAAACGAAGTAAAAATGATGATGAGTTTCTGGCCTGTGAAAATGGGGCCGAAAGAAGTTGATTGCATAAAGCTGTAGTTCGCTGACCATAAAAAACGAATGCCGGATTGAAAAGTCCGGCATTCGTTTTTCTATTTTGTTTTGTCCATTTACTTCGGGTCTATTCATCTGAGCTTGAGCTCAGAATTCGACTCCAGCTCTGGGTTTCTTATTAGCATGCGGATTATTCGGAATACCGAATTGTGAAAGATCTGCATGCAAACTCGTCACTGGTTTGCGGGCCCCAGGTGCTTGCGGAGCCTGCGGCATCTGCGGAGCTTGCGGCATCTGCGGAGCTTGCGGCATCTGCGGAGCTTGCGGCATCTGCGGAGCCTGCGGCATCTGTGGAGCCTGCGGCATCTGTGGAGCCTGAGCCATGCGAGCCTGTTGTTGCTGCTGTCCCTGAGGGAAAGGAGTGTTTCCTTTTGCCAGAGCAGGATCGTGCGGATATTGACCGAACTGAGTGCTGTTTTGAGGTAGGGTTGCGCCGAATTCCTGCACCGCCTGGCGCTGGGTTTGCGGCTGCGCTTGCGATTGTGCAGCGTCAGCTCCTACAAACTTACCGCACTCTATACAGAAGCGACCTTTTCCTGCTGCTTTGCCACAATGAGGACAGGCTCTTTGCTGTGTAATCGGACCCTGGTTCTGAGGCACTTGCATGGCAGCTGCTTGTTGCACGCCAGCTGCTTGTTGCAAGGCAGGTGCTTGCAAGGATGCTGCTGCACTTATTGCTGCCGGTACTCCCGGCGGAGTAATCGGAATTGCTACAGGCGCATGAGTGCTTGGAAATGGCGGTGCTTGCTTTGCTGCTTCCGGCATTCTGTGTTCAGGTGCTTCGGGCATACGTTGGACCGGAACTGCCGGTGCCTGCGCTGAGTTCTCTCCATTCAAAAGCACAGCACTTGTTGAAAGACTTGCTTCGTAAGGGTTATTGCCAGTTACTGCTTCGTCCACTTGTCCTACTGCTCTTGCTACCGGTGCCATCGGCACGCCCGGGATTACACCACCGGGGATCAAGCCGCCGGGCATTCCCGGCATGCCGCCCTGACCTGGAGCTGCATCTTCCGGCCCCCGGTTAGTGACATTGTGAAGGAGGTGGAGTCTGGCGATTTCTTCAATACCACGCAGGTCGACCATGAACGGCTTGGTCTCACCAAATTCCGGGTCTCCGGCAGGTGAAAGATAAACCAGAGCATGATGTTTTTCCATTCGTTTGATCGAGTCGGCATCGACTCTGGAAACTACCTGCTGTGAGTGGATTCTGTTCCATTTTGAAGGGAAGATACCGAAGCCGTTTGCTTCATAGTGGTCTGAAATACCTGGAACAATAACAGCGTGCTTGCCAATTTCATCAGAGAAGAATCTTGAAGTCGATTCATCGGCGTTGTGCAAGCAAACACGGATGGCGCAGTTTGAGAACAGGGTTTTCAACTCGGAGGCTCCGCCCGAGGTCGGGTCGGCACTCATCTTGCCTGCAATCTGGCTGATGTTCTGCAGAATGACTGCAAGACCGCCGTTGGCGCCCCGTACGATCGCTGACAATCTTCCTGCCAGGTCGATGTTCAAAGTCTGGTATTCATCGAAGAAGGCAAAGAGCGGCAATACCGAAACGGTACCGTATCTGGTGTGCAATGCTTGCTGGAGCTGATAAACAAAACAGGCAGCAAGCGATTCTGCATCAGGACCGAGGCTGGCCGGAGCACCGAATATCAGTACGGTCGGTCGATGCATTGCGGCTTTCATGTCCACGTTTGATTGCTCTGTCACTCTCAAAACCTGATCGTTTCGGAACATGCGCAGGCGACCGCGAACACCCTGAATATTTTTGTCCCAGTCTGTGTCTGTTCTGATGATTGATGAAAGTGTCAGAGTCTGCTCGTTGAGTTCGGCCGGATCTACGTCCGGATTGCTTTTCAGACGTCGCAGAGTTTCGACTATGTTGCGTCGGTTATTTACCAGGCGCATCAAACCTCTGGGATTGCAGGGCAGGTTTTGAATTTCTGCCGGCTGCCCGTTTTCGTCGTCGCGAATAACCTGAACGGCGCCCCATTTGAGCAGCTTGACCAGACCGGTAATGTATCCGTGGTCGCGTTCTGCCCAGTGCTGCTCTTCCGGAGGAAGTGAGTTTACGTCTTGAACAATCGATGAGGCGAAACTTGTGGGATCCAGATCGAGCGGGTTCCAGCAAATCGAGTCTATATCGAGAGGGTTGAAGTATAAACAATCGAATCCTGCTGCTTTTGCCTCAGGCAATATTGTGTGCTTGAAGCCTTCTTTTTTCTCATCGAGATTTGGATCGTTTGCTTTAGCTTCCATAGCGATCATCACGCAGGGTTTTGCAAGCAATGCTTTCATAATTGCACGCATCAAGGTTGTTTTACCGGAACCGGATGGTGCAACTAAAAACATGTTTTTGTTCGGCAGTCTTCCAAGCGGAATGGTCACCGGCAGGTGCGTGCGTGCCAGAAATCCGAACGGAATAACGATGCCGTCGGATTCGGTCCAGGTGGCCTGTGGATTGCGCTTGCCCATGCGACCATGCCTGCGTAAATTTGGCGGGCACACAAATGAGCGCTCGTAATCACGAGGTGACATCAGACCCGAGGGCGGATTGAAAGTTCTGATTGTCTGCCAGGGGAAAAGCCGCTTTTTATGCGCTGCTGCAATAATAAGCGCCAGAAGTACCAGTGTTGGCAATAAGATTGCAATTGAAGTCGCATCCAGAAATCCGTGGGTTCTGTAGCCTGAGGAAGAGTGTGTTTTGTGTCCGTTGATACCTTCCATGCGCAGGGTTTTGCCCTGCTCCTGACCATGACCCTGAGCGAGCATTTCGGCACCCGGCTGAACTAAAGGGCTCTGACCGTCGGCAGCCGGAGCCGCAGCTTGCGGCGGGGCTGCCATTTGAGCCGGTGGCATTTGAGCCGGGCCTTGCTGCATCGGTCCTTGCTGCATCGGAGCCTGCTGCATTGGCGCCTGAGCTTGCATATGTCCGGGAGCTTGCTGCATATGGGCAGGCAACTGTGATGGATCGTGTGCCGGGGATGCTACGGGAGCAAATCCCTGCGGCTGCGGTCCGAGCTGCTGCTGGTTGTATTGAAAAATCGGTGCAACGCCGTTGCCGCTGTAAGCTCCCTGGTGCGCCGGTGGCACCGCATACATCTGAGGCGTTTGTTGGGGCGCCGGTGCCATGTAATAGCCACCGTTTTGAGAAGTCAAACGCCGCTCAAATTCCTGCGCACTTATAACTTCCCCGGTGTCGGAGTCCTTATATTTGGTTATTACGCCTCTGTCATCTATTTGGGCTCGGTACGGCATTTTTAGCTAATCTCCTTTAGCTTTTCGGCTCATTTACTGGGTCTCACTGATGCCTGCGATTCGCAGACCTTCAGGAAGATGCTTGACCAGATAAACTACTTTGATCAGACGCTCTTTTTTGCCTTTTCCAGGCACTGCCAGAGTTTGTTCGCCTTCTACGGTCACTTCTACGGAACCGTCGGCTTTGTACGGACTCGGCTCGATTCGCTTCGGTACGAAGCTGCTCTGAACTCCTGATTGCTCAATTTGATGGGCTATCTGTGGTGTCCAGATTTTTGATGTGTATGCCTGACGGCAATCTTCAGTCATCAACATTTGAGCCTGGTCTTGATGGGCTCTTGATGAATAGGCGCTGAGATCCCAGGCAAGAGGCAGGAAATTTTCAACCAGATTTCTTGCTTCCATTGGATCTGCAAGCAGTGGTGCAGCTCCCTGGCCGGCCTGCTGATCGCCTGGTCCGGCCTGCGCATTGTAATCAGTCGGCATCTGCGCCTGTCCGGTTGCATCCGGGTTACTTGCCCAGGCTGGGGGCTGCCGTCTTTTCGGAGCAGCTTCAGGCGTGGGCATAAGCAAAACAGTGAAGAAGACACCGGCCATAACGCCTGCAAGTGCAACCATGATCAGGGTCAGTTTGTATTTTTCACCAGCTTGATAGTCAAACATTTTATAGGCGCTCCGTTTCGCTCAGGTTTCGCTCAACTCCGCGCGTAAATACGCTACGCTGCGCACGGTTCTTCGCCGTGGCTTCGCTTTGCTGTTTCTTCGTCATTAACATTGTCGTCAACATTGTCATTGCCCCCTCAACATTTCGTCTTTGAAAGTTTCAGGCGTAATGCCGTTTGCAAGCAGGTGGCAGGCCCAGCGGAAGTCGCCTTTGCAAAGCTCAATCATGCGTGAACGCAAGGGTTGGTCGTTGTTCGGTTCTGTGGTTGCCACCCAGTACATGAAGCGGGGCACTATGAGTTTTACGACACCACGGGACATTTTGTGATAAACAAGAAATGCATCCGAGTATTCTCTGTTTTTGCGGGTTAAGTGAGCAATCGAAGACATCTCGGCTCCCGTTAAACCGCAGGCGTCTCTAATCAGGTCGAAGTTGCTCGGGTCGTTACCGAGAATTATCTTGATTGAACTGTTGCTGGCTAGATTTCTTGCACGGTCGTCTCTCAAAAGGTCTCCGAGCTCCTGTGAAATGCCTATGAAAAGCAAGCCCAAGTGGCGGCTTGTACGTGAAGCGTCTTCAACCAGAGTTTTGCCGCCTTCATAACGAAGCAGTCTCCACAACTCGTCTATACAGAATACAAATCTTGAAGGCTTGCCTTTACCCATCTGTTCTTTTTTGTGCTTGGCTGCGCGTCTGAGCACGAAGTCCGAAACAAAGAGGGTGACTACGGCTTCAAGTGTTTTGTCATGTGCAAGATCTGCTGTGTCAAATACCAAAAGTTGTGCATCTGTCGGAATCGAAGTCGGGCCGTCGAAAAGCTTACCGAAAATAGCGCCTTTGCAATAGAGGCTCAATCTGTTTGCCAGATCCTCGCAAACCTCGCCTCTTCTTGAGCCTTTGTGGTTCTGGGCTTCGACCTGCAGCCAGGCTACAAGATCTGATTCGATAGGCAACCTGCCTTCTGCGGCAGTCAATCTGTAAAGAGCCTGTATGCCCTGCATGAGAATCGGTTTTTCTTCTTTGCTCAGCGACTGCTCGCCGCGCTCACCGAGCATGACCGAGTGGAAGTTGAGCAGTTTGATGATGTGTGATTCGGGCGGATTTGCCGGATCAATGTCTTTGCCGTCCGGACCTTCCGGTGGCAGGTCATAGAGGTTGATACAAACAGATCCGTCAGGACCGAGCTTGATATAAGCCGAGTCGTCGTAGACTTCGGTGAGCATTTTGTAGCTGCCCGAACGGTCGATGATTACGCATTTGGCCCCGGCTAAGAGCTTCAGCTGAATTATCTGCTGGGCCACCATAGATTTACCTTCACCAGGTTGTCCGAATACTACACAAAGTGCATTTGGTAGTTTTTCGTCATATGGATTCAGAAAAACAGGCTCCAGAGTTTCTTTTGAAAATCCAATCCAGTCGCCGTCGTCTGAGCCGAGCTTTGCATGCACAAAGGGGAAGGAGTTGCGCACCGTGGGGGTGCGAACTGCTTTGCCGCGTCTTGTGAAGTCAATTCCAAGAGCCGGCAGGCTTGAAAGGAAGAGTGCTTTTTGTTCGTGGTGTCCGACAATAAAGCGGGCGCCGCGGCATTGAGGGGCAGCCGAGCGCATCATTTCGGTGTTGCGATTCAAATCTTCGATTGAGTCTGCAAGGATTGAAAAATAAATCGAATAGTTGAACATCTCGAGGTTGGATGTATATAGCTCTGAACCGATGCGAGCTGCTTCCTGAGCTTTTTCAGCTTCTTCCTGGTTCGGAGCCGAGCGTGGTCCCATAACTCCCTGGTAGGTGTTTGCGGTAGCCTGGGCCTGTTTGCGTTGCAAGTTTTTGCGGAAAAGATCTTTATCGAGCTTGTGGCAGTATATATTCATGCGCCACTGGCAATTGAGCCTGAGCAGGGGCATGAGCCATAGCGGTGCAGTGCGCTCCGGCAGGCGGCTCATATAGAGCGTACGTATGAACTTGGCACGTTCTTCTGAGGAGTCGGCTTGGGTTTCGCTGATGTCTGAAATAACTCCATAGTCCGGCTTGCTGAAGTCGTAAAGTGACTCTGCAAGTTGCTGTCTGATAGTTGCAGGCTCCATATCAGGAAAAACGCGTCTGAGTCCTGAGGGAACTGGAGCGGTTTGAGGTCTGACCGGCTCCGGGATGAATTCGCCGTAGCTTTCAGCAAGTGTGGGATTGAAGTTCTTGTACAGGAACTGGAAATATTCAGTTGCTGAAATGGCGCGGGCTGACATGCCGCAAGCTCCCAGCTGGGAGACATAGCCCTGGGCGCGTTGAATTAGAGTTTGAACGTTTTTTTGATGAGCGCCTACGGTTTGCCGAGCGGCCTGATTTTGGAAGATATCGACGACATGGTTGACAGTGCTTTCAAGCCAGTTCTGTTTTGCCGGCTTTTCTCTTGGGGGCCGGTAGCAGAATGTGACAAAGAACTTAAGCTCAGGGATGAAGTTTTTCGAGAGGAGGAAGGACTCATCATTTTCGACGCTTTTGGCGACATATCGTAAGAATTCATCATCTTGTTTGACCTCTACTGGATGACGGAGAAAGTACTCTCTTTTGCTCACGTTGTGACACACGATTGTGAGCTGCACTGACGTGTCTATGCTGTTTATGAACCCGGTGAAATGATTCATCAGCGAAACCAGGCGGACTTCATCGAAGCCGCTGACATGTACGCCGTCAACTTCAAAGCAGCAGCGATAGCTGCCGTCTTTGAGCACAACGACTCCTAAACCTGAATTGTCATCGTGGAACAAGTCCCAGATAGGGGCAAGCCCTGCTGCCGATCCGTGCGGGCGAGGCACTTCGTTTGCAGGAAGTTTAGAAAGACCTGCTGATGCCTGCGCTTCCTTGCCAGAAGACCTTGCCAGCCCAAAGAGATTGGACAGCGGATTTGTATTCTTTTGGAAGTTTCTGGATATTGAACTTGCCATTATTTATTTACTCACTGAAATCGAGAAGCTTTTCGTCAAGAAGAAAACGAGTCGGGTTGGGGTCCGGACCCGGAATAAGAATCTGCGACGAAAAATAGAAGTTGAGGATGCTTTCCCAGTAACCGGCCGAGTTGCGGGCGGTTACCAGGCAGTAAAGTGGACCGATCAGAAATACCATGATTGAAATATCAAGGCGTAAATCATGCCCACCCATTATGGGCATGGGATTTAACCAGGAGTAAAGCTGTGTTGAAGCAATCAATGCTCCAAGAACCGTAATCAACTGGTCGTAACGCAGACCAAAGAGCTTTGGTGAATCTTCAAGATTGAGAGGAGTTATATCTTCCATCTTTCAGTCTCCTCCTTAAGCTGCGTTGAATGATTTTGCGGGGCAGAAGAGGCTTGCTACCAGATATGGTGGCAGAAGAGTGGCTGAATTATCGCCGCTTCTTGCCTGCACTTTTTGTCTTGTAATCAAGCATTCCGGCAGGCGTTCACCTGCGACTGCCAGCTCCAGATGATTCAGAGCTGCCATAAATTTCGATTCTTTTCTGTAAAGCTCTCCGAGCAAAAACTGGTAGAAGCCCCGGTCTTTTCTGGTGCTTGGATGGCGAAGCGCGCGCTCGAGCTCTTCTCTTGCAATTGCTGCCCAGCTGTTGTGGCAGAGCTTGCCGTCGCCGGCGCACCACGATGCATTGAGTGCAATCAGACCGAGCTCCAGGTGGTTGACATTGTGCTGCTTGCCGCATATATAAGCTCTTGCATACTTTGCCAGATAGTCTCTAGTCGCCTGGAAGCAAGGCTTTTCTTCATCTTCCAGAATCGAAAACTTGAAAGCTCTCAGCCACCAGGCATAACCGCAGCGTGTGCACATGCAGACGCCGGCGCCTCTGAAAGCTGAGGATGAATAAACTCTGTGCAGGTCTGTTTCAAATGGAGTTTCAGCAGTGATTGAAGATGCCGTGCTCGGCACAACAGCTTTGAATTCCTGGCTGCATGCCGGGCATTCAACTCTTGCAACACTGAGGGAGAAATCCGCCACGATTTGCATTTTTACCTCGAGAAACGGGTTTTGAACCCTGTAAACAGCACCCGCAAACACCAGTTAGATTGCTGCTCTTATGCAAAGATTATGACTAATTCACCTCTCGGGTAAATCGGGGGAATTACCATATAAGTGGGAAGATTCCCATGCGCTTCGTTTGCAGTGGGAAAATTACGTATTCGTATTGATGTATTGGCAAATGCTCTTGCCATTTTTAAGCTTAATTCTCGAAGCATTAATTCTCAGAGTTTCATCCAGTTTCTTGAATAAACTCTCCTTGAGAATGAAAGGTAGTTTTCTACTCTGTTAATTGCATCCGAATAATCCTTTCCTCTAACAGGGTCATCTATATCCAGCCCTGGAAGTGGTGCTGCGTATTCATCCGGTGAATCCGGCGGCGGGTAGGCATCAGCATAAGGGTTTGAAATCGTTTGTTCTGAAACATGCTGATTGTGTTCCAGTTTTTCTTCTCTAAGACTTGCTGCTGCTGCAATTGGCATGTATTCGCTAGCATAGTCGTTGATCCATCCATAGCTGTTTGCCGCCGCATTCGTTGTTACAGGTCGGCGTTCAAAATAATGATCTTCGCGGGCTGGTTTTACCCGTCTGGATTTGCGTCTTGGAACTTGCTGAGAACTGTCGTGATGGCTTGCTTGTGATCTGACATCGCTGTCTGCCTGGTTCTTAGTCGGCGCACCCTGGCCTGCTGCAGGCTGCTGGGGCTGTGGCGCCTGCACCGTCACACTCAGTGAAACTGTTGAAGAAGGAGGTGCTGTGATTACACTTGCCCTTCCCTTTATTTCGGTTTCGGCTTCTGCTGTATCCTGTGCTTTTGCAGCGCCTGCCTGAGCTTTTGTCGCTGCGCTACTTGATGATTCTGTTTGTTGTGTTTGTGTCAGAGCAGCTTTCTGGGGCGCTGCTATTCTGTTTTGTTGTTTTGCCTTTGCTGTCTGGTCGTGGGGACTGTCTACAAGCAGTGTCGGGATCATCGCTTCGTCTGCGTGTTGATTTCTGACTCTTTGTGCAGCTGGCTCTGAGGCAGCGTTTGATTTGACCGGATCTTGTTCTTGCTTATTATAAGAGCCTGTGTTTCTGAGACCGGCAACTGCAGCCTTTGCTGCTGCTGCTGCCTCCACGATCGCGCGTTCTGCTTTGGACTTTTCTGCCGCCGCAGCTTTTGCCGCAGCTTTTTCAGCCGCAGCTTTTTCAGCCGCAGCCTTTTCAGCCGCAGCTTTTTCAGCCGCAGCTTTTTCAGCCGCAGCCTTTTCAGCCGCAGCTTTTTCAGCAGCAGCTTTTTCAGCAGCAGCTTTTTCAGCCGCAGCTTTTTCAGCCGCAGCTTTTTCAGCCGCAGCCTTTTCAGCGGCAGCTTTTTCAGCCGCAGCTTTTTCAGCGGCAGCTTTTTCAGCCGCAGCTTTTTCAGCAGCAGCTTTTTCAGCAGCAGCCTTTTCAGCGGCAGCCTTTTCAGCCTTCGGGCTTAGCGCCTCTACATTTTGAATTTCGCTTTCGTACTGGTCATACTGCGAGAGCACAGCCGACTTACCGGGTGAGGCAAAAAGGCTTGAGATTGCCGCAAGCAATGGTTTTGAATCTGTTGTTGTGTCTGTGCTACTGCTTTCTGTGCTGCTTGTACTTGCTCTGGCATTGCTTTCAAGCGGGGCAGTTATCGGAGCATTTTCTGAGGGTTCTTCATTTGTTGCAGCATTGCTAACACTCTCCGGCTGTTTGCCCTCAGGCGGTGCAAAATCGAGTTCCGGCTTTTCTTCTTTTGACTCTTCAAATTCAAAATAAAGCTTTGCAAGCCTGATTGGAAGTGCAATTATTCCTGAGACCTTTCTTCCTGCCAGCATGCGCAACTGAGACAAAATCTCAGCTGATATTGATTTGTCCTGGCTTGCAAGCTCGTATTCTGATAATGCCTTATCAAAATCTTTGTGCTGTCTGTAGAGCTCGCCCATGATCAAATGGGTCATGCCGTCGTCTGAAGGGCACTGAGGTGAAGCTGCTACGCCTCGTTCGTGCTCGTAGATTGCAAGCTCCAGCCAGAGGCTGTCCGGCTCACCTGCTTCTCTGGTGCACCAGAGACCGTTTAAAGCTATAAAGGCAATATCCAGCGAGTGTACTTTCTTTGCCCTGGCTGATTTGACTGCAAGCGCGTATTTTTTGCTCGGGTCTAACTTGGGTTCTTTTTTCAGCAACTCAGGCTTCAGTCCATGTGGTTTGAATGCTGTTGTCCAGTTGCAATACTTGCATGCAGGGCAACAAGACAATAGAGCCGCTCGTAACTCTGCATCGGTGAAAACTCTGTGCAGATCCGCTTCAATCACATCTGAAATCGAAACTTTGCGCGTTTCAACCATGATCTCGGTCGAAAATGGCTGTTTGCAATCAGGGCAGAGAATTGCTGCCTGTTCTAATACAAAACCATCGATGACTCGCTTTGTCATTAAGCACCAGCTAGGTGAGAATACGCGCCATGTAAAGATTATTACTTAGAAAGCCGCGGGTAAATTGGGAGAATTCCCACGTCTATGGGGTTGTTCCCCCGCCCGGTCCCGTGCGGTTTGCTGAACGCAGAATTCTTTGAACCAGATCATCTGCCAGAGCCTGATTTGAGCCGCTTATAGAGTAACTCGGGTCTCTCTGGATCATCTTCAAGAGCTGCGGATTGATCTTGACGTTGTTCCAGTCAGGATTGGAGCCGCCCTGGGCTGCTCTTGTTTCTGCAAGTGCAACAGCGGCGTTCAGATTAGCCATATCCATGTCACGCATTCTGCCGTCGTTATCTAAGAACTCTTCTACAACGTTTATGTATTGCGGATTGCTGCTTGCAGATGCAGAACCAACAAGTCTGGTGACTACATTGATAGCTTGCGGTGCATAAGGATGGCTGTTGCCCTGATCTAACAAGAGCTCAACTGTCATCGGATCCTGCAACTGGTGGTCACTGAAGCCGCCGCCCTGGCGGGACAGCTGTACTACTTGCTGAGCCAGACCGCCGGCTGAGTAGCTGTAACCTGCTTTGTGATCGCTCACCGGAATGCTTTCGAGTTGTTTGATCACATCACCCAGACCCATGCCGCTGGAGTTGATACCGTGAGCCTGTGCTGTTGCCCTGGCTGCTGTTTCAAGCACAAGCGGTGCGCTGGCGTTGCTTCTTACAGCTTCTGTAACTCTGATTACTGCTTTCACCTGCTCGGCATCCATGTTGCCGCCGTTTCCTGCGATAGTTTCCACAGCAAGCTGGATATTCTGGCGAGAAACCGGAATGTGGTTTTGAATCAGCTGGCCAACCACAACTGCCTGACCGTAATCTCTGACCTGACCCGTTGCATAGTGAACCGCAGTCTTTTCCACCTGATCCCAGGGGATGGCACTGTTGCTCATTGCGTATCCCTGATTGAGAGCCACTTCCACCACATGCGGGTTGACGCTGCCGCGTTCTGAGTAGGCGCGGTCTGAAAGAATTATATGAGCCTGGTCGAGATTGTTCAGCTGACCGCCGTTGTTTTCGTAGCTGATCATTGCTTCCATGGTGCGTGCTGTGTGCGGCACCCCTACCGTTCCCAGATTGCGGGCTACAACGCCCATAGCACGCTGACCGGCAACCGATGTGAGTCCTGCTGCTGCGTGTGCACCGAGGAAGTTGAAGACTTCGCCTGCAAGTACAGGGTTTGTAAACGTGGTCATCGGAATTCTTGCTGCTTCCATATGTCCGAGTGAAGCGCTTGTGGTCTCCATGATCACTTGCATAGCACCTGCATGGCTTTCGCCTTCTCTCGGGACTATGACTGCTGACACATCCGAGAATGAACGCATACTGCTTACGTCCACGTTTGGAGAGATATAACCGAGCTTGCGCGCCGCATGTGGCATCGCTCTTGCCATGCACTGATAAGCAGTGCCGAAATCTCTCTGAGTGGATTCTGCAAGACCGGCAGTTGCTCCCATGAATGAAGGGGCCATTGAAGAGTTGAGATCTTCCTGACCGGTTAGCTGGTACATGGCAAGCGCGCCGTTGACTTCGCCATCCGATAGATTTCTTGCCATTTCGCCGTGGGCTAATTGAAAAACTGCCGGGTGCTCGTTTCCATAAGCTGCTTTGGCGGCCTGATAAGTGTAAGACAGAGCTGCAAATACGGCCTGTTTGCGGCGTGCCGGATGCATGCCCTGAATGGTCATGTTCTGCATGGCGCCTCTTGTGTCGGCTCCAATTGGAATACCGCTTGATACAAGAGCGTCTGTTGCCGGTCCGATATTTCTGTTCCAGGGCGACTCGGATGAATCCGGGTTTGTGATTAAGTGCACGGCCATGGCGTCCTGTTCGTCGCCCCACTCGCCGTATCTTTCGCGCAGATAATCTGTATAAGCATTGCCAGGGCGTCTTGAAACATATGCTTGAGAGCCAAGCACTGCCTGCTCGAACATAGACTGCTGGAATCTCTGCTTGGCGATTGCCGTTTTGTTCCAGCTCGAGCCAGTGTTTGAAAGCCAGTTAGCAGCCATATTTTCGAGAATGCCTTTTGGCTGATTAGTGCCGGCCTGTTCTGCTGCAGTACGTGCAGCGTCCTTTGCCGGGTCATCGGTTGATACATTGTTTGCAAAGGCTGCCGCGTAAATTCCATGTGCCATTTCAGAATCTGTGGCACCCTGAGCTATATTCACGCGCTGGATACCGTTTGAGACACTACCGAGAGCTGAGGTTTTGTCCTGACCTACTCTGAGACCGACCCCGTTTACCGAGGTCAATTTGCCCAGCAATTTTCTGGTGTCAACGTGAACTAAATTCGATTCGTTCCAGCCTTCGGCTGTCGATTTGCCCCACTCGAACTTGCTCTGGGCCTGCTTATCGCCGCCTTCTTCAGGAGGAGTACCTTTGGGCATCTCCGGATTGCCGCCCATGCCGTTGTTCATTGACTTGCCGGCTTCCATCCCGGCCGCGGCCATGCCCGCAAGTGCACCAAGACCAGCTGCGTTCAAAACGCCTTTTGTATTCAAGTCTTTCTTATTAGGCGGCACAGGCACAGTGCCTGCTGTGGCTTTCTCGCCTTCTTTCGGTTTTTCGCCTGGAGTTTTTACAAGCTTTCCTTCCACCTTTTCTTCAGGCTTCAAGGCACCATTCACGTTTTTGCCTGCAAGATTACCGTCAGCTCCAGTTCCGGGAGTTCTGACCGCCGGGCCGTTTTGAGCCAGTTGTTCTGCATTGATATCTGCAGCTGTTTTGTCTTTGCCGCTCTGGCTTGCTTTGTTGAGGCTGTTCAAAAGCTCGGGATTCGAGGTTTTGGCAGGCAGGCCGTTCATGGTGGCGTCTTTTGACTGGTTTAGACCTTTGTCCGCAAATCTGTCGTTTGTAAACCAGTCGACACCTTTTTGCGTAATTGCAGTGCTCATTGAAGCAAGCCCGCCGAGTGCTTTCTGGAAAGTACCAAATACAAGACCGGCAGTGACGAAGTCCGACATCGGGCTTATCTGAGCTCTGCCTAAAAAGCTCGGCACCTGAATCATCAGCTGCAGGACGCCTATAGAAATTAGAATTTTGCCCCAGGGGTTGAAGTTTGAAAAAAGAATGATGGTCATCACTTTTAAGAGACCGACCCAGACAAATGTCCAGAGGCTGGTTTCAACAAATGCTCTTACGTAGCCGGTTGCATAGCTTTCCGTATCTGGAGTCGCAAAGAAAACAAGAAAGATAGGAGCAAACATGTATTGGGCAGTAAGAAGCGCTGTTTGAACTGCTTTCAATATAAGAATATAGACAAGCTCGGCTATCAGAATGCCGCCGAGTATTGTAAATATCATTGTGGAGGCAAAATAAAAGAGTGAGCCGACAAACTGTCCGGCTACAGGAATTGCAAGATTAGCAAGCAGCGGTGCAAAAACACTGGTGGCTCCGGCGCCGGCTGCGATAACGCCGCCTTTGACCGCCTGGGCAAGCGCATAATCAAGCATCAATACCTGATCGGCACTGTTGAAATAAATAGCTTTGATCATCTCATTTGAAATCTGAACTTCAAATGCATAAATAGTCGGCCAGGCAAGCAGCAAACCGGCTGTGAAAATCAGGCGACCCACAGGACCCATTAAGTTGCCGGCTCCGCCCCAGGACGCATCTGCCCAGAATTTCCAGATGCAAAGTATGAAAAGCAGAAGCAATAAATCGACAGCGATGCCGTACATCACGTCGGCGCCCTGGCGAATATAAGGAGAAATGCCGTCGTTTTGCTGGCCGTTTAAACCGTTTACAGCGATGTTGGGGTTCAGTACAAACACGCGCAGAAACTTAGCAAGGAACTGGGCTGTGTCGGCTATCCAGCCGTCAATAAGTTCAGACAACCACTTGCCTATGAGCTGACCGATGTTCTGGAATAAATTTCCGACGATGTCGTCTTTGAAGAACTGGTGCATGCCTCTATAAGTATCGTTTACCGAGCCAAGGCTTGCATTCAGTATATTGTTTGCGGCCTTTTGAACGTCGCCGCCCTGTCCCTGTTCTGCTGCCTGGAATACCACAGGTTGAGGATAACCAGTAAGAATTTTGGCGACGCCATCATTTATGTTGTTCTGGTTTATAGGTACTGCCTGGTCAACTCTATAAAGGTTGCCGACGGCATCTTCATATGGATTCGGTACCGTGTTTTCAGTTTGTTGAGCTGTTTTAGAAGGGTCCTGGCTGCCCTGTTCTTGCTGAACTGGATTTGCCGGCTTGGTTTGTGCAAGTGCCGCAGGTGCAAGGGCCGCAAACTGCAGAAGCAGTATAAGCAAAAGGCTTGTAAATGCGTTTTGCTTTCTGCGGTTTTTCAAATCAATGGTGCTGAAAGCAGAGAATATCCGGCCAAAAAGCGTATTGAGCCGGAGAGGCTTTCTGCCTTCCAGCTTTGACAATTTAGCTAATGCCTGTATATGTGACGCCACTTTTGAAAGAACCTTGGAGAGAAACTTATCTTTAGCTCAGATTCCCGACTTAAGTGGGGAAAACCGCCATTTTTATAACGGGTCGCTATGTGCAGAACACACAGCGACCCGTCCAAGAGCTGCAGATTAGAGACCGCCGCCCAGACCGCCGAAGTTGTTGATGGCGAATGTACCGATGAGGTGGACGGCAGTTGGTCCGCCGAATCCTACACCGAGACCTTTTGCCACGTTCATCGCGGACTCACCGCCATCTCTTTGACCGAATGCAATTTTCATGCCGGCAAGCGATGAGGGAACGGTCGATAGAGCAGTGACTACGCGCGAGATGTCTCTTGCGGTGTCATATCCGTAGTCGGCCAATTGTCCGACTTCGTTTGATTGCCCGTAACGGGGGTCTACCGGGGCACCCACAAGACCCTGGGCATGGGCGACTTGATCGTATACGCCAAAAGCCATAAGGACTAGTTGAGGAGCCAGGAGAATACCCACGCGCGAGGCAACCCGGAAGGCTCTGGAAGAGACTACTTTCTTCGTGAGAGTGCTTAGTTTGGTTACCATTTTTTGTGACCTCCTGTCAGGATTGATCTGTCGTGTGTGACGAGTAAGTGATATTAATGTCTGATGATGCGTCCATTGACAGCAGTTTTTACGCTGCTTCCTGCGCCGCTTTGTGCCGGCAAGTGTCCCCCGGGCATGTAGCCACTGGAGTAGGTAGCAACAGCTGGGCTAGCAGATTGTCCGGCTGTTTTGCTTGGTTTTTTCAGCACACCGCTTACAGTACGAGTTGCATGGTACGGACGGCTTGCTGGTTTTGTGGCTTTGTGCACCGGGCTGGCAGCAGGTCTTGCTGCAGCTGGAGCGGCCGCTTGTGGTACTGGAGCCACTGCAGGAGGGAGCGTTGCCATATGCATGGGAGCTCCAGCTTGAAGAGGCTGTACGGGTTGTCCGAATGACGGGTGGAAGGACGTATTCGGAACAAAAGCTTTTCCTGTCACCTGCGGGCTAGCAGGTCTTGCTGCTACTTGCTGCCGTGGTGCAATCGGTGCCGGGCGGCTGTTGAGCATGCCCGGATCTACGCCGAGAAAACTTGCTGATTGGGGCACTGCACCCTGTCTGACTTTGCTCGGTGCTTCGTAGCCCTGTGGAATTCTTGGCTGTTCAATTTTGTAGATGTTAGGAGCGAAGGTCCAGCGTGCTCCGCGTGAACCACGTTGCTCCTGGGCATCAGCCTGCTGCACGAATAACGCGCTTGCTGCCGCTGCTGTCAGTATTGAAACCAGGAAGAATCTCTTTTTCATTAACTTAGAACCTTGAATTGTTGCGGACACCAAAACCAGTCATTGTCATTCCGTACATCCCGGCACCCATCCAGGGGTTGTTTGACCAGAAGCCTGAAGTCAGAGCTCCGGCGCCGAATGCACTTGCATAGTTGAGAATGTTCGAGAGTCCGCCTCTTTTGGTGTTTACTTGTTGCGGTTGATTTTGGGAAGGACCTGTAAGGGTCTGGCTCTGTGCAATGTAACCTTGCTGCATTTGCTGGTTTGCTGCCATCTGGTAGTTGGGACCACCCATCTGGCTCTGGGGAGCAAACTGCGGAGCCATAGAAGCCATCGAATTAGCTTGGTCCTGAGCCTGCATCGGCATCGCTGCCTGTGCCGGTTGTTGTCCTGCTCTCCAGATTTTTTGCATTGCATCGGGCGGCAATGTGTTTTGTCCGCCATAAAGCTGGTCGAATGCCTGCTTGCGCAGGTCCTGAGGTGGAGCTGCCTGAAACGGAGCTGCCTGAATCGGAGCTGCCGTATCGGCGTCTACCATTCCAGGTACGCTTTGCTGGCTTGAAGCCATGCTTGCTTCTCTCGTTTGTGCCTGGCTGGCACTCAGGCTTGATGCCGTTGAAGGATCAAGCGGCACCACTTCCGGTGGCAGGAGCGAATCCTGTTCCGGACCGATGCTGGAAGATGGGCTCATGGTTTGCATGTAACCTGCTTCCATTCCCTGCGCGAGCACTGGTTGTGCTTGAAGAAGCAGAGAAATTGAAATTAGAAGCTCGTACTTTGAAACCATTAGTCTATGTACTTCCAGAAACGGTGAAATTTAGTTCAACCAGTGGATGAATAATACGATCTGATAGATCTTTCAGGAATCCGGGTAATTCCCATACCCATGGGAGGATTCCCACTCAGGCGTTGAAAAAGGCATTAGAAGTTTGTCACTACGGCTTTAGGCAGCAAAAGCTGGTGGCGTTTCTGATTAGGAACGTTGGCCGGTGAAAACTGAGTGTAAGGGAATCCGAAATCGGTGGTTTTGTGCGAGTACATGGGCAATCTGCGCATGCCCTGGCCAAATTCGGTTGCCTGCTGTGCCTGCAAGGCAGAAATGCCGTTATAACGCATGGCACTGTTGCCATAATCC
Organism: uncultured Candidatus Obscuribacterales bacterium; assembly: GCA_964615655.1. GTDB lineage: Bacteria > Cyanobacteriota > Vampirovibrionia > Obscuribacterales > Obscuribacteraceae > JAIEPM01. Next base: position 132,980 of record CAZTQO010000002.1, on the reverse strand, counting down.
TGCAAGCTCGAGCCGGTTGAAATTGTTTGGCCGCCGATTGCAAATCTCTGACCGCCGCCAAGATCAATCGAGCTGTTGCGCATGCCGTTGCCGGTTGCAACTCCAAATGGCACTCCGTAGCCTGCCATCGGTCCAAGCAGCTGAACCTGATCTTGAGAGCCGTCGCCGCCAAGCCCACCAAGGGCCGAGTTACGTCCTCTCAGGCTATATTGCCTTGTTGACTGACCACCACGGCGCACTGTGGGTATAGTCGTACAATAACCGCCCTGTCCCGGAATGCCGCCATCAGGATTAATTGAGGTTTGCTGTGCCGGGTTTATAGATCCCATCGGTGCAGTCAGAAGTCCCGGGTCAGCACCGGGAGTTGAAGGAGGAGACGGCACAAATGGAGTTAACAGTGGTCCGAGCACTCCTGGTGGAGTTTGAATTGCCGGTGAAAATGGAATTGGAATGCCTGAGGAGCCCTGACCGATTGTATTTGAGGGAACAGACGGTACCCATGGAATAAGTGTTGGCGGTCCGGAGTGCCCGGGAACAACAGGTGCACCAGTTGGTCCGTCGCCGGTGGCGGGAGCTGCGCCTTCCTGAGCAGGCACAAAAGGCAGACCCATTTGAGCACCATTTACAAGCGGGCTTTTGAGACCAAATGCCGGTGCACCCACAAGATTGCAGTCATTGCTTGTGCTTGCCGCATTCTGAGCCAAAGCTTTCTGAGGGGCCAGAAGCGCCACTGTAAATGATAAGCCGACTAAAATTCTAAGAAGCATGTTTTAGGCCTCCTGAGCCAGTTAATAAGGTGCAATCGTCATTGTCGTACAGCCGCTTCGTGTAACGCCGCGTTGTCCGTAAAGATCCCAGGTTGGCATCGCGCCGGGTAAGCCTTGATAGGGTCCGTCAGTTGATAACTGTCCCCAGGTGGCTTGCTGGCCCCAGTCGTAAGATCTGGTGCCTCTATATTTGTAGCGACCGTAATCTCTTGTGGTCTGACCGCCCCAGCGCTGAGTCGGAGCGGATGCATAAATACCCCCGCCAGGATTGATATGAGTTACTGTAACCGGAGGCCGGCAAAAGTCTCGCTTGGCGCTCACCATGCCGGGGTCATAGCCGGGAGTTGAAGGTGGCGGCGGCACACTCAGACTCGGGCCGAGTGTACCCGGCATAGATTCTGTAGCCGGATTATAAGGAAGCGTATAAGTAGTTGAGCCCAGATGGTCTGTCGGCCCCTGAGGATTCGAAGGTATCAGAGTAGGTGCACCCTGATGACCGGGATGCACCGGTGCCGGGCAAAATCCGTCACCCATAGCGGGTGCTGCACCTTGTCGCGCTGGCACAAAAGGCAGACCCATTTGTGCGCCGTTTACAAGCGGGGTTCGCAAACCAAAAGCAGGGGCACCTGCCAGGTTGCAATCCTGGGCAAATGCAGGGGTGCTGCCCACGTTTGCAACTGTTGCAATAGTTAAAAGGCAGAAGCTTGATATAGCCAATAAAACCAGTCTTCTCATTAAAGCTCCCGTTTTGTGCGTTCTTCATTTAAAGACACTTGCACTTAGCATAAAAATTAGGGCTTTAGAGAGCCTGTGTCGTTGGTGCTTCTACGCACGGCTTTGCGGTTTTTCCCACTTAGGCATTAAATGGCTCTGCTAACAAGGCGTTTGACTTCTTTTAAATTTGGTCATTTCTCTTCTTGAGCTGGCAACTGGGCAATGGAGCCGGCTAATTTTGGGTTGATGAAGCCGTGGAATTATTGTGAATTGCCAATCTTAATTCGACATTTTCAATAAGTATTCTTCAACAGGCATTATGTTGATTCCGTGTCTGAGCAATTTTTCTTTACCGCGGTACAAGAAATATAGGCTTGCCTGCGGATAGTCTTGCCCAAAGGAAAGAAGCGAACGCAGATCCTGGGGACTTACTTTTGCAGAGTTTTTTACCTCTATTGCCAAAAATTGTGTTTTGCCGTAAACGACAAAATCAACTTCTGTGCCAGCGCTTGTGCGAAAGTAATAAAGAGAGCAGTCCGGATGGAAATAATCTATCCACGCCCTTAAGTGTTGCGCTACCAGTCCTTCAAGCGCCTGACCAGCTTTTTCTGCCGGACTGTCTAAAGGACCTCCGGGCCGTAAAATATTGAAAACGCCTGAATCAAACAGGAAAAATTTCGGATGTGCAACAACGCTTCGCTTAACTCTTTTTGTAAATACAGGCAATCTAAAGCACAGCAATAAGTCTTCCAGAATGTTTATGTAAGCTTCAACCAATTTTCTTTCAATCTGGCATTCACGGGCAACATTACTAATGTTTAGAACCGCAGCATGGGAGAAACTTACTGCTTCCAAAAATCTGGAGAAGTTGCCGATGTTGCGTGTGAGTCCCTCCATTTGCACCTCTTCTCGTAAGTAAAGGTCAACATAGGAATGCAAAGTGTTTGATGGCTCGACACTATCCAAAACTAGTGGAATCATGCCAATCTCAAGAGCTTGATTGACTTGAAACAGTTTATTCAATTCGCTTGCCATAAACGGATGAAAATTTTTGATTAGCAGCCTGCCTGCCAGCAAGTTTGTGCCTGCTTGCCTCAACTTGCGAGCACTGGAACCTGTGAGGATAAACTGAACTCCGAGTTTTTTTTCTATTAGACTGTGCACAACTTCAAGCAATTGGGGTGCCTTCTGTACCTCGTCTATTACTACGATGCGCTTTTCTTTGTTAGCTAATACCGTTTCACTCAATCTTTCAGGGTGGGCAAGATAGTTCCTGAAAGTATCCGGCTGCAGCAGATCAATGTACAAAGCTTCCGGAAATGCAGCTTTTATCAATGTCGATTTGCCGGTACCCCGCGGTCCCAGCAACAAGCAGCTGCTTTCTCCAATTTGAATCGCCCTGGCAATCGTTTTCATAGGCTCTAGAATTTGGATGTGAAACTTCCAAATTTGGTCCAATTTTGGAAGTTTCACTTCCATTGTAGAGGAATGCCAATTCTTGGGTCAATCTCGGGCTGAAGTCTATCGTCTCCATCCCGGATAATAATACCTTGAAAATCTATCAGACAATGACGGATTTTCAAGGTATTATTAATTCATGATAGATAGACCACAGGCGATGCAAAGATTGAAGGAAGCGCTAAGTCGGAGTAGCGCGGTTGCCTTGGTCGGGCCAAGACAATGTGGGAAAACTACCTTAAGCCGCATGTTCGTAAGTCCTGATTCCATAAACTATTTTGATCTTGAAGATCCAATTAGCCTGGCAAGGCTGGATGAGCCAATGACAGCTCTTGCAGACCTGCAGGAGCTGGTTGTAATTGATGAAATACAGCGCAGGCCAGACTTATTTCCGATTCTGCGTGTGCTTATTGACCGCGAGCGAAAAGCTGGGCAATACTTGATTTTGGGCAGTGCTTCAATGGAGTTGCTCAAACAAAGCAGTGAATCTCTGGCTGGCCGGCTGGAAACCATCGAACTATCAGGCTTTTCGTTGGCAGAAGTTGGTGGCAAACAATTGCAAAGGCATTGGTTGTCTGGCGGATTCCCGCTGTCATTTTTGGCCGAAAGCGAGGAAGATAGTTTCATCTGGAGAAAGAACCTGGTTAACACATTCGTTCAGCGAGATATTCCGGAATTTGGTTTCAAAATTCCCCAGGCAACTATGCTTCGCTTCTGGTCAATGATTGCGCATTATCACGGACAACTCTGGAACGCACAAGAAATGGCAAATGCGATTTCTGTGAGCCAGTCTTCCTGCAGGCGCTATCTTGATCTGCTGGAAGACTTGTTAATGGTAAGACAACTGAAACCATGGCATGCAAATATAAGCAAAAGACAGGTAAAGTCGCCAAAAATTTATTTGCGAGATTCAGGCCTGCTCCATTACTTGCTTGGCATAAAGAGTATGAAAGAGCTGCTCGAGCATCCGAAAAATGGAGCATCCTGGGAAGGTTATGCAATTGAAGAGATACTGAAGACGGTTACGATCGATGATTGTTATTTTTGGGCAACTCATGGTGGAGCTGAACTGGATTTGTTGCTGATCAAAGATGGTAGAAGATTCGGCGTCGAACTCAAGCGTAAAGATGCTCCCAGAATTACGCCCTCAATGAAAGCGGCTCTTGCTGATTTGCAGCTTGAAAAACTGAGCGTTATTTATCCTGGTACGAAGCCTTACAAACTGAGTTCCGAAATCCAGGTCTTACCTCTCGGGAGTCTTGCCAGCGAATCCGTGTCGACTCTGGTTTAGTGTTCTTGTCTTAAGCACTATTTCCCAGCTGTCATATGAATAACCTTGTGGTATCAGGGTTACTTGCCTGCCGATTAAAATAAATCCAGACGAGGCCAGGGCTCCGGCCCGGGCGGATCTGTTATCGGTCCTGGCTCAAGGGGGTCAATTGCAGGCCGCGGTTTTGGTAGAGGCGGCGGCGGATCTATGATCGGACCGGGCGGATCGGTAATCGGACCAGGTAACACCGGTTCAGGTAAGAGCTCCGGAGTGTGCGGGGAGCCGGAGTCATCTTTTCGTTGTCCTGACTGCGGCAGCTGGCTGAGGTCAATGTTCGGGCTGCCTGCCGGATTCTGAACTGGCGGCAAATACCATGGAGGGCGCCCTGATGGAAAGGGCATCGCTGAAAACGAGGCATTTGCTTCATCTGCAAGTGCCTGGGCTGAGTAGTTTTCGGAATTCTGACTTTCTTGTGGCTCATTCAATTCAAAGTTCATACAGTCCTCCTGGGGACGTAAGCCCATGAAGACCCGATAAGTGTTTATACCGCCGTGTGATAATTTCCGGACAGCAGCAAGATTAATCCGAGCAGTTTATCGGCTGCTCGATTTTCTTTATCAGCATTTCCGCGTTTGAAGCTCTGAGGCGAAGAGCAAATTACAAATATATAGTATGGGAATGCCTGCCTGACAACCTCCGGGCAGGCTTGCTTGACATGCACCACCTGTGGTGAATTGATCTGCCAGCAAGCGTTTCGGGACTTGACACTGCTAATGGTGCCTGCTTAAAAAACTGTTTGTCTAAATTAGATCTAGCAGTTATTATATCGGGCAGAAAGGAAGGCGCCAGTGCAAAATCAGAAAGCAGAACATTACTTCTATCCGACAGACGATCATAACGGCTCTGTGGACCTGCAGGGGCTTGAAGATCTTTTTCAATGGGCATCAGAGATGGTGGCAGATGGACTTGATGGTCGTTCCCGTAGGGAAAGAGATCAGAAAGTCAAGAAGCAGGTGCTGAAAATAATCCACAGATCGGCAGACATGCAAGCAAAGGCCAAACACGCAGATGAGCTTGCTTATTTGCAGCGGCGAGTTATTTCGCTGCAGGGAGTTCTGGCAGAAAAAATGGATGAGCTCGGCAATCTGAAGCAGATTGTGCTGGCTCAATATTTTGGACTGCAGCGAATTCCCGAGCTTGAAGAAAAGCTAGTTCAGCTTGAAGCCCAGAGCCTAGACAGGCAAGAAGTCGAAGCTGAGCGCAGAGAGCTTATGACTGCGCTTTCCAAGCTCAAAAAAGACAGGGACTACTTAGACGAGCTGCTCTCTGTAAGTGAAAACGAAAATTCGCGTCTGGCATCTTTATTGAATGACGCTAAGGCCGAGAATACGGCGCTGAAGAACCGTCGCTGGTGGCATTTATTCTTCCCACCCACAACTAAATAACCCGGACCTACTTACCAGTTCAGTGCGACAACTTCAAACAGATAAGCTTAACCCGAATTTTTGCGGGCGGCTTTGAGCTTGCCTTCAAAACCGCGTTCTGTCGGCTCGTAATAGACCGTGCCCTGTAGATCTTCAGGCATGCAATTCATGTCGGTGTTTGCATTATCATAATCGTGCGCATATTTGTAACCCTTTCCGTAGCCGACTTCTTTCATGAGCTTGGTCGGCGCGTTACGCAAGTGGAAAGGCACAGGATGCTGAATTGTATTGAGCGCATCCCGGGCTGCTTTGTTGTAGGCCATATAAATAGCATTTGATTTCGGGCAATTTGCAAGAAATACAGTTAGCTGGGCAAGGGCCAGCTTGCCTTCGGGCAGACCTATAAGTCTTACAGCTTCCATGGCAGCCACAGCCTGTTCGAGCGCTTGAGGATGTGCCAGGCCAACGTCTTCGGAGGCAAATCGTACAAGCCGTCTGGCAATATAAATCGGGTCTTCGCCTGCTTCCAGCATGCGGGCAAGCCAGTAAAGGCTTGCATCAGCCTCCGAGTTCCTGATTGATTTATGCAGCGCCGAAATCAAATTGAAATGATTTTCGCCGGTTTTGTCGTATTTTAGTATTGCCTGCTGCACCGCATCTTTTATAAGCCCTTCGCCAGCTTCGGAAATTCCGCGGCGTTTCATCAGGGTCGAAAGCAATTCCAGGCTGTTTAAGGCTGTGCGGGCATCTCCTGATGAATAAGTGGCAATCAGTTTAAGCTCGTCGTCTGTAATTTTAAGATTGAGCTTGCCGAGCCCCTGCTCTTGATCTAATAAGGCGCGTTTGAGAATCTCGGCCACTTCATCAAGCCCCAGCTCGCTCAAAATAAATACCTTAAGCCTGGAAAGCAGTGCCGAATTCAGCTCAAACGAAGGATTCTCGGTGGTGGCTCCGATAAGCACTATAGTTCCAGCTTCTAAATAAGGCAGGAATGCGTCTTGCTGGGCTTTATTGAAACGATGGATTTCATCCACAAAAAGAATGGTTCGCTTGCCTGCAAAATTGAAATTAGCCATGGCTTCTGCCATTACGGCTTTGATTTCCTTGATTCCCGAGGTGACTGCCGAAAAACTTATCCAGCTTGATTCAGTTTGTTTTGTAATTAAGCGTGCAAGCGTGGTTTTGCCGACTCCCGGCGGCCCCCAGAGAATGAAAGATGAAATCTCGTCGGCCTCTATCATCTCTCTCAAGAGACCATTCTGAGCTAGTAGCCGCTCCTGTCCTACAAAATCAGCAAGTTTTGCCGGACGCATGCGTTCTGCCAGAGGAATTGAACTTGCTTTAGTTGACATCTATCCGACCTTTCTGTAAGGCTGCAAACTGCAATTATTAACTCTAAACAGGGCTTTTGAAAAGGTATGCTCGCTCATCAGTTAATCGGCCTTGAGCGTTTCACAGGGCAATTCCTGTCCAGTTTTTCTGAAAAATGTGCAATATAAAGAGGAGTATGGGTAGATGAGCTGAAACGATTTTGAGCAGCTCATGTGGAATAAGGCCTTTATGGAACTAGCGCTTAATCCAAGAATTCTGGTTGAATACAAGGCGAAAACTTCTCAAAGAGGTTTGAAAGTCTTGCTTGCGCTTTCGCCATTCTGGGCGCTCTGGGCTCCCTGGATGATTATCTGGCTTTTGCAGGCCATTATCGTCGGCGAAATGTACAACGATTTATCAATGCTATTTCTTGTGTTTTTGTTTCTTTCAGTAATTGCAAGCTCGATATTTACTGTTTTTGTTTGTAGAGAAAACAAGTTCATAATCACAAAGGACGGAATTAAGTTTCCGCTTCGCTGCTTATTCGAAATGAAAAACAAGCTTTACCGCCCCTGGACTGAGCTTGATGCCATGAATTTTGTTGATGAGAGCTTAAACTCAATCGATTCAGAAGAGCCTGATACCATAAATTTGCATTTTGAAGGCGGAGCCGACTTGCCTTTGAGCCTTGAATCATTTAAGAAAGAGGACCTGCAGAGCTTTTTGCTTGCAGTGCAATCTTACAGACCCCAACTTCCTGTTTCTCCACCGCTTTCTCAGGTCAGGCTTGGCATCACAGTAGACAATACAGCTCAAAAGGCCCTTTCCTTTACACAAATATGGGAAGACGACATGGCAAGCCGTTTCGGCTCGACTGTTTTTGTGCCTTTGGAGCCCGGTGCCCTCTTAAAAAATAAGCGTCTGGAGATTCTTGGACAGATAGCCTTTGGCGGACTTTCAGCAGTTTATCTTGCAAAAAATGACAGTGAAGCACTCTGTGTCATAAAAGAAGCGGTAGTGCCTGCAAGTGCCGAGCAGGCCTCAAGAGAAAAGGCTCTGGAAATGTTTGCCAGGGAAGCAAAAATCATGATGGCATTGAATCACCCGCGCATAGCCTCTGTAATCGACAGCTTTGTTGAGGACGGCAGACATTATTTGCAGCTTGAGTATATCGACGACAAAGACTTGAGGCGTTTTGTAAGAGAAAAAGGGCCTCAATCTGAAATCATGGTGCTGCGCTTTGCCTGCGAGATTCTTGAGTTATTAGACTATTTGCACAGCCAGAACCCGCCTGTACTGCACAGGGATCTGACCCCCGATAATCTTGTGCTTGAAGCAGACGGAAGCGTATCGTTAATTGATTTTGGGGCTGCAAACGAATTTCTCGGTACTGCAACTGGAACCCTTGTAGGAAAGCAGTCTTATATTTCACCGGAGCAGTTCAGGGGCAAAGCAAGTGTTCAAAGTGATCTTTATTCACTGGGGGCGACACTTTATTTCTTGCTCTGTGCAGAAGACCCGGATGCTCTTTCTGAAAGCCATCCAAAAGAAAAAATTTCGGAGCTTTCATTTGAAATCGATGCTTTTGTGGCTGAGCTAACAGCACTTGACCTTGAAAAACGAATTTCAACTGCAAAACTTGCTTCCCAAAAAGCTCAGGACTTGTTGAAATTAGCCAGAAGCAAGAGCCCGAAACTTGTAAATGGAGGGAGCTGATGGACTGGCGGCCGGAACTGGACGCTGAAGATCATGAGCCTCCGTGGCTTAGAATTGCAGCTTTTATGCTCCTTCTGGCAGCAAGCCTTTTTCTGTTTGTATGGGTGCTCTTTCCATTTGAGTCCTTTGTTCAAGCCCTGGCTTCAAGCGGTCTTGGAGATTTTGCCAATGGTAAAGTCTCGGGCAGTTTTATGAATTTGCATCTCTGGACTCCGGAAAAAGAGCTGATGCTTGCCTTTCCTGCTTTGTTAGATAGTCTGCAATACTGGTTTGACTATTGTCGCAACACTTTCTATGCTCTGGTTCTTGCAGGCTTGTTTTCGTTTTTGCGCCTTGCTCAGATTTGCAAATTATATTCGCGGCATCTCCTGTATTCAATTCTGACTTTGTTGTCTGCAGCTTTGCTTATTTTGCCGCTTGCATTTCTAATAGACTGGCAGGGCTACGAGATCAGGCATGTGCTGATGGAAGCGGCAAATAACCTGATTGTGTCCGTGAAAAATCGCACGACCGCGCTTGATGTGGCCTGTGCAAGTGGCAGTATGGCTGCCTGTCTGGGAGGCTTTTTTATATTTATCTGGATGCTCAAGCTTATCTACTTTCCAGCTCCCTCGCTTAAACGAGTGGATAAGGGCCTGAGCATTTCTGCAGGCATCTGGGGCTTTATCTTTGGTACAAAATACATCGCTTATGAGCAGGTTAAAAAGGTTTCGCTTGGCGCTGATGCAAAAGGAAAAGAAAGGCTTTTTCTAAAAACAAATAATGCCGAATATGTTTTTTCGAAAGAAGAAAGCCGAAAAATACTGGGTAACGGCGAGTTCCTGAGTGACTTGAGAACTTATGCACCGGAAGCCGTAAGCGCAAATTTCAAGATAAAAGGCGATGCCGGAGACCAGCAGTATACGGAGTTATGGTTGAAGTATTTCAGCTCTGAAACCAAAAGAGAAAGAAGCGGCGCACTCAAGGGCGGTGACTTACTTAAGGACGGCCGTTTCGAAATTGCTGGAGAACTGGGTCAGGGCGGCCAGGGTACTGCTTACCTTGCAGTTGAAAAAAACAATTCTAGCGACTCTGAAAGTTCTTCAAACACGCTTGTTTTGAAGGAATATATATTGCCTGTGCATCGTGGCGAAGCCATATTTCAACAGAGTCTGGCAAGGTTCGAGCACGAAGCGGGAATTCTTGCAAGAATAGAGCATGCAAATGTGGTGGCGCTCAAAGAGAGTTTTGTCGAAGACCACAGAGCTTACCTGGTTCTTGAGTTTGTTGAGGGTGAGACGCTTAAACAGGTAGTTCTGAAGCAGGGACGGCTTGATGAGCCTGCTGTAGTTGAGATTGCTATTCAGCTTCTAAATGCGCTTGATTATATGCACAATTTAGACCCGCCGATTATCCATAGAGACCTCAGCCCGGACAATTTGATTTTGCAGGCTGACGGTACTGTGAAGCTTGTTGATTTCAATGTGGCTCAAATTCAAGCCGCGGCTCAAGCCACTGCGACTGTTGTCGGCAAACATGCATATATACCGCCCGAGCAGTTCAGGGGCAAGGCAAATAACAGGAGTGATATTTTTGCACTTGGCGGTAGTCTGCATTTTATGCTTACAGGGCAGGAGCCGGAACCGCTCTCAATATCACATCCGAAAAAATTAGAAGCGCGAGTGTCAGCGGAGCTTGATTCCATAATTGCAAAAGCAACAGCAATCGACCAGAATGAACGCTATCAGAATGCGATTGAAATGCGCAACGACTTATATGATCTGGCTCGCAAGAAGTCCTACGAACTCAATTCAATTGCACAGCTTCAATCAGAGTCTCAGCCACAAACTCAGTTACAGCCTCAATCAGAAGCTCAGGCTCCATCACAAGCGATTTTGATTTCAAAGAAAGAACTCGAAATTGAAAAATCCTAGCTGTTTCTTGCTTTATTCCTGCCAGCTCTGGTTTGTGATTGCGCACATAATGTGGTCTTCCCATTTGCCGTTCAAAAAGAGGTAGTCTCTGGCATAACCTTCGATGCTAAAGCCCAGCTTTTTGAGAACTTTGCCGCTCTTGGCGTTTGTGGGCATATAGTTTGCCATGATTCTGTGAAGCTTCAAACTTTCAAAGGCATAGCGTATGGTCTCTTTGAGAATCTCGTTCATATAACCCTTGCCCTGCTTTTCAAAATCCAGACCGTAGCCTAAATAGCAAAACTGAGCCGCCCCTCTTAAAATTCCTGCCAGGCTCACATGACCTGCAATCAGGCTGCCTGTCTTTTCAAACAAGTACATACGCGCTGAAATATCACCTTCAAATTCCTTCTTGTTGCGCTCAATTTGTTTTTCCCAGAAAGAAGGCGTAAGAAAGTCGTCAGGCCATGTAGGGCCGCTCTGCATAAGATGCTCTTGGTTGCGCCTCCAGTAATCTATGGCGCTTTCCAGATCTTCTGCTTCCAGCAAGCGAAGCTTCAGGCGTTCACTTTCAATATGAGGATAAGCAAGGGACATCTGAGCTGATTAAAAATCGAACGAGAAAAACTTAGCGAATGAAAATGGCAGGCAAAAGCGATACTAAAAATGAGCCTATCATTATCCAGATGATTAGTTTGTAGTGTTTGCGAAAGAATTCAACCATACTTAAAACACACCTTGAGACTAGCCTAACATTTTATCCCATAGAATTGCCTTCTTAGCTAGACCCTGGTGTCTCCGATGGAGCGTCTAACTGCCTCAATGATTTTCCATCGATGCGAAAGAGCAATGGGCGCGCCCATAGGACCTTTGGGGTCTAAGAGCGACTTGTCCATGGTTGTAATTTGATCGCAGCGAGCGTAAGAATCGCGCTGTGTCCCGCCTTCTCCGGCTGGAATCTGGATGTGTACCAAGGGATGTGACTTGAAACTGCTTGAAGAAGTCAGTGGAACCACGACAACGTCATTGCTGGTTTTGTTTCGGCCGTTAGTGGAAACAATAATGGCAGGTCTTGGCTGATTAGGATCACCCGGTTGACCTGGAAGTTTTACCCACCAGATCTCACCATTTTGGGGAAACGCTGCGGTTGCGGGCTGGGGTGGCTGTGATGTCAATGTTATTCCTTCCAGATAAGCTTAGCTGCCTCAGTGCTTACTTCCCTCCAGCCCTCATCTTTTAATAAGGCACTTGCATTTTGCGCATAGTAAGCCTCGTCAAAACTGTCTCTGGTTGCTTGTTTCCACAGGTGCAAGGCTTGCTCAAACACGGAGCTCCTGGATACACCAGTTTCTCGGGCTTCTTGAACGTAGCTATCGACGATTTGCAATAGCTCAGCATCCACAGAGACGGTAACTTTCTCCTTGGCGGGCTTCATGTCTTTTCACCTCCTCGCTAAGCCAATAGTTGTGGTAATACCAGGAGTATGACAGATCGTCATACTCCTGGCAAGCGCCAGCAGCTCAACAAGCGTGCTATCGTTATCAAAAATTTCTGGTCTGAATATAAATCTGGATTTTCTGGAGATTTTAAAATGCTCAAATTAATCCTGCCCTTGCTGCTTGCCATGGGACTTTCTCTTGGGGCACTTTGCGCTCTTGCCGACAATATTTCTCCTAAAGATACTTATTTGAAGTATCGCAAAAGTATGCTTGCCGCCTCAAAAATTGATGATTTGAAAGACTATCTATGCAAAGAAGTCAACGAGGACATTAACAACACACCTGCTGATATGAAACCGATGATGTTCGACTTGATGAAATCACTGGCTCCGGCAACAGTTGAAATTGTTTCTGAAGACGTAAAGGGTGACAATGCCACACTCTTGCTTAAAGGCAAAGGCGAACAGGGCAATGCTGCCGCCACTGATAAGAGTACCGGAAAAGTAACGCTTCTTCGTGAGGGCGGCGTCTGGAAAATCCATAAGGAATCATGGGAAAGCAAGCATGATCTTTCCGGTTCCGGAGAATCGAAAAAAGAAAGCAAATAAGGCGTTCAAAATTTCCTCAAAAATGGATTTTATGCTGGACACAGCAACGGTTTGAGGAGAAGGACCATTATGAACGACGCATTCGATGCATTCTTCGATAAGGTGGATGGCGCAAAAGACGGGCGTACAAATGGCCAGTTGGAAATGAAAGAGCTCAGGGCAGCTCTTTCGTCATCCTTCTTCAGCAGGGAAGAAAGACAACTTGCGACAATGCTGCTTGACGAATACGATCTGGCTAAATCCTTAAAAGATGGTGGTGGGCGGATCTCGCACGCGGAGCTATCTGAATTCGTTGATTTGAACAAAGGTCGGCTTGTCGACCGGGCTCAAGTCTTTTCCGATTCTCAAAGTGACAACGAAAACCGGCGAGCCTTCCTGGCTAACTTAATGGAGCGCATAAACTTCAACTTTTCCAGTGACAATGACGACAATCGTTATTTGACAAGGAATGAACTTCGCACTGCGATGAATAACGGTCGTGACAAGCACGGAGCGGCATTTAATCCTTTTGAGCGTGAACTGATTGAAACTCTCTATTTGAACTGGAAGCGCGACATCAAGAATGTTTCTGAAAGGAAAGGCGAGGACAATGATGGCATTTCCGTATACGATCTATATGCGCTTGCCGAACGACAGCCTGCCGGGTTTCGTGATATCTCTAACAAGATAAATCAGACTTATCATTCAGTTCTGCCAGAGCTTGTTTTGGACGCCGAAGCCGCCGGGGGACCTGCGCCGCTGCGGCCACCCGTGCAATCGGAAGTATTGAATCCTGTACCTGTGTCTGAACTGCCTCCTGTACCAGACAATCGTATCGAAGCCGGTCCACCCAAGTCTCGCGCTGAAGTCGAAGTCAATCCTTACGCTTTGCGTGTGCCGTCACATGCATCCGTGTTGATATTTCGTGATGCTCTGCATATTCCAGGTCAGATAATGGATTCGATCTTCCATCACCACCACAGGTACCACTACCACCACCACCACCACCACTACCACCGGGATCACCACCACCAGCACCACCGGGATCATTACCGGTTCCAGGATCATCACCGGTCGCAGCATTGGAATCCCCGGCATGGCAACTACTACCAGCAAGATCGTTACGACTACCATGGCGCCAAGCCATACTTTAAGTCAAGCGGAAGCGACAGGTACCAATTTCACGGAGGTCGCCGCTAAACCCGCTTGCGGGATCAAAGCCTCGTTGAAACCGGAAAAATTGATAGCTTGGCTTCCTTTCCGGTCTTGAATCAAGAGTCTGAGTCTTCTTTTGCATGCAGGCTTGCGTAAATCTTTTCCGCGCTTGAATCCGGAATGCCCTTAACGGCCTTTATTTCTTCAAGGCTTGCTTTTTTCAGCCGCTCGAAGCTTGAAAAATGAAGCATCAAAAGCTTTCGCCTTGCCTGCCCAATGCCCGGCAGCTCATCGAATCCCGACATCAGCGAACGCTTTGCTCGCAGCTTGCGGTGGAATGTGACGGCAAACCTGTGTGCTTCATCGCGCACTCTTTGAAGCAGGTAAAGCCCCTCGCTTCTTCGAGAGAGCATGAACGGTGTGGAGCGCCCGGGCTTATATACTTCTTCCTGCTTTTTTGCAAGCCCGATTATATCCAGCTCTTCCATATTAAGCTCCAGCTCAGCTAGAGCCTCGACTGCAGCATTGAGCTGGCCTTTGCCGCCGTCTATGATTATGAGATCAGGAAATGGGCGAGACTCTTCTTTGAGGCGTTTGTAGCGCCTTGTCACCACTTCTTTCATGGAAGCAAAGTCATTGGCTTCGCCCTCCACTGATTTTATTTTAAAAGTCCGGTAGTCTGTCTTTTTTGCCAGCGCATTCTCGAAAACTACCATGCTTGCTACGTTGTCCGTGCCCTGTATATTTGAAATGTCAAAACATTCGATACGCGCGGGCGGCTTAGTTAGCTCGAGGTCTTCCTGCAATTTTACGAGCAATTCCATCACCTTGGCGCTTGCCCCGTGTTTTTCCATCAATTGAGTTTCAAGGGCCAGGCTGGCGTTTTTTTTTGCCATTTCAACCATTTTCAATTTGTCGCCCCGTTCGGGCACATTGATTTTGACGCTTCGTCTGGCTTTTTGCGGCAGTATTTCCGAAAGCAAAAGCTGGTCCTCGATTTCATGCTGCAGCAATACGTCGTTCGGTATAGATACATCTTCGCATTCGTTATAGTACTGCTCTATAAAAGACTGGTAAGCCTCATCAATTGAAGTGTGATCCAAAAGCGGCAGCGCGAATGTTTCAGAACCGGTGAGTTTGCCCTCTCTTACCCGCATCAAACAAATAATTGCAAGCTTGTCTGAATGTGCTTCGGCAATTATGTCCATGCTGGTTTTCTGGTCTTTGAAAAAGACCTGTTGCTTTTCCAGTATTGATTTAAGTGCAAAGAGCCTGTCGCGAATTTTTGCAGCTTCCTCAAAACGAAGAGCATCAGAGGCCGCTTCCATCTCCTTTTCCATTTTGTCTACAGCTTGCTTTTGAGAGCCGGAAAGAAATAGCTCTACTTGTAAAACCATTTTGTTATAGAACTCTTCTTCCACAAGGTTCTGGCAGGGGCCAAGACAGAGCCCGATATGATAATTCATGCAGGGCCGGTCTTTGAATAAGGGCTTGCGCCTCTGTCTCATGGGGAAAACTTTGCGCAGCACCCGCACTGTTTCCCACATCAGGCCGGTTTCTACATAAGGCCCGAAGACTTTGGACTTTGGATGCTCTTTTTTGTGCTTAACAGGGTCGCGCACCATAATAAGGCGCGGGAATTTTTCGTCGTATGTAATACAGAGCCAGGGGTATTTTTTGTCGTCTTTCAAATGGACGTTATACCTGGGCATATGCTTGCGAACTAATGTGGCTTCAAGCAAAAGTGCTTCTTTTTCCGAATTGGTCACTATGGTCTCAATCTCTTCGACTTTTGGAACCAGCACATGAAGTTTGGGTCTTTCTACCCAGGAAGCGCTCGCGAAATAAGAACGAACCCGGCTCTTGAGATTGAGTGCTTTGCCTATATAAATGATCTCTTTGTTCAAGTCTTTGAAAATATAAACACCGGGCGCATCAGGCAAATTTGCCAGCTCGCCGTAAATTTTTGAATTTGAGTCCGATGTCTTCATGCTTTGTTTATTTGAGCCGCAAGCTCCTTTTGTGTCGTCGAAGCTATTTTAGGAAGCGCTTTTTCAAGCGCTTCTTGCAAGTTTGAGACTTCAATTAATTCAATGCCTTTTAGTTTCTTCTTAAGACCTTGATCGGTCTCCGGGATAATTGCTCTTTTGAATCCGAGATTCTGCGCTTCCCTCAATCGCTGCTCTAAATTTGCCACTGAACGGATTTCTCCGGAGAGTCCGATTTCTCCTATAGCTACTAAGAAGGGATCAACGGAGCGGTCAAGATTTGAAGTCGCAAGCGCAAAGGCTACTCCTAAATCACCACCAGGATCATTGAGTTCAAGGCCGCTTACTATATTGAGATAAACGTCCTGTTTGCCTATAGGCATCCCTACTCGTTTTTCAAGTACTGCAATAATTTGCAGAAGCCGGCCCGTATCAAAGCCTGTGGCGACTCTTCGAGGTGAAAGCAGGCTTGAAGCGCAAACCAGTGCCTGCACTTCCAGCAGCACTGCTCTTGCTCCCTGGCTTGCAGCTATGACAGCGGTACCTGAAGGCGACCTTTCTCCGTGCTTTTTATCGAGCCTTCCTGAAAGAAAAACAGCGCTTGGATTTTTTACTTCGCATAAGCCGTTGTCGCCCATGGTGAAAATTGCAAGCTCGTTTGTGGAGCCGAATCTATTCTTGCTTGCTCTTACAGTCCGAATCTGTCTTTGCTGATCTCCTTCGAACTGCAGCACCACATCGACCATATGCTCAAGCACTCTGGGACCGGCTATGGTTCCGTCTTTGGTGACATGACCCACAAGTATGCTTGCTATGCCCAGTGATTTTGCCATATTCACAAGGGCGCCTGCCGCTTCTCGAACCTGGCTCACCGAGCCGGGGGCGCTTTCAAGCTCAGGATGATAAATTGCCTGGACGCTGTCTATTACAGCAAACTTTGCCTCTTGCTTTTGCAGTTGCTTTTGAATTTCTACTACGTTTTGCTGATTGTCGACTAATAATTCGCTTGAGTTAAGTTGAAGCCTGCGTGCTCTAATTGAGACCTGTTTTGCTGATTCTTCAGCCGAAATGTAAAGGGTGCTCAGATTATTGCTGCAAAGTCTTGCTGCAATTTCAAGCAATAGTGTTGACTTGCCGATTCCGGGGTCGCCTGCAAGCAAAATCACCGAGCCCGGCACAATGCCGCCGCCGAGTACTTGATCCAGGCTTGAAAAGCCTGTTGGATAGCGAATTTCTGAGTCTGAATCCAGGGAGTTTACAAGCACCGGACCGCATGTTTCCAGCTCAGGAAAAGCACTGCGTGCCCTCAGTGGTTTTGCTTCTTCCGGCTTTTGAATAAGTATTTCTTCAACAAACGAATTCCATGACATGCATTCGGTGCAGCGTCCCAGTTGTCTGGAAGTCTGGAAGCCGCACTCCTGGCAAACCCATTTTGTTCTCGATTTCATTTTTGCAAGCCCCGAAATTTGCTTTTACTGCCATTTCTAAGTTTAGCCAATTCGTTTCGATTTCGTGAAAATCCCAATCAAGGCGATTTTGAAAAGGAATCTAATTTGACGCTTGACTTTTGCCAATATAAGTTAGGTCTAAGTTCATCTTTCAAAATATGGGATAATTGTCCTTGCTTAAAAGCAGCGCGTATTAACAATTCGCGATTCCGGACCTGTCCATATGAACTTCGGGTCGCATAAGGCGCCGACCCGGACAATAAGGAAGAAAAAGAGGGAGAATATAAAATGCTTACAACTGTTGTTTTGCCGTTGCTTGTTGCTGTGAACGTGCAGTCTCCCTCGCTTGCCGAAATTCAAAACGCAAAGGCTGTGACTGATTTATTCAAAATGGCTCAGGGTGAACAACGATTAGAGCTGATTGCCGGTGGCGGCAGGCGTGCTCCCGGACCTGATCATGGAGACGATCCTAACGACGAAACCCACCAGGACATTCCTGCTTACAACCAGCGTAACGCGCATAAGCCATCAAGCGATCCTTACAATGGCTCCACTGACAACAATAAGTGGGAGCCCAACAAGCCTTATTGACAGGCGCTTTAATTAGAGTTTTTCTCTTTTCGGTCTCTGCCGAGCCGTCTGCTGATAGATTGTAAGCAGGAGAGCCGGGGGGAACTTGCACACTATCGTCTTGCAATCGCCAGGTGCGGTCTTATGCACAGTTGGTCCTGTGACCCTGCGCTGGTATGGCCTGATGATAGCGCTTGGCTTCTTGCTTGCAACTTTTGCTGCAACAAAACTTGCCGAAAAACGCGGCATCGACGGCGAAAAACTCACGAATTTCACTCTTACTTGTTTTATTTCAGGCATTATTGGTGCCCGCTTGTATTTTGTTGCTTTGAACTGGGCAAGCTATATCAAGCGTCCTTATGAAATACTTGCCACCTGGCTTGGCGGCATGTCGATTCATGGTGGTATTATCGGTGGTTTCATTGCCGGAGTTTTGTTTGCACAGTTCAACAAGCTGCCAAAACGCCAGCTTGCAGATGTTGTCGCCGCTATCCTGCCTTTAGGACAGGCGATTGGCCGCTGGGGCAACTTTTTCAATTCGGAGGCATTTGGAACTCCTGTAAAAGAAGGCTTTCCGATTGCAGTTTATATTCCGCCTGAGAATCGCCCCAGCCAATTTGCTGACGCAAGTCTTTTTCACGCTACTTTTTTGTATGAGTCAATCTGGAATTTTGCAGTTTTTCTTTTTATATACTTCTACCTGACAAAAAAGCTTGAGAAATATCCGGGTAGCTGTTTTCTTGCATATATCGCTCTTTATAATCTTGGTCGCTTAATAATCGAGCCGATGCGCACCGACAGTATTATGGCGGGGCAGATACCGGTGCCTATTATTGCAAGCGCGGTTTTTCTCTTTCTTTCAATAGCACTGGTGCCATTGCTAATCAAAAAAGAAAAGCCTGATTCGGATAAGCAGGTCCAAAAGCAGCAGCGTGAATCTTAAACCGGGTGCCGGGAGTCTTTGTAGGGGTTCACTGTAGGGGTTCACTGATTTTTTGTATCGGAGGGCAGCGGGTTTCTTATGCTGTCGGGGTTCAGCTTAAAGAGAAACTGGCTTGTGTGTTCAAAAGCCCCGGCGCTTGCCCCGGCAAAGGAAAAAGAAAGAATGTCTTTTGCAAAGTCTGTTGCTTGAGGAAATTTCTTGCCGTCTTTGAAAAATGCTTTTGACTGAGAGTGCACAGCCCCAGCACTTGCGCCTGAAACTGCGCCGAGCAAAACTGATTCAAAAAAACGGCGGTTCTCGGTATGTCTTAAAAGACCGCTCTGGCTGAGCCCCTGCATTGAAAAAGCATGAGCTGAAAATGTGAGCGCACCTACGGCGGCATTTGAAAGGCGCTCCTTCCAGAAGTCGTTGCTTCTGACATCAGTTGCCTGAAAAAGACCTGTGTAGACTCCGCCTGCAATGCCTGCCCTCAAAGTTGAACCTGCAATACCGGCGCCGCCTATTTTTCCGAGGCCGAACTTCGCAAGATGCGAAAACAAATAAAAGTTCGCTATGAGCCCGCTGGCATGGCCAATTTTTGTGCCTAGTGAGTCACTCTCAGGCTCAATGAAAATTTCAAGCTCCGGAAGCTCAAGACCAGTGCTGCGGCCAAGCACCTGGCTAATTCCGTTTAGGGATGAAGCTATGGCTGTGTGCAAGAAGGACCGTGTGAAATCTATGAACTCTTGCTTCATGCCTGACCGGGATTCTGCTTTTGGTATATTCTCCTGCTCTTGCGCTTTTGCAGCTTCTGCTTCAATCACATGACGCTCCGTAATGAATGCTGGCTTTTAGCTATATACATAGTAAAAGGAAAAATTTGACTCCACGTAAGAAAGACTGTGGAAGTTCACGGTTTCAGCAAGTTGGAATCAACACTGCGCGAGGTGTTAATTGCAAGATATGGCTATTTGTCGGTCTGGCTTTGCTGCGAAAAAAACAGAAATAAACAAAGCAAAAGCAAATAAACAAAAAATGCCTGTATATGGAAAAGCATAAAGAGGGGCTGCAGGTAAAAGAAAAGCCAGGAAAGCGGCGCAAAGGCAAGGAGCATTTTTTCAGCTAAACTCCGCCATTTTGTTTTTGCAAGCTTTGCTTCCGGCATTAGCAAAAATGCACAAGTGCCTGCAAGCAGGTAATCTTGCGTATGAGTATGTGGGCTGAACAATAGAGCGATTATAATAGCCTGGGCGCAGGCTTTCTTTATTTCTGAGTACGAATTCGTTTTTTGAGCTTTAAACAGAAGCCAGCCTGAAAGCACTATGCCCAGAGCAAAAGAGGCTAGAACCACCACACTTGCAAGCGCATTATGCTCACCAGCAAATAAAACAAGTTCTCCGCGCAAATTCTGCATCATGAATGAAGAAACACCGCTTACTTCCTGACCTGTTTCCCCTTTAAGCAACGCCTCAGGATAATTCAAAACATTATCCAGCCCCAGAAGCAGGATGCTTGAAATTATGAAGAGGGCAAGTGCTATAAACCAGGAGCAAAAGAACTTGAGACCGCCTCTTATTAGTCCAATTAAAAAGAAAACCGGGGCATACTGCAGCTTTACCATTAAAAATGCCGAACTCAGCCCTGCAAGCACAAAGCGTTTTTCTTTCAGAAAAAACAGCATGAACGAAGCAAAGGCCAGCAAGTATAAGGATGTTTGACCGATTTCAATTGAAAGCCAGGCAGGGTAAGAGCTGAATATAAGTGCGATTGCTATAAACGTTTCATTTCTGGGTAAATCTGAGAGCTTTATTAATGCTGTTATTGCAAGTGCTATTGCAACAAGATTCCAGACAAACCAGGCGGCAGGTATCGGGAGCGCTGAAAGTGGCAAGACCAGACAGAAAAAATAGGGCGGATACTGCAAATAAAAAGGCTGTTCAGGAACTACCGGCTTAATCAACTCTTTCAATGATTGATTTTGTAAAGCGATGTCATAAATGTCGCAATGGCTCGCAAGAGATTTGCTGGCAAGAAGAGCTGCATTGTAATGATTGGCAAAATCACTTACATAAGGGCGCCCGTCGATTTCTCTTGCAAAAAGTGTACCTTCGTACATGTATTCGCCAAGCTTTGCGTAAGCAAGAATTGCCCAGACGAAAAGGGCGGAAAGCAATGCGAATTTCACAAGCCTCAATTGCTTTTCTTTTCTTTCTGCTTGGCAGCTGGAGGCCGTCATGAAATCAAGGCTCCGGCTGCTTCAAGCTTTTTGAGGAAGCCCGGCCAGCTTTCCGGATTTACAAGATTCTCCGGCTGCCGCCCGTGGAAAGAGGAAAGCACTGCATCAACCGCCATTTGCCCCATTTTCGTTCTGGTTTCAATGCTGGCGCTGCCTATATGAGGCAAAAGCACTGCATTTTCAAGATTCAAGAGCGTGGAGTTTATTTGAGGCTCATGCTCGAATACGTCTAATGCCGCTGCTTTTATTGTCTTTTTCAAAAGTGCAGCCGCAAGCGCTTTTTCGTCTATGATTGCACCGCGGGCGGTATTAATAATCATTGAACTTGATTTCATTTGCTCAAGTTCGGCACTGCCTATCAGGTGATGTGTATTTTCGTTTAACGGGCAGTGCAGGCTGACAAAATCCGAGCGGCCAAGAAGATCTTCGAAAGTCGAATATTGGCATGAAAGCTCGGCCTCCATTTCAGCGCTAACCCGTCTTGGCTGGCTGTAGAGAATCTTCATTGAGAAGCCTTTAGCTCTTCTGGCAACAGCCTGTCCGATTCTTCCAAGACCGATTATACCCAGGGTCTTGTGGTGCACGTCCTGGCCCAGGAGCAGATCGAGTGCGAACTCTTTCCAGTTTCCCTGCCGCAAATATCTCTCTGCTTCGCAAAGCCTGCGTGCGCCTGAAAGAATCAGGGCAAAAGCGAGATCTGCAGTCGTTTCTGTAAGTACCCCGGGAGTATTGGCGACAATAAGATCACGAGCTTTTGCAGCGTCTATGTCTATATTGTCATAACCTACGGCAACGTTTGCAACAACTTTTACTGAAGGACAGGTTTTGAAAAATTCCTCGTCAATGCTATTTACCAGCACCGATATGATTGCATCCTTACCTTTTGCAAGTGAAAGCAATTCCTCACGCGTTAATGAGCGTGCTTTTGTGTTGAGTGTCAGCTCAAAGTCGCCTTCGAGTTGTTTGTGAGTTTCTCCGGGCAGTAAGCTTGTAACAAGAAGCCTTGCTTTCTTCATAAATTTGCGGGATTAGCCTCTGCATGAAAGAGCTCCTGTTCAAGTGCAACAAGTTCAAATTTTGCTCTGTTGCTTTTCCAGCCGAGTAACTCAGCCATCAATTCAGACAGTGCCGGTGCCGCCTCCATGCAGAGCCTGCTGTTAAGTATTCCCAGCCTTGTGCGTCTGAGTAGAAAATCCTGAAGACTGATGCACATCTCAAAGCGAATTGCATAGGGCAATTCAGCAAGAATCGGCGGATAATCGCTTATGATTCGTTGCTTGAGCCTTTGGTCTTTTTCTACCAGGTTTAGAATTTCGGCGGCTTTGCTTCCGTAAGCCGACACCAGATGGCTGATGCTGGCAGGGTCGAGCCCCAGCCTGCGTGCTCGTGTTTCGATTTGAGCGCTTAACGCAAGATAAAGCTGGCCATTTTCCCAGGCTCCCAGCATTTGTCTTTGTTTTTTTGATTTTAGCTTTTGCGCAAATTCAGGGTTGAGTTCGAAAATACGTGCCAGAACTGAGCGCGCTCGTGAAAGGCAGCTTGCAAGTTTGCCTCCAGCAACGCTCAGCATTCCTTCTTTTGATTCTATGATCTTAAATGAGGTCGGACTTGCCTGCTTTGGCTCAGTTTTCTTGCTTCTTGTGCCGGCTGGCTCAGAAACGACGGCTGTTGCAAAGCTGCTTCTCAGCTCATTTGCTTTGATTTTGTGATTGCGGCTATATCTGTTCAGAATTGAAAGCAAGCTTTCAATCTCTTCCTTTTCGGCGACACAATCTTCATACTCTTTCAATTCCTTGCTCAAAGGACCGACAAGCAATGAGTGTTGCCAGGGCAGCACATATATCAAAGAACCGTTATCTGCAGGCAATAAACAGGCGCAATTGATTTCAAAAGACGAACGGGCAAGAACCAGATAAACAACTTTTTGCAGTGCAAGATTTCCCGGATAAGAGTCAGGACCGGCAAGCGCTCTAAGCATTTCTATTGTGGAGGCGCCGCTTGCATTGACACAATATTTGCATGATACGGAAAAGTCTTCACCGCTGTACCTGTCGCGGCAGTTTAGTTTTGAGATCTTTGCCTCCACAAGTTCGAAATCCCTGACTTCGACGTAGTTGATGAGTGTCGAACCATTATCAAAAGCGCTTTCTAAAAGAGCAAAAACCAGCCTGGAATCATCGGTGATTCCTTCGTTAAAAAGCAGCGCCGAATTATAGTCCGTGCTTGAAAGCGCCGGCGCCAGATTCGACATGTCCTTTTTGTTTACATAAGAATATGCCTGATTCTGATTTCCGGCTACGTTTTCGATCATTTCTTTGATACTGAAGCCGATTGATGTTTTTAAGTTTGCGATAGTTTTTTCTTTGCTGAGTGGAAGCAGAAGCGGCATATCCTTGACAAGGTGGGGCGCCAGCCTCTTGAGCTCTTCCTTGTCCTCATATTCTTCTTTGTTTACTTTGAAGAGGGCCGGATCAAAAAATTCGTTGTGTTTTACCGGGCAACATAAAAGCTGGTTTGTTTTGTTTGATGCCCCTGAGGCAAAATCGTTCTTTTCCAGAACTAATACTGAAAGTCCGGCAAGCGAGGCGACAGAAGCAATTGCGGCGCCATTAACACCGCCGCCGATTACAACGAGGTCGAATACCTCATCTCTGGCTTTCTCAAAACAATCATTTCTGAACTTCATACGCTAAATACGGACATGAAATACGTGCATGTCAAGCGCTTTTCGGCTTGCTTTCTTGTGCTTCTATAGAATTATCCCGTTCAGGCTTATTTTTATCAATCAAAATAAGTCGATGCTGAGCAATTAGAGGCCGTTCAGAATCTCTAAAATGGTTCATGATTATAAATTTCTGCTGTTTGAATTATCGACCGTTGAAAACATCGTGCTTCTGTATCTTGAAGACCATCTTCGTTGTAGTTACGATTGCTTTCTGAGTGCTTAGCAACCTTAAGATTTGGCCATCTTGGTTGAAGTATCGAATAACAACTAGGAAAATTGATATTTGTCGGAGAATACACCGACATGAATCTAAGTGTTTGACAGCGCTTTTTCTGGACCGAGAAGTCTTGTCAGTTCTAAACAAAAACCTGTTCTATATAAGAGATCCCCGGTGTACAAAATCAGATGAGCAAAAAACATCCTCGTTATTTCTATCCATCAGTTGCGTCGGTACTTGCATTTTGCAGTTTTTCCGTTGGTATCACAAGCGGTGCAGCATGGGCGGACGAGCCGTTCTTCGGTGAAGCTTCGGATCGGCCGTTTCAGAATCTGGTATTGCCAGACAACAATGCCGGCGAAGATAGTACAGGGCAGACAAATTCGCCGGGACCTATGGATTCGGCAAGCAGCTCTAAAGGCACAGCGCCGGTGACCGAAACGCCGACACAGCAGCCGGTGCCGCAGCAGTCTGCACAGCAAGTCAGTGCGCCGACCCCCACAGCTACGCCCGCGCCTCCAGCTCCAAACGGTGCACAGGCTGCCAGCCCGCAAACAACAGCGAAAACGCAAAATTTTAAAACGACCAATATCCTTCCGTCGGCAACTGCTGCCACCAAGCCTCGTGCCGGAGCCAAGAGTGCACCATTGCCGGTTGTCAAACCGGTGATTAAGACGGGCACCGGCAACCCCGGCAATGACGATGTTCTAAAAGAAGTTTTTGCTTTAACTGAAAAACCGCGAACTCAGGAAAGCATGGACCAGATTTTTGCCATGGAAAAGGAAGGTCAGGCCTTCCTGTCCAAATCCGAGTTTTCCAAAGCGCTCACAAAGTTCCAGGATATGTACGCACTTTGCAAAGAAGTAAAATATGGAGATGGTGAAGGGCGTGCTCTTGAAAGAATGGCAAGTCTTTATCTTGCCAAAAGTGAAAAATCCAGAGCAAAAAGCCTGGTTGAAAATGCCATGGAAGTGCTTTCAACTTCGCAGGACAAAAAATCGCTCGGTCGAGCTAGAGTAACAGCGGCGCAGGTTTACCTCGCCCTTGACAATCCGCTTTGGGCTCTGAGACAGCTTGATGAAGCCATGAAAGACTTCAACTCAGCGGCAGTCACCGACAACGACGAAGCCGCACGTGCCATGTTGCTTGCCGCCGAGCTTGCGGTAAAAACAGACCAACCCAAAGAAGCCATACAGTTTTACAGATCCGCAGCCGTATACTTCGGGCAGTGCGGCAACCACGGAATGGAAGTGAACCTCCATAACACGGCGGCCGGAATGTTGCAGGAAGCCGGGTTACTGGCCGCTTCGCTTGAAGAAGCACAGAAAGCAGTGTCGATTGCAAGAAGCGAAAAGAACGACGTTATGCTTGCGGCTGCCCTTACGCAGCAGGCTTCCAGCCAGTATGGACTTTGTGAGTATATGAATGCCCGCAAGAGCCTTGAAGAGATCTTGAATCTCAAAATAGACAAACAACCCAATGTAGCATTTGCGGTTATTACTGAGGCCTATGGCCATGCACTCGGCGCCACAGGCAGCATGGACCATGCCAAGACCTGCCTCGAAAAATCCTGGAAGATCCTTAAGGAAGGCGGCGCTCCTGTGCACAGGGCTCAGGTCTTGAATGGACTTGGTGTTTTGAACTCTTTGAGCGGCAATTATGGAATTGCAATCGAGCAGTTGAGACAGGCTCTTGATGCGCAGTCAGTTGTCGGAAAAGGCAAAGAAAAATTCGGCTTGATGATTTCGCAAAATATTGCTTCTGCACTTTCACGTTCGGGCGAGAATCGTAAAGCTAAAGATGAACTTGAAGGTGTGCTGCGCACGATGTCCAAGCTGAAATCGCCCAACCCGCAGGTTCTTGGGCAGATTTATGCCTCACTTGGTGAGGTTTGTTTGCATTTGAAGGAGATTCCGCAAGCTGATGCTTATCTCAAACGAAGCATCGAAGTTGCATCCAAAATAAATGACGATGCTACGCTCTGGAGAAATTACACAAACCAGGCCAGATTACAGACAGCGCTTGGGGAGTCAGCTGCCGAAGCTCTTGCAAGTGCAGCTTCCTGTTTTAGATCTCCACAGGCGGGGGTTTTCACAACAGTTGAAAGCAATCCTTTTCCGAGTACCCGCGACGAACTTTCAAGCGAGCTTATTAATCTGCTTCTTTCTAATAATATGGTCGAGCAGGCTTTCATAACTGCCGAGCAGGTCAAGGAAGAAGGCTTTATAAACGAGTGGCAGAAAAACGGTGGTGAGGTCAAACCACATGATCGCGAGCTCTACAACGATCTGGTTCAGCAGCGGGCTCACCTGCACGCAGCCGAGGGAACAAGCACTCCGGACCAGATGTTGAAAAAATGGCAGGACTGGATGAGACGCCATCAGGTTCTGGCTGCCGATAACAGGGAGCTTGCAAGACTGATTTCGCCGGTGCCGCTAAATTTGTCGGAGCTTGTTGGCAAGGCCCAGGAAAATCAAGCCACAGTGCTTGATTATCTGGTAGGACCTAAGCAAAGCTTCGTATTTATCATAGACAGGCAGGGGCGCCTTGGTGCTGCCAAGCTAGCCGTAGGGCGTGACCAGCTGAAAGCTCAAATTAACGCGATGCTTTCGACTTCGCAGAAATCAGGTCCGGAACAGAGGCAGAGTGAAAAGCGCATTTTGCAAGTTTTGTTCAATGAACTGGTTCCCGAGCATGTTGCAAGATTCCTGCCGGCAAATCCGGATCAACTTGTACTTTTTGTACCGGACTCGGTCCTTTTCAATTTGCCTTTTGCAGCTCTTGTTGACGCCCAGGGTCGCTATCTGGTTGAAACACACACTTTAACGACACTGCCGGCGGTTCTCAGCTTTTTGGACAACGGCGTCGGATATGGTGTTGATCAGGCTCTGGTATTCAACGCTTCAAGCGATTCCGGTGAATCGAGACAGGCTCTTGAAGAAAGCGAACTATCCAATATGTTCGCTGACCAACTTGTGAAACTGGTGGGGCAGGATGCCGACCTGTCTCAGCTGCAAGAAAGAGCAAAAAGCAACGCAGTCTTCCATTTCAGTGCACCGCTTCTTTTGCAGGACAATAACCTGCTTAGCTCGGCGCTTCCCATGACAACGCAAGGGAAAGACAAGAAAGTAACTGCAGAATCACTATTCAAATTGAATTTGCCAAGCGATCTTGCAGTCTGGAGTGGAACCACTGTGAATCCCAAAGACTCCCAGGGCGGCGGCATCAAGGTTCTGAGCCGCGGTCTGGCTTATGCAGGCGTGCGAAATGTATTACTGAGCCTCTGGGTAGAGCAGAATCCACAACGAACCGAAGAGCTGCTTGAATTCTACAAAGGCAGGCAGCAGGGCCTTACTCAGGCTCAATCATTGAGAAAAGCTCAGTTGATTGCACTGTCCAAAAACCCATCTCCACGGGCCTGGGCTGCATTTGCCTTAATAGGAATAGGGAAATAATCCGATCGTATGCATTAATTTCTGGTTGATTGAGTTAAATTCATGAAGTCAAGCGAGGTTTGCGGTTGTATAAAGGACATATCCAAATAGAAGGCTGAAGATATCGCTAGAATAAGCATCTTTAAGTCTGCAAGAAAAAAACCACAGAAAAAATCACAGAGAAAATCAAAAGGTTCGGTGTTTGATGAAAGGCGAAAGAATGAAAAATCAGTATAAGAACAAGGCGGGGCTGGCATTAGTTGTAGCACTTGCTTTTTCTTGCAGCCCGATTTTGGTTCTTGCCCAGAGCCAGGAGGCTCTGACAAATCCCAGCCTGCCCATGGCAGAGCCTGCGCCTTCTCAGTTTGTGCAAAAAATCTGGAGCTCGCTTGATCTCAGGAAACTCGCAAGAAAGAAACAGACTCTGGCAACAAAACCTGAATCATCAGACCTGAGCAAAAACCAGGAAGATGCAAAAGCGGCAGAGTCAGCGGCGGAGCCGGAGTCTAAAGAATCCGGAGCTCAGGCAAACAAGCTGGTTTCAGATGAAGCAGCAGGCGCTGTTCAAAGCCCTGTCCAGGCTGAGCAAAAAACAGTATCTGTATCAAGTTCGGACAGTTTGCAAACTGCAGAAAATAGCCCGGCAAGTTCAGCTGAGAGCACAGTAGAAAAAAGCGAAGTTTCACCGGCAGCCCAAAACACTGCTGACAGTGTGGCGTCCGGAGCCGCAGTTGAGCCGGGAGCCGCGGTCGAGTCAGGAGCCGCTGTCGAGTCAGGAGCCGCTGTCGAAAGCGCTGCCGATCCTGATTCGGACCAGCCGGTTTCAGTTGCTAATGCTTTAATTGCCTTGCCTCCTGGTTCGATTCTGGCTAAAGTCCAGAGCTCAAGCAATGCCATAGTAGTAGATAACGACGAAGTCGAAGAAGTCGAAGAAACGATAGAGCAGGAAGAGCTTGAAACTGACGACGGTAAAACTCGTGCCAAAGTGGGTGCCCGTTTTCCGGTTGTGCTTTCTTCTCAGCTGAGCAGCAAAACAGCAAAAAAGGGTGATCCGGTTCAGGCGAGGCTGAAATATGACCTCAAGATAGGTGACAGGCTTATTGCTTCAAAAGGAGCTGTGGTGCATGGGCACGTCAATTACTCGCTGCCGGCCCGAACCATATTGCATTCGCTTGTAAGCCCGGAACGTTGGTACAGAAATTCCGGATGTATTGGGCTAGCATTTGACGAGATCATAAATGAAAAAGGCGAGCATTTGCCCCTTGCTGCTGTGCCTTCCAGGCAGGCGCGCATTGTGAAAAACAAGGCCGAAGGACGTGAGCTTGGTGTAAATCATTATGGTCAGGTAACCGGTCCCTGGGCCCAGCAACTTCGCTACAAAGCCCTCCGAATCGGTCTTAATGCAGCACTTGCTCCGGCTGGAGTTTTCTCTTTCGGTGCCATGCCGGTAGCTCTTGGTGTGCTTGGCGCTGCTAATCCTTCTTTTGCCTTTTCCAAACCCGTGGGTTTGAATGTAAGACATCGTAGAATAAAGGGCTTTGCCTGGGGATTCCTGAGCGGTATACCCGGAAGCTGGTTGATTGAAGATACCACCGTGAAGGGCCAGGAAGCGATCGTCAAACCAGGCGATGAGTTCTATGCCGAACTTGTTCAGGAATTCACCGGGGAACCGGCTTCCGATGCTGAACTTATGCCAGGAGCCTCCACAAAACTGCGCGGTGAAGTCTTGAGCGACAAGAAAAAGAACAAAAAGGGCAAAAAATAGGCCCTCTTGAAACAAGATTGCTTATTCTTTCGGAAATACGCTTATCTGTGAGCCTTCGGCCACTATCACCGAATATGGTGCCGTGTTTGTGAGGAATGCAAAATCATCTCCGTAGATTTTCCGGAAATCAAAATCGAGCTCATGGGAAATTACCGGGTAACAGCGCCAGTGCGGGTGTATAACTTCGTACCTTGTAGTTTTGCCGCTGTGATTTTTACCAAAACCCCAGCGCTGCTCTTTGAAAAAATGTTCTTTAGAGTCGATAGCGGGCAAGAAAGTCTGGTCGTGCGCGCAAACAGCAATGCGGTACTTATTGCCTGCAACTTTAAGCCGGTGTTCGATTTCTATTTTGCCATTTTCTTTTCTGACGCTGCTTTCAAGCGGGCAGGTTCTGTAAGGCTCGTTGTATATGATTCGTGCAAGCTGGGCTACGATAAATTTGCTTACCAGTTCTTGCAGAAACACAACACCCCGATCCTCGCCCTTGCGAACATAGAAACGCAGGTTTATTTCCGGAAAGTTTATGTGACCGGGCCATTTGATTCCCAGCACACTTGTGTTCATAAAATCGAAAGCTACCAGACTTACGAATGCCTGCCCATCTAATGAGTCTGCCACAAGCCCTTCCGGCATGTATTTTGCAAGCAGTTCCGGCTCAACAGCGTAGCTTATCAGGCAGAGATTCTGCCAGCTGGCCTCCAGGAAGCTTGCCTTGTTGCTCATCCGAGCCGGTTTCTTAGAATGCGCCCGTATAAGGTGCCGGTCCGCCTACTGAAATTGAAACCGGGGCGTCAAGCTGAATATTTACTTGCTGGCCTGACGGAATCACGACATCCTTGCCCTTTCTGAGCACCAGGCTGTCCAGCACACCCACACCGGCACCGATAGCTGTTCCGGACCAGGCTCCTCTTCCTGCGCCCCTGCCGCCACCGGCGATGGCTCCAACTGCCGTGCCCAGGGCAGCGCCTGCACCGGCTCCAATGCCGCCGCGAATTGCGCCCTGGCCGACTTTTGTTTTCCAGGTTTCACCGGCAAACTGATCGTTGCCGTTTTTGTCTGAATATTTGCCGATGCCACCTTCAATATGTGCTGTGATGGGGGTTTCGACTCCATCCGGAGTGCGAAGCCTGTTGAATTTAACACCGAGTGTGCCGGCTCTGCCGAGGTAACCGCCATGTTTTGCTTCAGTTACCGTGCCGATAATTACGGAGCCGGCCGGAATTTGAGAATCACCAAGCAGGACGCTCTGGTTAATGGTAGCCTGGATAAGATCTCCCGCTTGTGCTGCCTGGGTTGCAATTGATGTATTGAGCGTAGCCGGTATATTCAGCCCTGCCGGTGCATAAGCGACCCGGCCTCGCATCGGCTGAGCTCCGTAGGGAGCGGGATATTGACCCTGCTGTGCGTAACCCTGCTGCCCGTAACCCTGGGGTGGGTAACCTTGAGGAGGAGCATAATTGGCTCCCTGAGGCGGGTAGGCGTTGCGATTAAACTGATCGCCGCCGTATTGAGGCGGAGCACCGTTGTATGCCTGTTGAGGCGGCGGTGAATACTGAACATTTGTCTGAGTACCGGCGTTTGAGCTGTCATAGGTCGGGGCCGGCAGTGGCTGGCTGTTTGACGCTCCGGTCAGCTGAGCTACATAATCATTTATGCTCTTTGTATTCTGCAAGGAGTTTTTCAGTGCATCAGCCCAGCGCTGTGCAAGCACTGCCGGGGTGACGCCTGCAAGCCGTGAGTTGTCCGCATCTACTGTGCATACTTGAAAACCACCCAGGGTGATTACGGGTATGCCTTTTACATATACGATGCTTACTGAAGCAGCCGAGCGGTCTTTTGCAGCAACCAGGGCATTGTCAAGGTTTTGCTGAATTGCTGCTGCCTTTTGTTCAACTGACATCCCGGCTGAGGCAACTTTGTTTTCGAAAATTGTATTGCCGGCTATTCGCACCGAGCCGTCCGCTGCAAACAGCGCTTGTGGCGATATAAAGAAGGACTGGGCTAGTGCAATTGCGATTATGGCAGCAGTACGCTTCAGGGAAGTGGCTCTGGAAGTCATAAGACATCTCCGTTGGGCTAAAGGTTCTGGGTCCGAGGCTGGTTCTAGGACATTACTTGCTCTAAGACATAGTTCAGTCTAGCAATGTTCCCGAAAAGGTTTCTGAGAGCTCCTAAATCCTTCAAGAATTGGGAGAATAGCTAATTGATAATCCTGGACAATATCCCTTGACCTGCTTAGATTAGCCGCTCAGCGGCAGGTGAAAAAAAAGTGATAAAAGATTTCCAAACTGATCTTTCGAGCAAAAAGGTTCTGATTACAGGGGCCAGCAGGGGCATCGGCAAAGCAATCGCAATGGCGTTTGCAAAAACGGGTGCAAAGCTTGCCCTGGTTAGCCGCGACAATAAACGCCTGACCGATGCTTGCGCTGAGATTGCCGGCGGCAACCGGAATCAAGTTTACAGCCGTGCTTTAGACGTATCATCCGAGCAAGAAGTAGTTTCTTTTATAAAAGAATTGAAAGAAAATTTTGGAGGCGTAGATGTGCTGGTTAACAATGCCGGTGTTTACAAATATTCGCCGCTGGCCTTACATAAAAGCTCTCTCTGGCATGAAATCATCAACACTAATCTCAATTCGGCTTTTTATTTTTCAAGCAGGCTTGTGCCCGAAATGCTTTCTAAGCGATGGGGGCGGGTGATAAATATATCTTCGATATCAGGCAAGCATGGCGAAGCTTATGGGGCAGCCTACTCAGCCTCGAAGTTCGCGCTCATAGGACTCACGCAATCTATGGCTCTGGAGCTTGCTGACAAGGGCATTACTGTGAACGCCATCTGTCCGGGCTGGGTGAAAACAGACCTTGCTTGCCAGCAACTACTTTCTGAAGACTGGTGCAAGTTGAATGCAATTGAGCTTGACGAGTCCCTGGAAATTGCGCGGCTCTCAGTGCCGCAACAGCGTTTTATTGAAGCGCAAGAGGTGGCCGCGCTTGCAGTTTATCTTGCCACCGATGCCGCGCGCGGAATTACAGGACAGGCTATAAATATATGTGGTGGTATGCAGCTTTGAAATTCTATTCCAAAGAAGAAGGGTGTTAATGGCTAACAAAGTTGAAAAGGCTCTTGCAAAAAACGATTGGCCGCTTGTAGAACAGGACGGACTTACTCTGGTTCTTTCACCGCTCTTGAGAAAAGAAAACTATTTCGTTCATGCATTCACCACAAGGCTGGGAGGGCATAGCCAGGCTCCTCTTGATTCGTTCAATCTGGGTAGACATTTTAATACAGAAGAAAGCCGGACCGATGCAATGCGAAACAGAGATCTGCTTTGCAAGTCTTTATCCCTCGACTCATCAAGGTTGGCGGTACCCGGTCAAGAGCACACTAATAATGTTCATACTCTTGAGGCCGATGAGAGTCATGCGCGGGGTCCATTTCATTATCCGGGGATAGATGCGATTGCAACTGCAAGGGTAGAGCAGCCGGTACTTTTACATTTTGCTGACTGCGTGCCTGTAATGCTTGTAGACAGGGTTAAACGGCAGATCTGTGTTATTCATGCCGGCTGGCGTGGTACTGCCGGTAGTATCGTAAAGAAGAGCGTGCAGGTGATGGTAGAAAAGCTGGACTCGAAGCCCGGAGACATTGCTGCAGCTGTCGGCCCGGCAATCGGCTCCTGTTGTTATGAAACCGGAGACGAAGTTGTAGAAAAACTGAATCAAACAGTCGAAGGCGGGCAATTTTTGACTCAGCTGAGAAACGGCAGGCATTATCCCGATATTAAGGCATACAATGCCATGCAGCTGCTTGAGTGCGGAGTGGAAAACATTGATGTGGCAAGCTGGTGTACTGCCTGCAACCCTGAGATTTTCTATTCGCACAGGCAGTCGGGTGGGCAAACAGGCAGGCAGGGGGCTCTTGCCTGTATTTTGAAAACAGTTTAGACATCGAGGCCCGAAAGCCGGAGCCCTTTAATATCAAGCGTTTGGAGAATCACGGCTTTGCAGGCAGCCTGCGGTGCTGACTTAATTTTTTACTTGTTACACAAATAATCCATTTTCTAAGCCAAAATAGAACTAGATGAACAGGTAAGGAAAAAGCAGATCAATTTGAACAATCTCAAAAAGCTTATTTCGGCTTTTGCAGCGCTTGCCCTTATTTTGCAGGCGCCGGCGGCTTTTTCTCAGGGAGATCTGGCAGCGGCCGGCCGGCCGGCTGCTTTAGCAGACAGTGCTGAAAACAAAGAGAGCCATTCGGCTGAAAAGTCTTCCGATAATAATATAGCTGCGCCTGTTAAGGAAGAAGGCGCCGATGCCGGTTCAAAAGCAAAAGAGGCATCAGCTGAGACCCGCAAAAACAAGACACCGCACAACTCCGGCTATATCAAAGCAGAGCCGATTGCAGACCCTGCCGGTGCTCCCACCAGGGTACAACGTCCGGGCAAAGGGTCTGATACGCAAATGCCTGCCACTGCGCCACCCATAGCTTCCGGTTCCCCGCTGCAGAGTCCGATGCCCCTCTTAACGCCGCCGCCGCCTGCGCCTCCCAGGGAAAGATTCCCAAGTGTCGGCCAGCTTGAACAATTGATGTTCGGCCATTCGACTCCGAATATTGTTGTCGACAACAGGCTCGATAAACTTGAAAATGCCATTTTTCAAAAAAGCAATGCGAATCTGGATATCGAGCAGCGAATTAAAAGGCTGAAAGAAGTAATAATTGGGGAAGACACAAGCTCAAGACCCAAGAACCCCGATCCCTACGGATACTCTCCCGATTATCGTAGCGGTTACACAGGCGGCATGAGCGATCCGGGTCTGAGTCGGGGCGGTGACCGGATTCCGCCGCCGGAACCATCAGTTGAGATTCCGAAGCCTCCGTTTTTCCCTAACTACGGACACTATGACCTGGCCGAAGAGCTCAGTCAGGAAGAGGCTGAAAAATTTGCTTTGAAAGTTTTGAATGAAAGCCGGGCTCAGCAGGGCCTCGATGAACTTGCATGGGATGAGCTTGCATTTAAAGTCGCAAAAGAGCAGGTGCATGATCTGGCAACTAGAAAAGCAGTCTCGCATCAAAATGCCAATGGGGAAAATCCGGATGTGCGCTACAGCAAAGCTGGAGGCGAGGCCGCCATGGTCGAAAGCACAATTATGTTTCCTCAGGCGGAAAATCTCAAACCCACTCGCGAGCTTGTGGTCAAAATGCTTGAAGCACTCAATACCAGGCAGGATGATCATGAGTGTTTGATGTTTCCTCATGCAACCGGCTTTTCAATGGCTTTTAAGTGGTCTGAAAATAAGCGGAAACTGTTTTGTTGCACTGAAGTTGTTACAAGACATGGAGAAATGGACCCCATTCCTCTTGAAGCAAGCGTGGGCGACAAGATAGAGATAAAGGGCAAGATTGCCCAACCCTACAAGTTCCACAAGATAACGCTGGCCTGGGAAGGAATGCCGCAGCCTCCTGCCGATGATGGCTCAGAAGACAACGAGGCGCTTCCCTACTTTCCGCCGCTTGATTATGAAGCACATGCGATCAAATCTAACAGAGACTTCGACAAAGGTGTGCGTATCTTACAGATTGCCGGTATCACTGCTGCAATTGCAGGCGGCATGTTCATACCCCCTGTAGCACTGGCGGCGCCGCTGATTGCCGCCACGGTGGGCACAAGCACACCGAAGCCCGTGTCTGAAATACCGATGAAAGGCGGGGTAAAGCTAAGCGGCGATAGCTTTACTCACAGGCTTACTCTCAGTAACCAGTCCAAAGAAGGCATATATTACTTGACTATATGGGCAAGCTCGGGCGCAGGCACTGAAATCCTTCCGGTGTCCAGAAGAGCTATAATTGCACGTAATCATGATTCAGGCAGTGACAGCAAAGACAGCAAAAAAGACGAAGACAAAGATAAAGATAAAGACAAAGATGAAGACAAAATCAAAGAACTAGACGAAAACAAAAACAAGGACGAAGACAAAATCAAAGAAATAGACGAAAGCAAGAATAAAGACAAAGGCAAGCAGAAAGACAAGAATAAGAAGAAACGCAAGGATAAAGATAAAGACGGCGACAAGCGCGAAGACAACGACAAAGAGAACAGTAAAGAGGCAAAAGGCGAAGATAAAGCAGATGAGAGCGCAGACCAGTCGCAACCTTGAAATTGTTTTTTTGAGCATGCTGCTTTTGCTCGCGTTTCAGCTGCCGGGCTTTCAGCAGTTGGAGGCAAAACCCTGTGTTAATTGCCCGAAAAAGTCTCCGGGGCTTGATCCATATGCAAATGGCAGCCAGGGCTACAATCCGCTTGATCCTGCAGGCCTTGGACAGAAGCAGGAAAGTCCGCAATTGCAGGGGGGCAGCTCAAGCACTACCCTGCAGGTGGGCACCGAATCAACTTTATTGACAGGTGGTACTACAGGTCAGCTTTTGCAAGCTGCAGTCGAAAGGGAAAGCAGCCCCACAAGCATTTTGTTTTTAATTGATTCTTCTCACAGCATGAAAGAGAAAATTTCTGTCGGTGAAGGCAGCGGCAAGGAAGTTAAGATGGAAGCTGCAAAAAGAGTGCTTCAAGAAGCTCTTTCTCGAATTCCGGTTGATGTAAATCTGGGCTTGCGTGTTTTCGGGAACGGCTTTAGGGGTGATTATTCTGATTGCCAGCAGTCTACTTTGCTTGTGCCCATAAACAAAAATAACCGGCGTGCAATTATTGAAGCTGCTCGCTCTATGGCTCCCTATGGGCTCACGCCTCTGACTTTTGCATTGATGCAGGCAGAACAGGACCTGAGATACGTGCAGGGCCAGAAAACACTTATTTTGATATCAGATGGTGCCGAAACTTGCGGTGGCGATCCGTGTGCTTATATAGACCGTCTTTCAAGAATCGGTGTAAAAATGAAAGTAGACATTGTCGGTGTTGGGCTCAAAAGAGACAAAGCAGCAAAAGAACAACTCAATTGCATCGCCGAAAAATCAGGCGGTAAATATTATGACGCCAATACTTCAGCTGAACTGATAAACAGCATCACCAACAGTGTCAGGCAGGCACTGAGCGGCAAAGTGATTACAAAACTCGAAGAGCCGAAAGTCAGAGAGAATACGCCGCATGATCTGGTCATACCTGGTGTTAATGATAGCGGGCCGAATAAAGACAAGAAACTCGAAGACAAATAATCTGCTTGGATTATTAGGAAGCGCAAGTAGCGGGTAAATCGATAAAGTAGACGAAATCCGAGCTTATTTCTGGAGGTCGAATGAAAAAGTCACTGGTTCTTGCTCTTGCTCTAAGCACTGTTTCGATGTTTTCTTTGCCTGTATTTGCTGGAGAGGATCATAAAGCCTGCGAATCAAAATGTGGTGAGTGTGCTGAAATGTGCCAGAAAAACCTGGACTATTGCAAAAAGAAAGGCGGAGCGCATGCAAAAGCTGAACATATAAATCTGATGAAAGATTGTATTGCTATGTGCAAAACAAATTCGGAACTTCGCAGCCGCAAGTCGAAGTATGCTGCAGATAGCTCAAAGCTCTGTGCGAAGATCTGCAATGATTGTGCAGCTTCTTGTGAAAGTCTCAAAGACCCTAAATTGAAAGAATGTGTCGAGATGTGCAAGGCCTGTGCTGAATGCTGTACAGATTGAATTGAATAAATAGATGATCGAATAAATGAATGATGTTGATTGATGGCAGCAAATATTGCCAAAATTCAATTGAACTGAGTTTTCAGGCGCCGATTTTTCAAAATCAGGCGCCTTTTCTTACAGCGTTCTTACATGCTTTTGAGTTGGCTAACAATCCAGTGCAGTATGATTTTTCTCAAGACCTTAACCGATCTTGTTTAGATGATACTGTGAAAAGAATTACCTGAAAGGGGGAACTATGATTTTCAGGTCCAGTCTTGCTATGCCGTTTTTCTTGTCTCTTTTTCTTTTACAAGCTCCGTCAAACGCCGGTGCGTTTGAACTCAAAGATCAGGATCTTGCTCCTAAATTCGAGAAGTTCCAGAGCGCGTGTTTTGAGCTCTTAGATTGCAAGAGCGGCAAAGCTTATCGTTATAATCGCAAGCAATGTGCAAAGCGGCTGCCGCCATGCTCCACGTTCAAAATATTCAATTCGCTTTGTGGGCTTGAATCAGGTGTATTGAAGGACGAGAATCACCTTATGAAATGGGACGGCGAAAAGCGCTTTATAGACTCATGGAACCAAGACCAGACGCTTCAAAGTGCTGTCACAAATTCTTGTGTCTGGTATTTCCAGAAAGTAGCACAGGGAGTCGGTGCGGAGCGAATGAAAAAATATCTGAGTTCCTGTCATTATGGAAACGAAGATATTTCGGGTGGTCTCACTGAGTTCTGGCTGGGAAACTCACTTGTGATTTCTGCAGACGAGCAGGTCGATTTTATAAAGCGCTTGTATTTTGACGAACTGCCTTTTTCAAAACGATCCATGAAGATCGTAAAACAAATTACTGAGGTCAAAAAGACCGGACTTGGAGAATTGCACGGCAAAACCGGCTCCGACTACAAGAATGAAAAATGGATTCTTGGCTGGTTCGTGGGCTATGTGCTGCATAAAGGTCAGGCTTATGTGTTTGCTTGCAATCTAGAGGCGGAAGACGGCGCCAAAGGTGCAAAAGCTCGGGAAATCTGCCAGAGTATATTGCAAGAAGCGGGATTGCTTTGAAAGGGGCCTGAGATAGCTGAAAAGTAGCTGAAAAGCAATTCTACTGAATGTTCATCTGATTGCTTTTCAAAGTGTCTTCAATTGACCTGCAGACCTGGTCTGAGTAAGGCGTATATGTATTGGTCACCAGTCTTGGGTAAATTCCAAGCACGACAATAAATATGCTGAGCCCGCAGGCTACCAAGCGCTCGGTACCGTTCATGTCGTAAAGATGGCCGACCCACTTGGGTTGTTCAGCGCCGTAAAAAAGTCGTTTTAAGAGCCAGAGCATATATCCGGCTGAGAGTATCACACCGGTGGCTGCAAGCACCATCGCAAAACGCACCATGGTCGGATCAGGGCTTAAGCCCGGTGTTGCCATTGGCGAGGTGTAGGTACCGTAAAAGACCACTGCCTCGGCTACGAAGCCTGCAAGCCCCGGCAGTCCGAGATTGGCCATTGCTGCAAGCATCCAGAAATAAAATACAAAAGGCATTTGTTTTGCAAGTCCGCCGCCGATTTCGCGCAGGTCTCTTGTATGGCAGCGGTCATAAACACAGCCAACAAGGAAAAAGAGTGCGGCCGAAATGACGCCGTGGCTTATCATCTGGAAAATCGCACCGTTGAGGGCGGCTGCTGAAAGCGATCCAAGACCTATTAAAACGAAGCCCATATGGCTTACTGACGAAAAGGCGATGATTCGTTTCATGTCTGTCTGCACCAGGCATGCCACCGCAGCCCAAACTACATTGAATGCTCCAAGCAGGATTATGTATGGTGCCCATGACGTGATCACATCGGGGAAAAAGCCCAGGCAGATTCGAACAAGACCGAACGAACCCATTTTTAAGAGTAGTCCGGCAAGAATCATTGATACCGGAGTTGGTGCTTCGACGTGCGCATCAGGTAGCCATGTATGGAAAGGAAATGAAGGAAGTTTGATGATGAAAGCCAGGAAAAAGCCGAGACAGGCAAGGGCCTGTGCCGGTCGCATCAGAGAGCTGCCCTGCTTTGCAAGCTCGACCATATCGAAGGTCAGCGGTTGCACACCGCCCATTTGCAACTGGAAGTAGAAATAAAGCAAGCCGGCAAGCATGAGTACACCGCCGAAAAACGTATAAAGCAAGAACTTCATTGCGGCATAGTCGCGATTCGGACCGCCCCAGATTGCAATCAGGAAATACATGGGTACAAGCTCCAGCTCGTACATAATGAAGAACTGCAGCAAATCAAGCGAAACGAATACGCCAACTATCGAGAGAGTCAGCAGCATCAGCATGCTGTAATAAAGTCGCGGACGCTTTTGACCTATGTGCTGGCTTGCAAGCACAGACATGAACATCACAAAACAGGTGAGCACTACAAGACATAGCGCCATGCCGTCAACACCCACGTGATATTGCACCGGCAGTGGATTTGCAATCCAGACCGACTTGTGAACGAACTGCATGTCGAGCACATCAGGTCTGAATTTGAATGCAAGCATTGTCGAGATAAAACACATCAAGCCCGAGATGAAGATTGCCGCACCTCTGGAAGCTGCTTGAGGCATGATTCCTATTAGCAAAGTTCCTACAAAAGGCAGGAAAAGCAGGAATGAAAGAAGGATGTTGTCTGGCACCGTAAATGTCCTCTGGCTTTAGCTTGACTTTGCTCCGGGTTTTCTTCCCCGCCTGGTCTCCACTTTAGTTCGGCTTTTGAAATGCATTATTCGAGCTTCTCAAGAACCAGTGTTTCAAAGTGATGATTCACCGAGTTTCAGCAAAAGTACCGGAAACAGTATAACGATTGCAGCAAATGTTTCTGAAACCAAAGGCATAAAAGTTTCTCAGCAAAATTCAGAGCTGATTGCTTGAAGAATTGTTGAAACACAAAATAATTTCAACTTGCGTTAGCACCTATCTCGCGGACTGAAAAAAACTGCATTTTCCCATTTATCAAGTGCAAATTCCAGCTGTTTGCAAGTGCGCAAAAGCCCGGCATATAAGGGCAAAACGTCAGAATATCGACTAGATAGCGTTGCAACTTTCTCTTAGCATCCGCCGCTCTAGATAAGAAGCTCTTTGACTTTGAAGCGATTCGTTTTTGGTAGAATCCCGTTGATTTAGTAAAGGTCCGGTCTTCAGATAGACATTTGTCAGTAGCATTTGCGGAGAGAATCCCTTGGCAGACGTACCCAGTTGTATACAGCAGGCAGCTTGGATAGTTCTTTTTCCATTCCTTGCCGGTGCTTTTATCATCGCAGGCAGTGCAATCTTCAAAGATAAGATGCCAAAAACGCTCTGTATGCTCGTTTCAATTGCTGCAGTTGTATATGGCTTTTACGAATCGCTTTTGATTTTCCATTCTTTGAGGCTTGACCCGACTCCGTTTGTCAAAGACTATACGTGGTTTGCTTCGGACAGTTTCAAGCTTACAATCGGTGTGCTTGTTGATAATTTGACTTCATCAATGCTTTTAGTCGTATGTGCGGTCAGCTTATTAGTCCAGGTCTACACGCACGGATACATGCGTGAAGACCCTGGTTACAGGCGCTTCTATTCTTATCTTTCACTCTTTACCGGGTCGATGCTCGGTTTAGTAGTAGCAACCAATCTTTTCCAGATGTTCTTCTTCTGGGAACTGGTTGGCGTGTGCAGTTACCTGCTTATCGGTTTCTGGTGGTACAAAGAAAGCGCGGCTGCCGCCTGCTTGAAAGCTTTTGTCGTAAACCGAATCGGCGACTTCGGTTTTCTTGTCGGCTTGCTTGTATTTCTTGGTGCCACTTATGGATTCTGGCATGCGCATTTAGACTACGGGATGCTTTCGTTTTATGACCCGGCGGTGCAGTCTTCGCTTGACGGAGTCACACTTGCAGGAGCAATTAAATGGGCGATGGCTCCCACTCAGGGCTACCTGAGTCAGGGTCTTTTGACCCTGCTTGCCATTCTTATTTTTATGGGACCGATGGCCAAGTCGGCACAATTTCCATTACATGTATGGCTTCCTGATGCGATGGAAGGTCCTACACCAATCTCAGCTTTGATTCACGCCGCCACAATGGTTGCCGCCGGCGTCTATATGGTTGCGCGTGCCTATCCGCTCTGGCTCGACTGGTCGAGTGTAGCGCTTGATAGCGCCGGCAGCCCGGTCTTATTAAGCGACGGACTTACTGTGGTTGCCTGGATTGGCGGCTTCACAGCTTTTATGGCCGCCACTGTTGCGCTCACTCAAAACGACATCAAACGAGCACTTGCCTGGTCTACGGTATCGCAGTTGGGCTATATGTTTGTGGGTCTGGGCGTGGGTGCATATTCTTCAGGCATGTTCCACCTGACCACTCATGCGTTTTTCAAAGCCATGCTTTTCCTTTGCAGCGGCGCGGTAATTCATGCGCTTCATGGCGAGCAAGATATGAGAAATATGGGCGGCCTGCTCAAGAAAATTCCGATAACCGGTGCCTGTTTTATTATCGGTACGCTAGCCATATCAGGCTGCCCCGGGCTTGCAGGCTTCTTTTCCAAAGACGAGATAATTGGTGCGGCATTTGCCTGGAAAGGACCGGGGCACGACATTCTTGCCTGGTCGACTGTAATTACTGCCGGAATGACATCATTTTATATGTTTAGAATGGTATTTATGACTTTCCTGGGACCATACAGGGGCAAGGCTCATGTTCACGAAGAGAAGTCTCCGGACCCGCTTACCTGGCCGCTGATTATTCTTGCAGTGCCATCAGTGGCCGCAGGTTTTGTGATGGGCGACGGTATGCAGCTTTTCAGCAAGGTAGGTTCGCAGCAGGAATATCTTGCACCGTTTTCTCAGTTTGTTTACTTCCTGCATCCTCATGCTGAAGTTATCGATACTACTTCGATGGCGGCTGGAACCGTGCTTGCAATCGTGGGCTTCTTTGTAGCAATGGCGCTCTACGGCGGCAACAAAGGCTACGAGTTTGATAAAGCATTTGAAAAAGCCCTGCCTGCCGTCTACAAGTTTTCGCTTAACCGCTGGTATATGGACAATGTATATCTGGGTGGCGCCGCCTTTTTTATCAATACAGGCCGGGTTGTATGGGAAGTTGTTGACAGGTTCTTTGTTGACGGTGTCGTAAATAGCTTCCGCTGGATAGTTTACGGCTTTGGCAGCTTTTTCAGCCTTTCCCAGAGCGGCAGAGGCCAGGCCTATGCGCTTTTAATATTTGCAAGCGTGGCTGTTTTCGGCTTGCTCGTATACTACGTTTTTGTTCCTTAGAGACAGGAGTTTGAAATGTCAGGAGCAGATCATGGACATGGTTCGGACCACGACCAAGGCGTAACGGACATAATTCCGCTGGGAAGCTGGCAGGATAATCTGCTTGCTTTGATTTGTTTATGCGTTCTTGCCGGCTTTGCCTGGTGGGGAAGTGGATTTGCACCCGGTGCAATAAAAGTTGCAGTTCATGAGGGCGCTCACGAGCATGGAGCTGAAAGCCAGAGTTCTGAGCATGAGCACGAAGCTAAGTCGTCTGGGGCTGCCGAAGCCGAACATGGCGCAGAAGCAGACCAGGGCACAGAGGCAGAACAGGGGAAGAGTGAAGCAAAGCAAGGGGTTGAAAGCGATGCCGTCAAAGAGCCGGCTAGTGCTGAAGCAGAAGCTGGTCAGAGCAAAGCACCTGCTGCAGGTGAAGTGCATGGTCAAGGTGCCAGCACGCCTGAGTCAGATGCCGGTCACTAAATAAAAGAAGACTGCCGATTCTTAAAATGGCGTGAAGGAAGCTGGATGTCAAGAGATCTGCCTTTAATATGGTGATCTCTTGAGCGGAGCATCAAAGTATTATGGACTGGGTCGAACTTGCCGACGATCTGCTTTGTTTGGAACACTGTTGCGGTGACGAGAACTATGCCGAGAAAGCCGACAGGCAGCTACGCTTCTTCTGTTTCTTGCTCTGGGCAGTAATTATTATCGGCGGGCTTTACCTGCTTTTTTTATGTTTTAAGCCGGAAATCGGGTCAAGCG
This sequence comes from uncultured Candidatus Obscuribacterales bacterium, assembly GCA_964615655.1. Classification (GTDB taxonomy): domain Bacteria; phylum Cyanobacteriota; class Vampirovibrionia; order Obscuribacterales; family Obscuribacteraceae; genus JAIEPM01. The sequence continues at coordinate 90,319 of CAZTQO010000002.1, read as the reverse complement.
CGGCAAATCCGGTATTTGTACGACCGCATACCAGCTATGTTTATGTTTCACCTGAAAGAGCTCCAGATTCAAGAAAAACAGCTCTAAAAGCCACGCTTGCAAGTCATAGCAGGCATAAGCAAAAACAGCCGCTTGCAAGCAAGACTCAGGCAAACTCAAAGCCAGCTTCAGCTTTGCACGGGTCCAGCGGCGCAAAAAGCAAGGTGAAGCACAGCCGGAGCCACAGTAGCCCGGCAAAAAAGAAAGGTTAAGATCCGGTTCTGCAAGCAATGGCTCAGAAAGCGCCCCGAGCTTAATATAGCTACAATCAAATACGTGGTATTTGCCAGTTTTTATGCTATCCTTACCCGCACGTTCATAGTAAGCGCCTTAACAGGCCCATTCTGTGAATGGCTGCTTTTAAGGATAAAAAGCAGTGGGCTGATTATTCGGCTCTTGCGGGGCGACCCCATTCTCTCTGGTGGAGGAGACAAACGGGATGTTAGAAGTTACGGTTGGAATTGCCGGGGCTGCCGGTGACGGTCTTGATAAGTCGGGTGATACCCTGGCAAGATCAGCCGGACGGCACGGTCTCCATGTTTACGCCTATAACAGCTACCAGTCAATAATAAGAGGCGGGCATATTTGGCTGAAACTCAGAATCGGTCAGGAAAAAGTTTATAACCACGGTGACAGGCTTACTGCGCTTATTGCACTTAATCAAGATAGTATTGAAAGACATGTGCCTGAGATAAATGACGGCGGCTGCGTCATTTTCAATTCGGACAAGCTGAAGTGCGACCCGGGGCTTGTGAAGTCCAAAAACGTTCAGGTCGTCGCTCTGCCGATGGCTGAAGTTACAAAAGCCGTGCTTGAAAAACACGGCGCGATTCTGCCTATTATGCAAAACACTGTTGCAGTAGGTGCAGTTCTCGGGCTCTTAGGTCTGGGCACTGAAAGTGCTGAAGATGTTTTGAAAGATACTTTTGCGCATAAGGGCGAAAAGGTTATTGATCTCAACGTCAGCTTGCTTAAGGCCGGCTATGACTATGCAATTGCCAATTTCAAGGCGATTGCATCGGGCTGGAAAGTAAGCAATCGCAGAAGACCGTTCTGCACGGGCAACGAAGCAATTGCCATGGCTGCTGCAGCATCGGGTTGCAAATTCTATTCGGCCTATCCGATGACACCAGCATCAACAATTTTGCACTGGATGGCAAACCATGCAGAAAAAGCCGGAGTTTGCGTAAAGCAGGCCGAGGACGAACTGGCTGTTATCAACATGGCAGTAGGCGCCGGAATTGCAGGTGTGCGTTCGATGTGCGCTACCGCCGGTGGTGGCTTCGCTCTTATGACCGAAGCCGTCGGCATGGCAGGCATTATGGAAGTTCCGGTCGTATGCGTCGAAGTACAGCGCGGCGGACCGAGCACCGGCTTGCCGACCAAAACCGAACAGGCGGATCTTCATCAGGTTTTCGGTGCTTCACAGGGTGAGTTTCCTCGCTTAATAGTCGCTCCAAGAGACATTCCTGAGGCATTCGAATCAACTGTTGAAGCTTTTCATCTATCTGAAAAGTATCAGATGCCGGTTCTTATAATGTCGGACCTGCTGCTTTCCGAGCACCCTGAAACTGTAGACCCTGAGGTGTTCAGGCACGATATCAAGATCGATCGCGGTGAAGTAGTGAAAGATTGGGATGAAAAAGACGGCAAATTCAAGCGCTTTAAATTCACCGAAAGCGGCATCTCGCCAAGAGCCTACCCGGGAACCCCGAATACTTTGTTTGTATCCGGAACTGATGATCATGATGAGGAAAGCATACTGATTTCAGATATGTTCACCAGCCCGCCTGTAAGACGCAAAATCATGGAAAAGCGCATGCGCAAGGTCGAGAATCTATTAAAAGAACTCAAGGCCCCCGCGCTTGAAGGACCGGCTGATGCTGACGTGACCCTTGTGGGCTGGGGCTCGAGCTACGGCGCCATTAAAGAAGCTGCAGAAATGCTGAGCGCCGAAGGAACTAAAACCAATTATTTGATCATCAAATATATTGCGCCTTTTCATACAAAAGACGTCAAAGAAATTCTTTCAAAATGCAAAAAGAAGATTTCTGTCGAACTCAATTTCACAAGCCAGATGGCACGCCATATTCAGGCGGAAACCGGCGTAGGCATGGATGCACATGTAACCAAATATGATGGCGAACCGCTTGAGCCTCTGTATATAGTTAATTATGTGAAAAACATCCTTGCATCCAAACCACACACTCTTGATGTTAGCGAAGACGAGGTGAAAGAACTTTGCTATCACTATTTGCGAACTCATTTTCAGGAGCGTTTGCGTCCAGGTAAACTCACTAAGGCTGAGAAGAATGGGCACGGCGAGCCTACCTGGAAGGTAGAGCTTGTGGAGCGCGCCACCGGAAACAAAGCCGCCGAAATGGAAGTCGGTGTGGAAACCGGAGCTACTTATTCGTTCAAAACCGTCAGCTAGACACTTTTTCGAGGGAGTTAGAAATGGCAACAGTAATTGAGCTTCCCGTCGACACCTATAAGGGACCGGTTGATCCGGACTGGTGTCCTGGATGTGGTGACTTCGGCGTATTGAGGTCGCTTCAACAAGCAGCAGGTAAGCTGGGTATTCAACCCAAAGACCTTTTAGTCGTATCTGGCATTGGCTGTTCTTCGAACCTGCCTGGTTTTATTCATGCTTATGGTATCCACAGTTTGCATGGTAGATCGATAGCGGTCGCAACAGGCGCTCACCTTGCAAATACGGACATGAAAGTCGTTTGTACCGGCGGCGATGGAGACGGTTATGGTATCGGTGTCGGTCACTTTATTCACGCCATGCGCCGAAATTTGGATATGACCTACATAGTCATGGACAACCAGATTTATGGCTTGACCACCGGTCAGGCATCTCCTACCACAACCCGCGGTCACAAAACCAAATCCACACCAAAAGGTAATGCCGAAATTCCGCTTAATCCCCTTGCAATAGCAATTACTGCCGGCGCCACTTATGTCGCTCGCGGATTCTCAGGCGAGCAGAAACAGCTTGTGGAATTGATTGCAGGCGGCATTGCTCACAAAGGCTTCTCGCTTATCGACGTATACAGCCCCTGTGTCACCTACAACAAAATCAACACCTACCCGTGGTTCAAAGAGCGCGTTTACAAGCTCGAAGACGAAGGCTGGGACCCGAGCGATTTTTCAGCATCACTGGCTAAATCATTCGAGTGGGGTGAGAAAATCCCGCTGGGCGTGGTTTACAAGGCAGAGCAAGATACTTACGAAGAATCAGATCCTGTTCTTCAAAAAGGTCCGCTTGTAAAACAGAAGCTTGGGCTCAGCAAGGAACTAATGGCTGAATTTGTCAATGAGATGATTTAAGGACAGCTATCTGCTCTTGGCGGCGGCAAGTTGATCCTGAGCGGCTTTTAAAGCCGAAAGAAGCTTTGAAAAAAGCTCATCGAGTTCGGATTCAGTAATAGTGAATGGTGGGGCGATCATTATATGGTCGCCCTTTATTCCGTCTATAAACGCAGAGCCGGGATATACAAGTAATCCTGCTTTCATTGCTTCTTTGCAAATAAGTTGCGAAACCGAAAGAGCTGCTTCAAACGGTTCTTTTGTTTGCCTGTCTCTTACAAACTCGAGGCCTGCCATAAAGCCGTGACCTCTCAAGTCGCCGACAAAATCCATTTTCTTAATTTCGTCGAAGCGCTTGAAGAATGAATTTTCAAGTTCTTGCACTCGTAAAACAAGTTTGTTTTTGTTCAGATAATCGAGTGCAGCAACACCGGCGGCACATGCTGCCGGGTGCCCGCTATAAGTGAATCCGTGTTCGAAAACGCCTTTGCTTTCAAAGGCTTTTACAATCTCGCCTGAGGCAATAACAGCTCCTAAGGGCATGTACCCGGCAGACAAGCCCTTGCCCAGAGTAATAATGTCAGGCGTTACCTGCCAGTGATCGATTGCAAAATTAGTACCGGTTCGTCCAAGACCTGTCATTACTTCGTCGCAAATCATAAGCACGCCGTATTTGCGGCAAATTTCGCGGATGCGCGGCCAGTAGGAAGCTCCCGGTACGGCTGCACCAAGAGTAGCGCCTACAATCGGCTCACCTATAAAAGCCATTACGTTTTGTGGTCCGTGCAAAAGAATTGCATCTTCAAGCTCGTTGGCGCGTTGCATAACGCATTGTTCCGACGGGCATGGACCAGGACCAAAACCGCATTTGCATCTATATTTGTAATCTGTGGTTATATGTGTACCGGGCTTCAAAAGAGGCAGATACGGTCGGCGTCTTGCTGGATGACCGGTTACGGAAAGCGCTCCGAGGGTGCTGCCGTGGTAACCGTGCCAGCGCGATATGCAGATGCTCCGTTCGGGTTCCCCTTTTTCTACAAAATATGCTCGTGCCAGTTTCAGTGCAGTTTCTACAGACTCCGAACCTCCTGAGGTGAAATAAGCGCGAGCCCCATGCTGCAGACCTGATGGGGCCAGCTTCACAAGCTCTTGAGCCAGTGTCATACCTGCTTCGGAAACGAATTGCGACGTATGCGCAAAGGCGAGGCTTGATAGTTGTTTTGTGATTGCTTCGTTGATCTCTCCAACGCTATGCCCAAGATTGACTGCAATCGCGCCGCTGCATCCATCAAGATATTTCTTGCCTTCCGTATCTTCAATCCATACTCCTTTTGCTTGTCGGGCAAGGGGATAATTCTTTTTCAGGTTCCTGTAAAAAAAATTGCTCAAAATTCCAACTCCAAAAATTCTGCTGAATAAAATTCTGTCGAATCAATTCTGATCTAATAGTTCTGATCGAAAAAAATCTGATCGAAAAAATCTGATCGAAAAAAAACTCTAAATGATTTGATTGATTGAATCCGATTTCACTATTGTAGCTTCAAAAGTCCGGAAGGCTCAATTCAGTTTCAGGGTTTTCAACTTCAAATCCCTGTATGACAAAAGCAAGGAGGCGATAAAAGCCCGCAATCACCATGACTTCAATCAAAGCTTCAATTCCTAATTCAGCTTTTGCCTCTTCAAAGAAATTGTCGTCGAGTTTATGCGTTCTAAAGAGATCGCTTATTATTTTTGAAATCAAGTAGATACGTCTTCCAGCAATTTCCTCACCTATCTTCCCTGAAAGAATAGATTCAATTATTTGATCAGAGGCGCAAGCGCGTCTTGCAATAGGTTCATGAATAACCCATTCAAACTGGCAGCGAGACTCCCTGGCCGCAGTAAGTATGGCAAGCTCTCGTTCCAGATCGGGCAATACTCCGTGAAAGCGCAGCTGCTCTCCAAGGCTTGCTACCTTTTCGCATAAGGCGGGACTGTGCATCAGAACAGCATAGGGTCCCCATACGCCTCCTCTGGTTTTGTCTATTACGTCCCAAATTTTTTTGCTTTGCTCCGGGAGAGTTTCTCTGACAGGCGCCTGGATGCGTTGCATGAGTCCTCCTTTAAATAACTGCTTTCAGGCTGGCGAGTTTGACGATTGCCTGACCACGACCGCTTAACTGTAGTTTTTCGAGCAGGTGTTTGACATGAACTTTGACAGTGCCCACGCTCAGACCAAGAGCGTCAGCAATTTGATGGTTCTTGAGCCCGTCAAGCAAGAGTCTCAGAACTTCTCGTTCACGATTGGAAAGCGTATCAAGCGCGGTTGGAGGGCTTGCTATGCTGGCTGCTGCATTCTCAAGTACGTTCATTCCCCTTCCGCGCAGAAGGAAGTCGGTAATAACCGGTCCAAGCCAGACTCCGCCCTGCACGATCGTGTTGATTGCGCTTGGAAGCCAGGTTGTCGGAAAGACAACATAACCGTCCGCTTTTGACTGGATTACGGACCAGAATTGCTTCTCTTCCGAAAGCAGAACCAGAAAGCGGGCGTTGGCTCTGGCAATTCTTATCTCTTCGATGATTTTTACGGCGTCAAAATTTGGAGGATTGTGATGAATCAGAATCAGATCCGGATTCAGTTTATTAATGCGAGCGAGGTCGTTTGCCGCTTGGGCCGATCCGACAAATTTTACAGGACCGACCTCTTTGAGTAATTGCTGAATTGTCTTTGAAATTTCGGCTTTTGCAATTGCAAATATCGAAGAGGCTTGCGGAATCACTTTTGTATATCTCCTGTATCTCTGTACGATTTGTCTCTGCGGCAGGCGATAGATCTATTATAAAACAAACTACCTCTTAGGTGGTAGTTTGTTTTATTGAACTGCAAAGAATGCTCGATAATAATACCTCTAAAGGAGTATTATATTTGATTAGTTTGTGGTAAGATACCTATATGGGGGTAGGCGTTTCCAGGCGGATATGTATAAGTGGAGGCAGTGGATATGTTGCAGTTGAATAAACCGTCTGAAGAGACGGGCAAGCTCAGGTTCTACCAGCGTGCAAACCTGGAGCAGATACCCCAGCTTCAGAACATGAGCAAGGGTGAACTCAATGTTCTCAAGGCTGTGTCGGCCGTACTTCCTTTCAGGGTAAACAGCTATATCTGTGACGAACTCATAGACTGGGACGACATTCCGGCAGATCCGATTTACCAGCTTACATTTCCTCAGGCTGGAATGCTTGACGAAGCCGACCTTAATCATATGCTCGAGCTTGTTAGCGGCAATGCAAGTGACGAGCAGATTGCAAGCCGGGCAAGGCAAATTCAAATGAAGTTGAATCCGCATCCTGCAGGCCAGCTTGATCTAAATGTGCCTAAAATGGATAACGAACGTGTTCCAGGCATGCAGCATAAATACAGAGAAACGGTGCTCTTTTTTCCGTCACCGGGGCAAACCTGTTTTGCATATTGCACCTATTGTTTTCGCTGGCCTCAATTTGTAGGCATTAACGGACTCAAGTTCGCAAGCAAGCAGGTGGGTAATCTAGTCCAATATTTGACCGAGCATCCTGAAGTTCGCAGTGTTTTGTTTACAGGCGGAGATCCGCTTATCATGAAAACATCCATGCTAAGGGCCTATATCGAACCGCTACTGAATAATCCGAAACTGGAGCACGTTAACAGTATTAGAATCGGTACAAAGTCGCTGGCTTACTGGCCCCAGAGATTTATAAGCGATGATGATGCAGATGATCTTTTGAGACTTTTTGAAGAAGTCAGAGCCTCCGGACGTAATCTGGCGTTTATGGCTCATTGCAGCCATCCGCGTTTAATGGAAACTGAAATGGCAAGAAAAGCCATAAGCAGACTGGAAGCTTCCGGTGTAGTAATAAGATGCCAGTCACCGCTAATCAAGCATGTAAACGATAGTTCCGAGATCTGGTCGCGTATGTGGCGGCTGCAGGTAAAACTGGGTCTGGTTCCTTATTACATGTTTGTGGAAAGAGACACCGGAGCCAAGAATTATTTTGAGGTGCCGCTTGAACGCTGTCTTGAGATCTTCAATGAAGCCTATTCTCAGGTATCCGGATTGTGCCGCACAGTAAGAGGTCCCTCCATGTCCTGCACTCCGGGAAAAGTCATGGTGGATGGTATCACTGAAATAAACGGAGAAAAACTCTTTGTTCTCAAGTTTATTCAAGCAAGAGATCCTTCATGGGTGAACAAAGTTTTCTTTGCCAAATACAATCCGACCGCTACCTGGATTGATCACCTGGAGCCGGCGTTCGGTCAAAAGGAATTTTTCTGGGAAGCACCGCTCAAGCAAATGAAAGAATCAGGCTTTGCTCAGGTCTGGCTCAATAAATAAGAAAAGCAAACTAAGCATAAGCGTTTGGCTATTGCAAAATTAAAGAGACAGGCTAAGTTATTCTTGAGGCATTACCGGCATGGCATTGGCGCTGGCGTTAAGCGGCGGCGATTTCTGCTGAATGCTTGGAGAAACAAAATTGCGGCAAACCGATGGAATTTGTGTTTGCGGTGAGAGCACCAAAGTAAAGTCGGTGTATGGCCTGGCTTCTATAGCAAGTGAAAGCGGGAAGCTCTGCAATTCTGGAACCAACTGGTAAATTTTGTTTGTTTCGTCATCATTGGCTCTCATGCTTTGTTGTACTAAGAGCTCATGCTGGCAGTCTGATTCTGCAATCCGGTAACGGTACTTAACTTTGAATCCTGCCTGGCTAAGTTGCTCTGAAAGAGCCTGGCTTAATTGATCACAGCCTTTGGGATACTTGATTCCTACACTGAGCGGCTTTTTGTTGTTGTAGTCGAGTGTTAAATGGGAATCCGGAGTTGGAAGCTCATCTTCCGGGAGGCTCAATTCTTGAGGTGTCGGAAACTCGCTTGCTGACTGGATAAATGCGCTTGTGCCCAGTATGCGGCTGAACATCGTTTGTCCTGCAATCGCGTCAGCTACCCAGTAACTGCCACCGTTTATCATCTGCCCTTCACCGGGGAGCATCGCGGTTACTACTCGTTCTTGCGGGAAATCTTTTGCAAATGCAGAAATGCTCAAGACATCCTGAACTGACAGGTCTGTCCTTACGCATTGATATGCAAGACAAACAAGCTGTGGCAACTTCAATACTATTTGAGGCTCCTTGAATTTTTTAGCCGCCTGCCTCAGGAACCATTGCTGTCTTTCGATTCTGCCTATATCACCCCGGGCATCGTGCCTGAAACGAAGATATTGCTCGGTTTGAGCCGGGCTTAAAGTTTGCAATCCCGGTTTCAGGTCGACTGTCAGTTTCGCTGCATGATCTACATAGTGCATTTCTTTTTCTACAAGCACTTCAACCGGTCCGAGAATTTCGAAAAGTTTTTTCAGACCTCCGGTATCTACTTCGATATAGTGATCGACCGGTATTCCGAAAGCTTCTCTAACAGTTTGCATTGAGAGTTCAGCACCACCGAATGCATGGGCTGAATTAATCTTGTCAACCCCGTGGTTTGGAATTCTGACCCTGCTGTCCCGGGGAATTGAGACTACGCCGACTTTATTTTCAACCGGATTGATGCTTACAAGCATCATCGTATCGGTTCTGGTGCCTGCAAACGGGTCGGTGTTCAAGCCGTTCGAATCAACACCCATAAGTAAAATAGTTGTTTTTTCAGTCAGTTTTGGAATCAAATCGATTGAGGGCATGCTTGGACCGTCAATCTGGCCGGACATAACACTGGAAGCACCTGGATTCCGCAGACCCAGGGAGCTTGAAAGCTTGCTCAGAGCATGAGCTTGAGGCTTGCAGGTCAAAAGAAAAAGCCCGACACCTGAAACGAACAAGAGCAAGGCAAGCAAGCCGGCCTGCCAGTTAATTGCGCCTGAATTTCTATTTCGATTGATTTTCAATGGAAATCCTTAGGAAAAGCTCTAATCGAATCTTATATCGTCAGGAATGGGTATACTTGAAGCCGTACTAAAATTTGCACAGATTTTACGTCTGAGGAGCACACCGTGAAGCTATTTTTGGACACAGCCAACCTGGAAGAAATTAAAGAAATCGCCCAATGGGGCGTGCTTAACGGGGTAACCACCAACCCCTCACTGGTCGCAAAAGAAGGGGTGGATTTCAAGACCAGGGTTAAGGAGATTTGTAAAGTAGTCGACGGTCCCGTCAGTGCCGAAGTTGTTACTGAAGACGCCGATGAAATGATTAAACAGGGTAAAGATATAGCGACCTGGGCATCCAATGTCATGGTCAAATGCCCTCTTACACCTGCCGGTTTGAAAGCCTGTAAAGCGCTTTCTTCAGAAGGAATCAAAGTCAATGTCACTCTTTGTTTCTCGGTTAACCAGGCAATACTGGCAGCAAGAGCCGGAGCGACTTTTGTCAGCCCTTTTGTAGGCCGTCTTGACGATATAAACCAGGACGGATCAGAGCTGATTGCCCAGATAGCCCAGGTTTTCGATATTTATGGTTTTGAGACTGAGGTGCTGGCAGCCAGTATTCGTCACCCGGTTCATGTGACCCAGGCTGCGCTTTCAGGTGCCGATATTGCAACCATGCCATATAAGATTTTCAAACAGCTTGTAAGCCATCCGCTTACAGATGCTGGCAACGAAAAATTCCTGGCAGACTGGAAAAAGTCGCAGCTGACTCTCTCGGCCAAATAAGCAAATATCGGGCGATTGAAAAAATTCAGGTCGGGGAGTTAGAAACTCGGGTCAAGCGGTAATAATCCAATTGGGGTGGTGTTTTTTATTTTCACCTTACCCGGGGGAATTGCCTTAAGAAATGACCAGGAATATGGTCGGAACATCGAAAATCTCAGGACCCAGTGGATTTATCCAGTTGAACGCCAGCCTTTCGCTGGTTGTCGATTATGGCAAAGTTCTGCATCCAGAGGGGATGCACCAGATTGGCACGCTTTACGAAGACGGGTTGATCCAGGGCTCAAGCGAGCCCCTTGGACAGTGGAATGGACTCAAAACAATCGAGGAGCTACCCGGGGCTGTATTTAGAGGCATAGACTGTGATAACCAGCCGCTGGAACTGCCTGGACCGGTCAAAGGACCCACCGGTGGTCTCAAATACAACAACCAGGAGTATCTGGTTCTTTTCGGACGTGTGGCTACCCCGGATCATAAAGTCATTGGCTTTATGACAGACGAGGGCAGCCTTTATTTCAGGGACAGCCGTTTTCCCGGTCAGACCATGCGCAAAATGGACGAATACAGCCAGCTTGCAACTTTCTTTCAGGGAATAAAAAGCAACCACGAGCCCTGCAAATACGATTACCAGCGCTCTTTGCACAAGCAAGACAAGTCGTACTGGGAAAATGAGGTAATGCGCTATTTCACTGATTATGACCGTGTGAACGGACCTCAGAAAAAGTATGTTTTTGATACTATGCGAGTATTTGCATCAAGCGGATTGCTGCAGCTGGTTCGCAAAAGTGAAGGCACCGCCGGGCTTGGGAATGTGAAACACGGCGCCTCCGGAGTTACCGGGGTAAGAACAGGCAATGTGACACTTGATCGTGAGGAATTCGAACGAGAGGTGAACTTTTTCAAAAAATTCGGTGCTCTAATGGCAATACCTGCCAGGGTTAAACCATTGATTGAAGTAAGAATCAATCTGGTTGTGGCTCACGAATACGGCCATCAACTCGAGTTCTGTCTTTCGCATTCAGTGCAGCAAAAGATTCAGGACTGCTATCAGAAACGTCTTGCCAATTGCGATAAACAGCATCCCTTGCCGGAAGAAGCCGAAACACTTTCAGAACTTGTTCAACCTCAAGATATAGAAAATCGCGTTTTTGTTTCAGGTTATGCAAGAACAAGCTGGCATGAATACTGGGCTGAATGCGTGGCAGCGTTTGCGGTAAAAGAAAGTCGCGATACGCTTGAAAAAAATGACCCTGAAATACATGCAATCTTGATGGATGTTATGCTCAGTCCGGAAAAGGTTGTGAGTCCGATGCTTGTAGAAAATATCTTGAACCTGCAAACCAGTTTGCGTGTAGGCGGCGAATTCAGGGATGACATCTTAAAACAATGAAACGCTTTAACATGCTTTTACTGAGTCTTACGGGCCTGATCTGGCTTGCAAGCAGTACTGATGTATACGCACAAAAACACGCTGCACTTAAAGCCATTGATCCTAATTCGGCTGGTTATGACACACCGCCGGTGGCGCCGCCCATGCCACATAATAATAGCCAGAACACAATGCCGCAAACAGCAGACCCGAACAGCCGCTTTGGCAGCGGCATTCAGGGGCAGCCACTTTCAGGACAGAAACGCACCCTTGCAAATCCAAACCCACCGGGCTCCACACTTGATCCAAGTGCCAACCCGCTGCCTGCAAATGCCGGACAGGGCTGGAGCCCGCCAGCTCCTGTAGATACAGTTGCTTATGAAAGAAGAGTTTCACGCCTTGAACAGATGACTTTTGGAAGTGCTTATCCGGAACATGAGGTGGAAGACCGGCTTGATCACCTGGAAAATGAGGTCTTCAACAAGAAAAATACTGGAATGCCGACCGAGCAGCGCCTTGCACGGCTCGAAGCCAGGCTCATGGGGCAGACTGCTTTCGGGCAACAGTCGATGGCACAGCCGCCGCCGTCTCTGCCTCCTGTCGGCGCGCTCAAACCCGAGAACCCGCAAACTCAGTTTAATCCCGGACAGCCGGTGCCACTTCAACAGTACAGGTCACAGGGGCAGCCGTCATATCCGCCGGCTTACCAGAATCAGTGGTCTCAGCCAGGCTTTCAACAGCAACAACAAATGTCGCCGCAGCAACAGGCATATCAACAACAGCCCTATCAAATGTCGCCGCAGCAACAGGCATATCAACAACAGCCCTATCAAATGTCGCCGCAGCAACAGGCATATCAACAACAGCCTCCGGCTTATCAAAAGCCGCCGCCGCAGCAGCAATTGCCGCAGCAAAAACCATATCAACAGTTCTCAGGTTTTCAACAGCAGCAACAACCAGCGTATCAAATGCCGCCTCAACAGCAAATGCCGCCTCAACAGCAAATGCCGCCTCAACAGCAAATGCCGCCAAAACAAGCTCCAAAACAAGCTCCAAAACAAGCTCCAAAACAAGCTCCAAAACAAACTCAGACTCAGATTGAAGAGAAGGCAGACAGCTCAGTTGAAAGCGCAATAAAAGCAATTCCTTATAAACCGGCTGCCGGTGACTATTATGCAAACATCAGCAAATTCTCCGGAACTTTTGCCCGCTGGAAAAACTTTCCAATTCTTGTGCATCTACCCCAGGGCTCTCCTCAAAACTGGCAAAGAGATCTGAGCGATGCCGTTTCTAACTGGGGGCGCTATATACCGGTGCGGGTAGCCTCTGCGTCTGAGGCAGCTGATATTGAGGTCGGCTGGATAAATCACCTGCCTCCAAGAGCCCTTGGACAGACAAATCTTGAAGTTTTCAACGGACGAATGCGGGTTACGGTTTATCTTTTAAGACCCAGTTACTATCTGACAAATACTCCGGAAAAAACTTTGAAAAGAGTCGCCGAACACGAAATCGGCCATGCCATCGGTATCTTCGGTCACAGCCAGGACCCTCAAGACGCGATGTTTCCGGTTGAGACCAATAACCTGAGACAGAGCACTAAATACAGTGGCATTTCTCAAAGGGATCTCAATACTCTTAAACGCATTTACGAATCGCCGGCTCTGCCTCCGGGCTTCCAGAGCGATCATCCGATGGGATGGAGTTTTAAGAAGAATTAGCCGGAATTCAGGAATTTGGGGTGTCCGGCAGGCGACAATTTGCATGTATCGGTAGGGGCTTGCAGAAGCGCATTGCTCTGCCGGCAAGAACAGTTCTCAGGAGGCGTTAGCATGGTTACTGCTGTCAAGGAAATCACAATTGCCCACAGCCCGGACTCGGATGACGCTTTCATGTTTTATGGACTGGCCTCCGAGAATGTAGAGACATACGGAATCAAAGTGCATCAGGTTTTGAAAGACATTCAGTCTCTGAATCATGATGCCAGAGCCGGTAGATACGAAGTTTCAGCTATTTCATTTGCTGCTTATCCTGCTGTTGCCGACCGTTATGCACTGATGCCCTGCGGAGCCAGCATGGGGCAAAATTATGGTCCGATGGTTGTAGCCAAAAATCAGATTGAAATATCTGATTTGAAAAACCTGAAGCTGGCGATTCCTGGAAAACTGACAACTGCTTACCTGGCTGTCAGGCTGCTTGAACAGAATCTAAACGTTGTGGAAATTCCATTTGATCAAATTCTTGAAGCCGTGAACGAAGGCAAAGTCGATGCAGGTCTTATCATTCATGAAGGACAACTCACTTATGCCCAGACAGGCTTGAAAAAAATTGTCGATCTTGGTGAATGGTGGAAGAGCCAGACCGGCTTGCCATTGCCTCTGGGTGGAAACATCGTACGCAAAGATCTTGGAGATGAGCTGGTCAAAAAATCAACTCGCATGATTCAGGATTCAATCAAGTATGCTCTCAGCCACAGAAAGGAAGCTCTCGATTATGCGCTCAGATATGCCAGAGGTTTGAAAAACGAAGAAGCCGATAAGTTTGTTGGCATGTATGTAAACGAACTTACCGTCGACTATGGTGATTCAGGCAGAAAAGCACTGCTTACGCTCTTTGAAATGGCATATGAAAAGGGTGTGATTCAAGAAAAATTTGTGCCCGAGTTCGTTAGTTTGTAAATCCAGCAAGAACCAAGATAATCGTAAGAAGGCAAAACCAAGTTTGCCTTCTTAGCTTCAAGCAACTGTCACAGAATCTACACAACTAAGTACGGATTTATTTGCGATTCCGGCACTATTATCTGTCTCAAGGTGACCGTTCGTTTTCTCATTACCAAATAGTTTTATTAAGGATTTCGAGCAAGCAAATCGCTAGCGAAAACCAATAGATTTGATTAGCAGATCTCAAAGCGTGCAGCTTGAATCTTGCAGGAAATGCGGGAGGAGTAAACGTGCAATCCGGTTTTGTTCTAACAGCAAGCAGCACTAGATTTGAATCTACAATTCGGCGTCTGCTTTCTAGATTCAAGAATTTCCGGTCTTGTATCGATATCTTTAAGCGTAAAGAGCTTAGCCTGACCGAGCTTTATAGCGTGCTCAGCCTTGGTATTGGGCTTATTGGAGTCGGCCTGTCAATTCTGTCATCCTTGAGCTGGTACTTTGAAGAACTATTTCTGTTTCGGTCTTTGCCAGCGTTTGCTTACCTTTTATCAGGTGCTACACTCTGCACAGCTTCTGAGCTGATTCCAAGACAGCTTGCTGTATTCAAACTTCCCCTGTCTGCATTGCTTTTCTTATGCCTGCCAATAAAATTGGCTCTGCAAAGCGGTTTTTTTGAGCGAATAGATTTCTTCGGTCTGGCACTCTTGCCTGGTATGCAATTGTTTGATGCTGTTGGATTTGGTCTTCTGGCATTATCGCTTGCCAGCCTTGATTTGCCGCTGAGAAAATTCCTCAAGTGCTCAGAAATACCCTGCATTCTGGCACTTCTTCTCAGTCAGATGGCCTTGATTGGCTTGCTTTTTAATGTTCCAGACTTTTGCTTAATAATCTCCTGCCTGAAAGTTTCGCCGCTAAACGTCCTTGCGTTGTTGCTTGCAGCTATCGGTGTTTTGCTTTGCCGTCCCGCGACCGGTCTGATGTCTATTATGGCGAGCCCGAATGCCGGAGGTAAACTTGCCCGCAGGCTGCTGCCTTCGGTTGCGCTCCTGCCCTTGCTGCTAGGCACAATTAAGTTCCTTGGAGAATCTTTTCGGATATTCGACTCTGAAAGTGGATTGACCGTTATTGTGTTAATGATGATTGTTCTCCTGTTTGCGCTTCTAATCAGCAATTCGATCTGGCTTGAAGAGTCCGAGGCAAAACGAATAGCTGCACTGGAGGAACTGGAGGCAAGTGAGCAGCGCCTGGCTGCAATCATCAATCAAGCAAACGATGCTTTCATAGTAGTAGACAGGGATGGACGAATCAGGCACTGGAACAGGCGTTGTACAGATATCTTCGGCAAAGAGGCCGGCACTGTAAGCGGTGAAGTAATATGGGACTTTCTGCAAACAGGTGGTGAGAAAGCTCTGCCGGATATTTTGCGCTGCCAGCGAAATGATTCAAATGAAGTTCAGAGCGCAGTTAAGCCGCTTGAAACTGTATTGAAATGCAGAGATGGCAATACGGAGTTTCCTGCCGAACTTAGTCCTTTTACCGTTCGGCTTAATGACGACACCATGTACTGTGCCTTTATTCGGGATATTACCGAACGCAAAGCAATAGAGGCTAACTTCCGAGACTTTTATTTCACAGTTTCCCATGAGCTGCGTGCGCCTCTAACCGCTGTACGTGGGAGCCTCCAGCTTTTGACCGAGGACAGGGAAACTATTCTTTCTCCAGATGCCTTGCGTCTTGTATCCACAGCTGAAGCAAGTTGTCTGCGGCTGATCAAACTGATTTCCGATTTGCTTGACGTTAAGCGAGTAGAGTCAGGAAAGTTCGCAATCAACAAAGTTGAAGTAGATCCGTTAATGCTAATAAGCAGTTCCATAGATAACATAAACGGAGCCGCAAAACTGAAAAACATAGTGATCGACACAATAATAAATGAAGCTCCTCTGCTTAGGGCTGATTCGGATCGCCTGGTTCAAGTAGTCACAAATCTGCTCAGCAACGCCGTGAAGTTTTCGCCCGACAAGAGTCAGATACTTGTACTTTCGGAAATAACAAAAAACAAGAACTTACGAATTTCAGTCATGGATGAAGGTCCAGGTGTGCCGCCATCAATGCGCCCGAGTCTGTTTCAAAAGTTCCAGCAATTACCGATGACTTCATTCAAGCAATTAGGCAGCGGTCTTGGTCTTTCGATTTCCAAGACCATCGTAGAGGAGCATGGTGGCAGAATCGGAATCGAAAGCCGGTCTGACTCAAGCGGCTCAGTGTTCTGGTTCGAGATTCCAGTCTAAACAAGTTACAGTTTAAGAATCAAGTGCTATTAGTTTGTAGCCGATTCCGCGAATATTTTCGATAATCGAGGCAGAACCTTCTTCGTCAAGTTTCTTGCGCAGATTTTTTATGTAGGTTCGTATGGTGTCAGCAGATGCTTCCTCGTCAATTGACCAGACCCGCTGAATCAAGGCATCAGCACTGAAAACCACCCCCGGATGTCTCATAAGAAATTCAAGTAGCTGGAACTCTTTTGCTACCAGCGTTACTTGTTTGCCCCTGCAAGACACGGTAAATTTTTGCGGATCCAGCTCGATAACTCCAACCCGCAAAGATTCACACTGACGATTGCTGCTGCTACGGCGAATCAGCGCTCTAACTCTTGCTCTCAATTCATCTATGCAAAAGGGCTTGGATAGATAGTCGTCAGCCCCGCAATCTAAACCTTGAATCTTCTGAGAAGGCAAGTTATTGCCGGTCAGCATCAAAATTGGTGTGTCGCCTCCAGTTGAACGGTATTCTTTGATCAGATCCAGTCCGGTTTTCGCTGGCAAATTCCAATCGACTATTGCAAGTTCGTAAGACGAACAAATCAGGCGCTCAAGACCGTCACTTCCATCCGTGGCAAGCTCAACTCGATGATTGTCATTCATCAGGGATTGAACAACAGTTCTGGCAACCAGTTCGTCATCTTCTATTACTAGAATTTTCGCCATTGCTGCTTTTTACTTCCTCGATGCCTTTCTTTCAGAATTGTCAGTCGCGTGAGGCTCCCAGGACAAGTTTAGAGTAGTAGCACAGTTTCTTGCAAGATCGATGCAGCGAATCTGGTCATTATTCCTGTCAGCCACATACAAGACTCCATTCATTAACGCAAGACCGGCCGGCTGGTTAAAAGAAGGAAAATCTCCGTCTTCATTGCCGGCAAGTCCCGAGCCTGCTAATGTGCAAACAAGCTTGTTTGTAAGATCTATGCGTTTGACTTTGTTGTTGAAGCTGTCTGCCACAAAGAGGGAATTGTTCGCAAAGGCAATTCCCTCCGGATGGGTAAGAAGTGCGTCGCGGCAGACCCCGTCCTTATCACCACAGAAGCTCATGCCTTTTCCTATTAATGTAGAGATTTTGTTCTTGCTTAAATCAATCAACCTTATTGAGTTGCTTTCACTGTCAGTAAAATAGATGTTCTGTCCATCGCTTGCAAGAGAAGACGGCTGGGCAAGAGCCGCTTCGTGCGAACTACCGTCGAGCAAATCTTCAGTGCCGGTGCCTGCCAGCCTGCTGAGCTTTTGAGCTTCCGGATCCAGAGACCAGATCTGGTGTGCTCCGGCCATTGCAATGTAGATCTTGCCATTAAGTACTAATAAATCCCAGGGTGTGTCCAGTCTGGCCTTCTTGAACGAAAACTCAAGTGTGTCTCTGCTGTTTTGTGCCTGTCCGTTGCCGACAACAGTAGACACAGTCTTGCTTTCCAGATCAATTGCTCTGATTGCATGATTATCAGCATCAGCTACATAGACTGTATTGCCATAAACGGCAAGACCTTCCGGGTGATTGAAACGGCAGTCTTTAAATGATCCATCAGAAAATCCTCCACGCGAGTCACCGATGATTCTGACATTTGCTTTACTCTTATCCCTGCCGACTAATTCAATTTCAAGAACCTGATTCTTGCCGGTATTAGTTACGAACAAGCGCTGGTGCTGCGGGTCTGCCGCTATTTTTCCCGGACCGCAAAGACCTGGCTTCGACTCAAAAGCCAGTGGTTTCGGTAGTATTCTCTCCTGCTTTAACTTCCCTGAGACACGTGCGGATTTAACCAGTGTTTCCAGTTGTGTCTTTAGGGCAGTCAGGCTGCGATCACCGGTAAATTCCCGAACTATCTGGCCGTCGATACCGATAACAACAAAAGTGGGCCAGGAGCCAACTCCATATTTTGTCCAGATCTTGTTTTCCGGATCGTTAATGACAGGGTTTGTGATGTTGTAACGGCGCATGGCTGCCTGCACCATCTTGTCGGGTTTTTCGCTTGCATATTTCGGGGAATGCACACTCAGAAAAACAACGTCGTCTGCAAATTTCTGCTGAAGCTTTTTCATCGGCAGAATTATCTTCAGGCAGTTAACACAGGAGTAAGTCCAGAAGTCGAGAACGACAATTTTGCCTCTAAGTTTTGTAAGCGTCAGAGAGTCCGGGTAATTGAGCGGATGTCCACCTGTCAAATCAGGTGCCGGACGTGTTGCACAACCCTGTACGTGAGAGAGCACCGTGAAGCTCAAAAGCAATTGCAAGCAATTGCTTCTTAATCCTCTCATTATCGTACAGGCAGTTTGCATCGGCTAGCAGAATAAGATTACTGGATATCTTAGCAGACGACTCCACACAGACTCCACATTCGCTTCGCATTTACTGCACACAATCTAAATATCCTTAACTCATGCGGAGCTTTGAAACGCATCGATAGAAGATCAAGGAGAATAACAAAATGCCAGTAGATAATCCAGAACAAGCAGTAGATCAAGTGAATGCTGCTGGTGACCATGGCGGAGCAATTTCCGATGAGGTGATCTCAATATATGTAAACTCAAGTCCCGAGCAGCGCAAACAGATTTTCGACGCTGGCAAAAATGACCCTGCACTTATGCAAGAATTTCCGATTGTCGAGATTGCCGATAAGTTTCTTAATGGTGATACGGCAGGAGCTGATGCTTTGCCTGATCCTGCGGGTGTAAATGTCGAGTTTTCAAATGATGGCCAACAGGATGTAATGATTGCAACAGAGGGAAACACCCGAACTTACCTTGGTATGAACGGAGACTACCAGACTTTTGAAAATCTACCTGGTGAAAATGGGCAACCCGGCACCGTCAAAGTAGATACCAATGGCGTGAAAACCGAAATTCCAGGTGTAACCGGCTATGACGATGATGGTGCAAATGGGGCACCACTTATTACTACAGACAGAGGACAGCATGTTGTGCGAGCTGGTGGCAGCGTTGAATCTACCTTAAAGAGCGGAGTGCAAATGACCACAGACGGCTCGGTAGAAGGTACCGGTGGTAAAGTCTCGGAGTATAAAAACCCTGCAGCAGGTATAGACATTGAAGTTGGACCTGACGGCAAAACAGCTGACGGTAAAATGACTAATGTGAATGTCGATCCAGATGGCACACTGCATTATACTTCTGACGATGGATATGACGTTACAGTTTCACCTGATGGAAAAGAAGAGAGAACCAGAGAAGTAGATGGAGTTACGGTTACGGAAACTCGAGCAAAACCAGGTGCCGAAGAGTACACAGCCGAGTACAGCAATGGGGTTAAAGTTGAGTATCAAGGCGGTGGTAGCTTCCTGTGGACTGGACCCGACGGACGGCAATTCCAGTTCACTAACGAAAATGGAATACAGGGGCAGTCAGGTACCAGTGGACAACGTTGGGGCTCCGTCCAGGAACCCGGTGGTGATCAGGTTCCTGTCGCACACCCACCAACTATGAACCCTGACGGTTCTATCCATTTTGTTCAAGACGGATCATTGTCAGACGGATCCAAACGAATTACTGCCTCCAGTGGTGGCATTGAAAACGATTGATATAGTCCACTATTCATTGCTTACTAAGCTCCAGGAGGCACTGCCAGTGGTGCCTCCTGTCTTTGGTCTATCTTCAGTCAAGACATATTGGAGTTCACCATGCACCAACAGAATACTTTTGAAGAGTCGAGCGGCGAAGATAGCAGCAAAATGTCGAAGCCAAAATTGGGTGTAATAGTATTCCATTGTGAGTCGGCAGGCAAAGCTGGCATAGTCGAAAACAATATTCGCGCCAGAGGAGTTAAGCCAGTACGGACACCCTCCAGCAGCAAAGTTTTTCTTGTTGTGGCTGAAGGCGACTCAATAATTCAAGAAATTCTTGCCAGAACGATTTCTTTATATGACTGATCTGGATCTACTCTCCAGGCAGTAGTAATCCACGAGTAACTTAGGAAGGGGCAGGAAGAATGTCAGCAGAAACAGAAATGGAGAGACAGAGCCACAAGAGTTCCGAGCGAGCATCTTTCAATCAGAATCAGAAAGATCAGCCTCAAAATTTTGAGCTTAACAGCGTTTCTCTACTTAGTAATTCGAGTGATCAAACAACAGGTACGCAAGACAGTCATCTCTCGAACGCAGACGAATTTCTGCCGCAAATGACCATTGATAATGGTGGCAGTAGCGAAAAACACGAAGGCGAAAAAGAGGACAGCGGCAAAGAGGATGGCGATAAGCCGGACGGGGACAAACAATCAGAGCGAGTCGGGAATACCGAAGTCAAACGCGATTTGGCAGGCAATATAGTTTCGTATGAAACAAATGGTATCAGTCTTTCCAGGCATGATGACGGCAAATGGTACATGCACAACGAAAGCGGCGGAAGGTATGTCGAAGTTGATGAAAAATCCATCAAAATGAATGATGACGGAAGAGTCACTTATGACGAAAATGGATTCTTCAGTAAAAGCGATCTGGTTTTAGGTGAGGGCGGCAAGGGTGGTCTGGCGGGAGTTTTTGAACGCCCGGCAGATACAATCAACCAGGCTCTGCTTGCACCGCTTGCAGCAGTTGATGCAGTTGCACATACAAATACAATCGATGCTGTCAAAGAGATAGAAAAAGGCATCATGAATGAGGCAAAAGAAAACCCCACGGGGCTTTTAAAAAGTGCCGCAATTGGTGCGCTGGTAACTGCTGCAGTAGTCGCAACCGGCGCTGGCGCCGGCGTGGTCCTGGCCGTAGGCGGAGCTACATTGCTTGCCGGAGAGTTAATAAAGAACAAAGGTGATATCGGTGCTGTTATTGATGATGGAAAAGCTTTTGTCAATAGTGTGAAGGAGTGGGCAAATGATGCGTATGTCATTTCAAGTAATGGCGATTATACAGAAGAAGAAAAGGCCGAGGCTGAACAGGGGCTGCAGGAGCTTGGTACTGTTGCGGCTCATGCGGCTGCAGGGTCGGTTGGTGTTGCAGCCGTTGCCCGTGTCCCGATAATAAGAGGAAGCATCCCGAATTTGAGATCGTCATCAGTAGATTTGAGTCCGGGCACAAATATCCAGCCGCAAAAAGAATTGACAGAGCCTTCGGCTAAGGCAAAAGCAAACGAGCCTTCTAAATTGCCTGAGCCTGAAACACCCCGAGAGAGCCTGGTCAATAAAGGACCGGAGGCTGAGAATCAAGGTTCAAGAGTTTCAGCGCAGCCTGGAGATGCAGAAGGCAGAATGCTCAAGCCCGGGGGCACGATTCTTGCTCGCTCAGCTCAGCCACATGCTGATTTTACAGCTGGTGATTTTAAAGCCAATGTAAATGGGCGGGATATTCCACTGGATAAACCAAGAATTTTGCTTGGCAGAAATATAGACAACGATATCAAGTTTGAGAACGACAGCAAGGTAAGCAGCAAGCATGCGGAAATCGAATTCAGGGCTGAGGGCCCTGTAATCAGAGACTCAGCCTCGACAAACGGCACTTTTGTTAACGGAACCCGAATTGAAGCCGGTAAAGAAGTTCGATTGAAAGCAGGTGACAGGATAGGACTGGGTCCTATAAGCAGATTCACATTCGGACTTAAGCCGGAGTTCCATTTTGAGGTAAACGGCAGACCACTCGATCTTAATCCTGCCGGTACAAATATTGGCAGAAGTCCCGAAAATGGACTGGTGCTGGCAAACAATGACATTAGCAGAATGCATGCAAGTATTTCAAATACGGATGCCGGTCCTGTAATCAGGGATCTGGGCTCGACAAACGGCACTTATCTAAACGGCATGCAGCTGCAACCGTACAGGCCAAGCTTGCTGAAACCGGGAGATAGAGTCAGGTTCGGTCAGGAAGGTCCAGATTATGTACTTGGCAAAGGAATGGATACACCAGCTCTTGTGCGTACAGACCACCTGCCACAAGTGCCTGTGCGCGAAGTCATGCATTATAAGGTAAGACCTGGTGAACAAGACCCGGCAGCCAGCCCTGAAGCAGTTAGATTGTCAAATTCATATAGCGAGCATGGTGAAATTCGCGAGCGTCTGAGCAATGGTTTCCAGACTTTAAGCGGCGACAGGCTTATAAAAGCAGACGGCAGCTTTGATGATCCTCACAGACCGAGCCTGCTGGTTGACCTCACTAGAGACAGTGTCTTGAGAAGCACGGTTGCAGAAGCGCACAGGCGCTTTGATCATTTGGGGGGCGACCAGCTAAGGCTGGCAGAAGAACTTACAAGATTCTCAAAAGCGAAGTTGCATCCCAGGGGCTGGACCGAAGATCAGGTCGATGCCTCATACACAAGCTTCCGTGCTCAAAACAAAGGGAAGCGGGTTCTTTTAGGCGACTATATAGACAGAGCCCGAAGATGTGAGGGGGCGGGTGTTTGCCAGCATCAAGCACTCTTGAACAAGGTTCTTGCAGACGAATTCAAATTAGATAGCTCGCTTGTTTCCGGCTACTACGGCAAAAAGCCGCCAGGTGGCTTTGCCAGAAACACCTTTGCAAATCATGTCTGGAACGAATTTCATATAAACGGCAAAAGCTATATTTTCGATCCGCGTCATGAAGAATTCGGCAAGATTGCTCCGGACTTACCCAAGCACACACCTGCAAGAACCTGGCTTCAGAATCGGCCTGCCGGCCCCTCTGAACAATTCGTTCAGCTCAATCTGAAGCCGGGCCAGATTGTTAATCATGACCGCATGACAAACTGGACTGTAAGCCCTCTGAAACCACAGACTCCAGGCAATATTGTATTAAGCACAAGTGCTACAAAGTCTGCGCTTGCAGATGCCGTTGCGGCCTTGAACGAAAATCGTTTATTTGTGATTGGCGAAAAATACAGGCTAAGACGTTCGAGTGGCCAGCTTGAAGAAGGCTGGCAGCTGATGGGCAAAAGAGCGGACGGCCGGCTTCAATTCTACAAGGCTGAAGCCTTAAGGAAAGAAGTGACGCCGCAAGAACTGCTTAGAGAGAATCCGGATATTAAATCCGCAAATTCCCCCTAATAACTTTTGAGCCCCCGTAATACCTGTATTAGACAATCGCAGAGACCCCAGTGGGGGGCTTGAGGGATCGAGCCCGTTGGAGCATCACCAAAACTGCGGACATTTACTGAAGAAAGGACAAGATAATGACCGGTTTGCTTTAAGCGACCGGTCATTTACTATGACATATTCAACTCTCCGGGTATAGCTTTGGAAACAGAACTTCTAGTGCGTCTACAGGAAAGCGCAAAGAAACCGGTGTTTTGGGGCTCACCGAAGCCAGAAGTCCTTCGCTTGTCAGGTCATTCAAGACGCGCCGTGCACTCCGTTCCGGTAAACCAGTAATTCGCGCTGCTTCACCTCTTTCAAACTGCCCGCGAATTAGCGCCTCCTGAAGTAGCTTGAATGACTCTGGTTTTAAATGCTCATTTCGTCTTACATATATTTGGAGTCGCTTTTCCAGGTTCTCGAGATCAAACAACGCTGCCATAAATCTTACTTGATCGAGACAGACCTTCAAAAACCAGTCTGTGAATTGGACAAGAGCTGCTTGAGAGAGATTTCCGCGCCCATCAAGGTCGCCTTGCCTGGGCATATCGGCAAGGTCCATCATGCTTTTGTACTCGCTGCGACTTGCTAGCCCGCGAGCAAGCCCACGAGAAACAGACCACAATCCGTGAGCGCCGATACCAGCTTTTAAAGCCATTGCATGGCTCAACAGGCGGCTTACTCTTCCATTGCCATCTGGAAAAGGGTGTATGTAGTTGAATCGGTGATGCGCAGCAGGTATTGCTAGAATTCGAGCCGCCATGCCCTGGTGATTCTCAAAGCGGTAGCGCATCTCAAAGTGCTGCATGAAGTCACTGACGCGGTCGCTTGAAGGTGGAATATGACGCCCAACGGCTACGTTGTGCTCTGGGCGACTTCTCCAGGCTCCGGCTTCCATCAAGAAATCAGCATGAGCGGCTTTAATATGGAGCATATCTTCTGGTGCATCCCGGTAGAACTCTCTATGAATCCACTTAATGAAATCACAAGAAGCCGGCTCCGGAAGTACTCCTTCATTAGCCATTCGATCAATCTCGGTCTGAACTCGCACATGCGCTGCGGCTTCAACTTGCAAAATTCTCCGTTCTTCATTTTTGTCAAAGCTACCCAGGAGTGCTTTCTCAATATCCTTTGGTCTGGTGTTATGGCCCTCAATCAGGTTGCTATAGTATGTGTTCATAATCCGCACCAGTGCAGCAAGATTCGCGGCCGTAGCAGGATGGAGTGCCGAACCCAGCACAGATCCAGTGGCAACCAGCTCGGCCAGGGTGTCGGCCAGAGTTTCAGGCAGTTCTTCCAGCCGGGCTGGTTCAATCCTGTTTGGGCTTTCGCTCATATCTGGCCGATCTCGCTTGTAATAGACTCTACATATTACAATACTTGCGGAGCAAGATGCGCCAAATTTGGCCGATCTTTTGGCCGATCTTTTGTTACTGAAAACAAAACTGCTTCTAGAGCTCAGAACAATACTGCTTCGTTGCCGTCGGCACTTATGCCTTTGGCGCTGTCCGCACTGCTTTGTATTGAATTTTGCTGCCGCTTTCGATCCAGAATCGGACCCAGCACGCTGTTAACGACTTCGCGGTCTATCTGGGTGGCGCTTACGATAGTTACCAGATTCTCCGGCCGGGCATTTCTGGGCATCGAGCCGTAAAAATCAACAATGTCCTGCCAAACGGGTAAAGTCAGCTTCTGTCTTGATTTGAACTCCACAATCCGTTTGCCGTCCATATAATGTTCCTGGCTTTTATCCTTATTGAGGTCGGCAATCAACCATCCTATATATGGATCGCTGAAATGTTCTTCGGCGATGCTTATCAGAGTTTCTCCGGGCGAGATAAGCCAGCTTGGACGCATCAAAATCAGATTCTTATTTTCGTCCTCTTCATCATCAAAGTCGTCGCCGCCATCTGAACCGGTTTTCAATAAAGATTGTTTTTCAAGACCGACGCTGCTGCCTTTGCGCTGCCTGCCTTTAGCGCTGGCTTTTGCAGCAAAAACATTCTTGAAAGACTCAAAGGGATCATCTACTTCCAGATAATCTTCCGGATTAAGCAATGGTCTTAGAACTTCGTCTAGGGCTTTTTGCTGCGCCTTAAACATTTGCTCCAGGACCGAGCTTTCAGCCGGCATTGCGAAATTTCTGCCGCTGCCCGCGTCTGCAAGCAGTGGTCTCAGTTCTGTCTGGGCATAGCCAAGAGCCAGTTGAGTCGTCTGGGTTCTTGCTTCCTGGCTCATATAAGTTTCTGCCTGCTTTTGTACAGCAAAGGATCTGAAATGAACTCTGGCATCGGCTGCAAGAAGAAGCTGTCTGCCGTTTGCCAGCTGTGTGGTTTCCAGGCTGCTTCTTAAACCAGCTGCAAGTCCTGATTCGCTCTTTAAATTTGGCCGGCTTAGTTTATAGCTCGAGTCCACGAACTTGAGACTGTCTGCACGTGCCGGTTCTCTCAATCTGGAGAGCTCACGCTCTATGCTCTTACGATCTGACAGTCCGCTGCCGCCACCGGAGTTGCTCTTGCCGTCTTTACCCCTGTCTGTGGGTAATACCCTTCTGATGCCGCCTGCAGCCAGTACGACTGCCAGAGTCATTTCGGCAATCATGTATCTGCCTTCAGGCCCTTTTATTTTGCTTGCACCTGAAATTGATATGGCACCATTTGCGGTGTCACCTATTTGAGTTCCGTCTACAATTCTGACGCGGCCTGTCAGACCATCTAGCCTGCCCTGAGCTGTGACGTTCGCTATACTTGTTAAGTCGGCAAACGGTCTTATACCCTGAGCATTCGGCATCATGCCGGCCTGCTCGGGGCGCAGTCCTGCCTGATCGGCGCGCAGTCCTGCCTGCTGTGCTTTTATATTGAGTGAATCGGCCTGTACTTTAGCGGCGTTTGTATTATGAATAGTCGAATTCAAAACAGAACTTTGACCTGCAGTGTGCAAAGACGATGTCTTTGTCGTTGCTTGAGCATCCGAGTTAATGAGCTTGCCCGTTTGAGGGTCCAGACTTCTCAACTCCACCTTTCCCTGCAAGACTGTGGCATCTGCTTTTGCCTGTTGATTTTGAATTTGATTTTGTATTTGACCTGCTTGCAGTTCAATGGAGCGGTTTGCCGAACTTATGTTCAGTGACTGATCTCTAGAGCCGCCTGTAATTGTAGAGCCTTGAATTTGCGGCAGGAACTTGCTTACGCTTTCTGCCTGGATTTTCTGTCCGCCATCAACTCGAATGTCTTTTGAAACACTCAGATCTTTGGCTTGGGCTTGTATTGGCTGTGCATCAAATGACTTCAGGCTCTGAGCTCCGCTTGAGAGCGCATTTTGAGAGTTTCTTTCAAGCACTGAACTCTGCAAGCTGCTTGCCTGCTTGAATTCAGAATGTCCGTGCTGTGAGGAGCCTGTTTCTTGTGCTTTAGTTTGCTCCACTGCCTTTGCAAAAACAATCTGGTTCTGCGCCAGATTTACTGTTGGAGAACTGAATTTTGTGCTTTCCTGACCCGGTTTAGCCTGCTCAAGATGCTGGCTGGAAATATCTTTGGCATCGGCCGTTTTGGCGATTGTATTGAATTCGCTTTTCTCGCCCGGATAAATAAGCGCGTTCTCTTTCGGCGCCGAATGTGGGATAACTGCATCGGCTGCTTCCTTGTTTTCGACCGGCATTTGAAAACGCTGGACCAGGTCGTTTATCTGTACAGGGATTTTTGCGTCGGCAGGCAAGGGCGTTTTGAGCATATCCGGATTAATCAGGTTGTTTGCCGGTGCATTCAATAAGGTCTGATTCGGGTTCAGCAAAGACGGCGGTATTTCTGTGCTTTTTACTTCCTGTGCGTTTTTTGTCTCGCTAACCAGTAATGATTTGTTGTCGGGCATCAGAGTCTGTGAATTTGGAAGCAGCTGCTTATTGAGCGCGCTTTGATCTGCCGGGCTTGTTTTGGTATCACCCGCAAGCGGAAAAACTGATTTGTTTTCCGGAGACGTCTGTGCAAGTTCGTTTGTAGCTGCAGTTTTGCTTTGTTCCTGCTGTGCCAAAAGCTTCTGATCTGCAATGATTTTTGCGTCTGCCTGTTGCTTTTGTTCACTTGCCTGCTTTTCTGCTTGAGTTTTGGCCTCTGCAGCTTTATCACCCGGACCGGGTCCGGGTTTGGCTTCGCCTGCCTTCTCGCCCGGAGCACCTGGCTTTGCCTGTCCTGCAGATTCTGCACCTTTGCCGGGACCTTTTGCTTCAGCCTTTGGAGCTGAATCTGAGCCTGCGTCTTTTGCCTGTGCTTTGGCTGCGTTTTCCTGTATTTTGGCAGCGTTTTCCTGGGCCTGTTTATACCACTGCTGCAACTTAGACGGATCTTTGAAAGCATCATCTACATTCTTTGCGGCAGACTCACCGGCTATGGCTCTGGTTGCATTTACAGTTATCTGTCTGGTGCTTTCGTACAAAGAGTCTTGAGTTGAAGCTTTTAGAGGGTCAGTCTTCCGGTATTCATGCTTCAAGCCGGAGTCGTTGTCCGAGACAGTTACTTTGCCGTTCTTGACGCTGACTGAACCGTTCAAAAGCTGCCCTTCCTGGTCTTCAGGAGTGGTAACCAGATATTGATCTTTGCCGTCAGAACCGGGGCCAATGTATCTGTAAGACTTTTCGTTTGTATCAAGCTGTTCTACTTTCTGTCCGTCATTTGACATAAGCAGACTGTCGTATTTTACCGGCTTTGCCTTAAATTCTTCGGTCTTGCCTGTTTCACTGTTGTGAATTATGAGCTGTCCGTCTTTGATCTTGACGCTGCCTTTGAATTCGTTCCCTTCATCATCGGCTCCGGGCTCTATTTTCAAATATCTGGATTCGCCTTTTTCGTCGTTGCCCACGAGCCTGAAAGTGCCCTGGGGAGTCGTGACTTCTTCAACAACTCCGTTTGATAGCTGCAGATTCTCATAGTTCTTCTCTTGCGCTGGTTTTGTCAGGCTGCGTCCAAGAAAAGGCGCGGTCATTGCACTAAAAGTAGAGCCCAGTGCGTTAACCAGGCCTTTCATTGCACTGGTTTCTTTTCCTGCCGCCTCGCCCGGCTTCTCTGCTTTAATTGTTCCTGCTTCTGATTCTGCAGTTCTGCCTGCTTTTGAACTTGCTTTCTCTTCTGATTCTGCAATTTCGCTTGTTTTTGCAATGCCTATTCCAGTCGGCTCTGCCTGTTTCTCTGCTTTTGCTGAGACCTTTTCTTTGTATTCGTCGACTATTGAGGCAAGAAAGCCATCCAGTCCGCTAGCTTCCGCGCCCGGCTTCTTCTCAGTCTCTGAGGGTCTGGAGCTCTGCTTTTCAGATTCGTCGCAAGCTTCGCAATCGTCATCCGACCAGAAATCTTGCGATTCCAGCTCGTCCAATTCGGACTCCTTAAGGGAGTCCTCACCCTTTCCGGCTATGTTGTTTTCAGCCATTGGCCCTGACTATTTCCCCAAGAAAAGCCCGATTATGTCAAGACCAGCCCGAATCGATAATACACCTAAGAGGGGCTTTCTCGACAGCTTTTTAATCTCTGTATACGTGATCTCAACATGATCAAGGATCGATCTACTTAGCTTATACCCGGTTTCCATGGTGATGCTCCAGATGAGGCCGCTTTCAGAAAGCTGAAGACCAAGGTAAACGAACTTCTCCAAGCCTCGCTTTTGTAAACTTCTGTAGCAAGATTAATTTTGACAATTAATCTCTGTAAGACCCGGCTGCGGCTTGCTGGAGGCTCCTTAGCCAAAACGTGTCTGTGGAAAACCGTATTTTACTCTTGGCAATTAAAAACTATATTAAACCCGGGTTTGATCGGTTACTGAAACAGCAGGGCAGCGATGCTCTGTATTGTTGCGCTCTCAATTAAAAACTTGAAGCATTTGAATTTGCAGAAATTGAAGATGCTAGCATGCAGAGCGGAGCCGAAAACCCTTGGAAATACTTGAATACAGGATACGGTGTTATAGATGAACATTATCGGAAAGATATCCAGAAAGAACTTTTCAAAGAAATCACTAAGGAACTCTTCCAGATTCGTTTCGATTTTTTGCTCGCTCTCCTACTTTCTCGTATCCGCCATGCCGATGGCGCTGGCTGAGCCGGACCCCAGTGCAACAGCTAACCTGACTCCCGGTGCCACGACAGCTGGCACAACCACTGTGCTGGACACACATGCAACAGATGGACTCAATGTCTCTTCCGGAAACACAGTATTAATCGACTTCGGCAGTCAGAATTTGAGCTCCGGTGCTACAAACGGTTCAAGCACCCTGAATATCAGCGGTGGCGCCTTCAACAACAGTGGTACCGTCTATCTTTTCTCAAGCAATTCCAATATAACAAGCGGCGTTCTGAATTTGAGCGGCGGCAACGTTAACAACTACTCCATCATAAGCTCGGCGAATGTTCCCAGCTCGCTTTTGAGTTCATTCAACCTCAATAATATTGTTTCCAATTTCAACATCAGCTTCAACAACGTCAACAATTTCACAAACTCTGCCAGCGCTGTGCTTGCAAGCTCGGGCAATATCTCGATTGCCGCAAACAACATTTATAACGCCGGCACTATACAGGCAGCAGGCGCCATGAATTTGTCTGCCACAAACATCATCAACAACTCAGGAATTATGCAAGCCGCTCAACAAGCGAGCCTCGTGGCTTCGCAAATTCTGAACTCCGGCACGATTCAATCAGTAACTAACAACGTCGCTGCCATAACTGCTTCCTTGCAGAACTCAAATATTATTCAGGCTCTAAACGGCAGCGTATATATCCGTAATGACCTGGGTAATTCACTCAATGTAAATAACGTGCTCGGTCAAATTCTTGCCCGGGACGAAGTTGTATTTAAGGTATTGAATGAATCGCCTTCTATTACTGTAGATGGCGGCGTGATCCAGGCTGCAAGTGTGGGCTTTCTTTCTCCCGGTGGTGCCTTAAACGTCGCTGCCGATCAGATAAACGGCCAGGTTACAATTGCGGCTTCGGATTTTTCTATAGAAGCCAGAGACAGTGCTCTTGATTTTGTATCGATTTCGACCGGTACGGATAACGCTAATTTCGGCGACCCTACAATTATAGCCAATTCCGGCGGATTCAATTTCAATACGTTCTTTTCAGTGAGTGGTCCGAATCTTTCATTTAACGACAACCTGACTGTAATTGTTCCGGGCGATATCTACTCAACTGCCAACGGAAAATCGGTGGGTGAGTCGGTAAGTACAAACGGGCATAACGTGGTCTTAAAAGCCGGCTGGCAAAACAACCAGAACAAAGCCTCCACATCAGGCGGTGACATCAAATTAGGCCATATCGATTTCAATACCGGTGGTGGCACATTTGATGCTACGGCTTACCGATCATCCAACAGTTGGAACTCTAACGGTGGCGAAATTTCACTAGGTAATATCAATACCACAGGCAGCCAGGCAGGTGCCAACGGGGGCAATGTCACAATCACTGCTGATTCGTTCATTCACCTGGGCAATGTGATTGCAAACGGTGCTGACGGAAACCATTGCAATATAAATGGTGGCAATGGTGGCCTGATCACGATCATTTCCAATTCAAATACCAAAAACAGCTCAAGCAACAACGACATCATCACGGGCAATTTGATTGCGCTTGGCGGCAATGGCTTTGCCGGTGGTGACGGCGGCAATGGCGGCGCGGTTTTTGTCAAACACTCAGACTATGCAGGCAGCCTCAGCCTCGGCTGCATTAATGTAAGCGGTGGAGACGGCGGTGTTGGTGCCATCGGTTTAAACGGCACGCCAGGAGCAAGCTACGGCCAGGCTGCAAACGGAGCCAATGGTGGCCCTGGTTCAAATGGGAAAACGAGCCATAATGGAGATCATGGCTCAAAAGGCGGATCTATTATAGGTTTGTGGGGTCTTAATGGAGAAGATGGCGAAGATGGTTGGGGTGACCCCGGCGGCAACGGCGGCGAGGGAAAAAATGGCAAAGCCGGTACTCCCGGTGGCTCCGGTGGCCCCGGTGGAGCCGGCGGCTCAGGCGGCAATGGTGGTAATGCCGGCAGCATCACCTTGCTTACTTTAAATAGCGGAAATATATCAACAGGCTCCCTTAGTGCCGATGGTGGCACCGGTGGTGCAGGCGGTGCCGGTGGAAATGGCGGAGCCGGCGGCAACGGCGGAGACGGCGGTAATGGCGGTAACGGCGGTAATGGCGGTAATGGTGCCAAGGCCGGATACGGCGGAGATGGTGGTGCCGGTGGAGGCGGACTGATTAGTGGCGGCGACGGTGGCAACGGTGGTAACAGTATAGGCGGAGCAGCCGGAAACGGTGGAGCTGCAGGCAGTGGCGGAAACGGTGGAGTAGGCGGTATTGGTGGAGCCGGCGGTGCCGGTGGCAACGGCGGAGCCGGCGGCTCGGGCGGCACTATCACAATTAAGTCAGATGGCGATGTATTTGTAGATGGGGATCTCTCAGCTAACGGCGGCTGGGGCGGCGTATATGGACTTGGTGGCAAAGGTGGTGTCGGCGGCTCAGGCGGCGAAGGCGGCCAGGCAGGCGTTGCTGGAAACGCCGGGATAGCAGGGGCCGGGGGCACGGCCGGCAAAGGTGGCGCAGGCGTTTTCAGGGGCGGCGATAAGGGTAACCCCGGAGTCAGCCTTCCCGGTGCCAGTGGCAGCAAAGGAGCTCAGGGCTTTGCTGGACTTCCAGGTGCAGATGGGCTTAGCGGAGCAATCGGCGCAAACGGTCTTTCTTCAAATCTTGGCGGCAATGGCGGCAGCATAAGCATTGATGCCGATGGCGAAATTGAAATCGGCGATGCCAGCGCTTCAGGGGCAGGCTCCGGGTCCGGGCTCGGTGATGCAGGCAGCATCAGCCTCAAAGCCGACGATGATATTAAAGCTGGCAAGCTGGCTGTAACGGGACAATCTGCATTGAGCAGCACTAATTCAGCCGTTTATATAAGCAGTGACGATGGTGTCAAAGTAGGAAATATCGATACATCCGGAGCCCTTAGCGGCGGTATTGTCAAAATCTTTGCCGACGATGAAATCGAAGCAGGCAATATAACAACAAGCGGTCATAATTCAGCCGGCTCAGTGACTCTGCTTGCAAATGATGATGTGGAATTCTGCAATATCGATGCATCGAGTTATCTGCAGGGCGGAAATGTATATATAGAATCCAAAGATGACGATGTTGAATTCAAGAGCATCGATACATCTGCATGTGGAGCCTATGGTATTGGCGGCAATGTCACTATCAAAGCCGATGAAGATCTGGAAGGCGGGTATATTAAAACCGATGCCAGAGGCTATAACGGTCAGGCCGGCAGCATCGACATTTTTGCCGGTGATGATTTTGAGCTTTGCAATTTCTCTGCCGTAGGCGGAATTCAAAGCGGCAACATCAAAATTGTAACCGGCGATGATCTTTCATTCGATCATTTGAGCACCCGTGCTTTGCAGGCTTCAGGCAATGCGGGCAACGTTACTTTAATTGCCGGCGGCAGCGTAAGCGCCGAATGCATAGATACAAGCGGCAATGACGCAAGCAATGGAAACGGCGGCAACGCAGGTAATGTATGGATTGAAAGTGACGATGATCATGGTGGCATTTCCGTAGGAAATATCACTGCAGAAGGAGGTAATGGTGCCGGTGGCGGCAGCGGCGGCAAAGGCGGCTCGATTACACTGAAAGCCTGGGGAGATGCAGAAGTAAATGCTTGCAATCTCTCGACAGTGGGCGGCAACGGCTCAGGTTCAGGCGCTGGTGGAGCAAGCGGCAATGTATCGATTTCCAGCAGATGGGATGACATAAATGTCGGCCGTATCAATGCTCATGGATCAAACGGTGCCCAGGCCGGTGCTGCAGGCAATGTTTGCATCGAATCTTCAAGTGGTGATATCGAACTAGGTTCGGTAAATACAAGAGGCGGCAATTCAACTAAAGGTGCCGGCGGTCATGGCGGCAATATCAAGATTTCAACCGGCTCTTACGGTGATATCACTGTAAATTGCAGCCTCGACAGCTCAGGCGGCCAGGCTGGCAGCAGTTCCGGCGCGGGCTTTGCCGGCGGCTCGGCAGGCAATATAACCCTCGATAATTATCGTGGTTCAGTCTGGATCGGATCTGCAAATGCGGCCGGACAAAACGGTGTCGGTAATGGTGGCGCCGGTGGTGCCGGCGGCCATATCGAGCTTGATTCAAGAGGCAATGTATATTTCGCTTGTGAGACCAATGTAAGCGGCGGCAACGGTGCAAACGGCACCGGCGTGCTTGCCGGCTCGGGCGGCA
The DNA here is from genome assembly GCA_964615655.1 of uncultured Candidatus Obscuribacterales bacterium. Classification (GTDB taxonomy): domain Bacteria; phylum Cyanobacteriota; class Vampirovibrionia; order Obscuribacterales; family Obscuribacteraceae; genus JAIEPM01. The sequence continues at coordinate 56,722 of CAZTQO010000002.1, read as the reverse complement.
GCGGCGGAGCCGGAGGCAATGCCGGTTCAGTGCTTGTCGACACCGACGGCTCGATCCGATTCAATGGCTCGATTTTTGCAAACGGCGGCAATGGCGGCAATGGCGGTGGATCACTCCTTGGCGCCGGCGGTAGCGGTGGCAATGGAGGCAATGCCGGTTTTATTCACCTTTCAAGTGACGACTCCCATATAAGTGTTGACGGCTCGCTTCAAGCTAATTCCGGAAACGGCGGCAATGGCGGCGCTGCTCTTATAGGTGTTTCCGGAAATGGCGGCAATGCAGGAAAGTCAGGTGCAATCTGTCTTGATGCCGATAGCTGCATAGAAATTGACGGCGGCATTAATGTAAACGGCGGCAATGGTGGCACTGGCTTACATGGCGGCAATGGTGGAGCTTCATCGGCGCTCAATATAAATGCCGGATCGCATTTCTCAAGCGGATGCGCTATTACTGCCAATGGCGGAGTTGGTGGTCAGGGCTCTTTGAGTGGTGGCGACGGCGGTCACTCGCAGGGTGTCGATATCCAGGCCGGTTCAGTCAGACTAGGTGGCGCTCTGGAAGCCAATGGCGGTGATGGAGGCAATTCTCTGACCGCGGCCGGAAACGGCGGCTCAAGCTGCGCAATCGAGATTTCCGCAAGAGGTGATATATCACTCAAATCAGTTAGTTCAGCCGGCGGCAATGGCGGCTCGAGCGCACTTGGTGCCGGTGGCAATGGTGGCAGATCCGGTGGTATCGATATCTACTCATATTGTGGCGACATTTCTGTCCATGGAGACGTTGCAAGCACAGGCGGCAACGCCGGAGAAGCCTTGCTTGCTCTGAGCGGAGCTTCGGGCGGTAACAGCGGACCTGTAAGTATACAGGCAAGAAACGGCTCAGTAGAGCTCTGCGCTGACGTTATCTCAGACGGCGGCAATGGTTCATCCGGAATAAGTTTTGGTGGTGAGGCAGGAGATGCCGGCTGTATCGTGATTAAAGGCGAAGACGGCGTGCGTCTGGGCGGCAAAATCATCACACACGGCGGCAACGGTGGCTCCGGTCTTTTGTCTGCTGCTGCAGGCGGTTCAAGTGCATCAATTACAGTGCTTGCCGACGGAAATATCAGCCTCAAAGGAGGAATCACAAGCATCGGCGGCAACGGCGGCGATGGACCCAGTGGCGGCTCAGGCGGCGGCACCGGCAGGATAAGTGTTTCAAGTGATTGCGGCAAGCTAAGCACTGACGGATGCATTTTGGTTCTTGGTGGCGCCGGAGGCGACGGGCTTCTAAACGGCGGCAATGGCGGCAAAGTAAGCAGCATAAGTTTTGAAGCCGGACGCAATCTTTATATGTCGTCCCATATGACTGTAGCAGGCGGTGACGGTGGTGACGGGCTGGCAAACGGCGGCGATGGCGGTTCAGTTTGCCAAGTCGGTCTTTATGCCGGACGCAGCATATATACGGATCGCGGACGCAATTCCATAAGCGGCGGTAACGGCGGTGACGGACTCTTAAGCGGCGGCAATGGCGGCAGTGTTGGTGAGCTGAGTATTGTAGCCGGCTGTGGCGACGTGAATAACCGGGCTTCATTTGCAGTTAGCGGTGGCAATGGCGGCAAGGGTCTTGTAAGTGGCGGCAATGGCGGCTCTACAAACGGAGTCTTTGTTGCAAGCCGTTACGGCAGCATTCATAACTCAGGCAATCTGACTCAGATTTCCGGAAATGGCGGTGACGGAGTTGCCGTAGGTGGCAATGCCGGTTGCACTGACGACATTACCCTACTTGCTTGCAACGGTGAAGTTTGCAATTCCGGCGATTTGACTGTGGGTGGTGGTCATGGCGGCGACGGCCTGTTTGCCGGTCGCGGTGGCTCCGCAGCAAATGTTACGCTTTCAGGGAAATATGGAGTGTCCAACCGCGGCGATATTCTCAGCCATGGTGGCAATGGCGGCTCTGGTGCCCTGGGCGGCAATGGCGGCAATGCCGGTCTTATTGTTCTTGCAAGCAGAGGCGATGTATATAACTCAGGCTCAATAATAAGCGCCGGTGGTGATGGCGGCTGCGGTCTGCTAACAGGCGGCAACGGCGGCTCAAGCGCTGGTGTCGTTCTGGAAAGCCGTTACGGAGATGTGGATAATGCGCATTGTGCATTAATCGGCGCCTTCGGTGGTGACGGTGGCTCAGGCGGAGTACTCGGCGGACGCGGAGGCAGTGCCTGCCATATCGAACTTTCAAGTGAATGCGGCGACGTATCAAACCGTGGTGATATATTCTCGGCTGGTGGAAACGGCGGCAGCTCCAAGTTAATTGGCGGCGCCGGCGGAAACGCAGCCAGTATCGCTCTTGTGAGCGGCCATGACGACGTATCTAACTCCGGCAAGATAGCAAGTATCGGCGGCAATGGCGGCGATGCCTGTATATTGCTCGGTGGCAGGGCCGGAAATGGCGGTTCGATTTATCTTGGCGGCGCTGACAATGTAGACAACTGCGGAGTTATCCTTTCTAAGGGTGGCGACGGCGGCAGCGCATTTCTGTTTGCAAGAAACGGCGGTCATGGCGGAGCCATAACGCTGGAATCCGGATATGGCAATGTGCGCAACCACGGAGTAATTGCAAACTCAGGCGGAGCCGGTGGCAATGCAGTTGTGAAAGCCGGCAACGGTGGTTCTGCTTGCTCAATTACACTTGAGTCCGAGTGCGGCGACGTATCAAACAGCGGCTTGATTGCATCGGCTGGTGGGCGCGGCGGCAATGCTGTTCTTAAAGCAGGCAACGGAGGTAACTCAGGTTCAGTGAACCTGGCAAGCCGCAACGGTGATGTCGACAATTGCGGTCTTATACTGAGCCTGGGTGGCAGTGGCGGCTTCGGATTAGTCAAAGGTGGCAACGGCGGTAACTCTGGAGCCATTAACCTGTACAGCAATAGAGGCGACGTATCAAATGGCGGTCTGATTGCAGCAGTCGGCGGACGCGGAGGCAGTGCGCTGCTTTGTGCAGGCGATGGCGGCGACTCGGGCAATGTCAGGCTGCAAAGCCAGCGCGGTGACGTGTTTAATCACGGCTTGATTCTTACAGCCGGCGGACGGGGCGGCAATGGGCTGATCTCCGGTGGAGACGGCGGCAACTCAGGCTCTGTGAGTCTCAAGGCAAACAAAGGCAGTGTGATTTCATGCGGTCTGATTTTGACCAAGGGCGGCAAGGGCGGTAACGGCTTGTTTGCAGGCAACGGCGGCAATGCCGGCAATGTCAAAATGAACGCCAAATACAGCCTCCTGGCCAGTGCTGTGATTTCAAAAGGCGGTGACGGCGGCTCAGGTGTGTTTGCCGGCAATGGCGGCCGCGGCGGCAATATCAATGCCGTCGCAGAGCATGGAAACGCCCGCCTGGGTCATCTTGCCAGCTCAGGTGGTGATGGTGGCTGTGGTATCTATGGCGGCAACGGCGGCCGCGGCGGCAACATTAATGCATCTGCCGGTGGGCGGCTCAGCCTGGAATGCGTGCTAAGTTCCGGCGGTGATGGTGGCTTCGGTTTGATAAAAGGCGGTAACGGTGGCCGCGGCGGCAATATAAATATCGGTGCCGAACGTAGCGTGCATATTGGATCTGCTGTTTCAGCCGGCGGTGACGGTGGCTTCGGTTTGATGAAAGGCGGCAACGGCGGCAGAGGCGGCAATCTGGAAATCAGCTCCGATTGCGGCAATGTCTGTGTTGATTTTGCTGCTTCATACGGCGGCGACGGCGCTGGCTCGTTCTTCGGCAAAGCAGGAAACGGCGGCAACTCAGGCAATATCTGTGTTGTGGCAAATAACGGCGGCATAAATGCAGGCTCACTTGTGAGCTCAGCTGGTGACGGCGGCTCGTCTTATTTCGGCCGGGGCGGCAGAGGCGGCAATGCCGGATCTGTATTTGCTTCAGGTGATTGTGTCGAGGTCTGCCTGGCTGCTTCATACGGCGGCGAGGGCGGCAGCTCCATTTACGGGTGCGGAGGCAACGGCGGTAATTCTGCCAATGTTGGAATCTACGGCACTTATGGAGTTAAGCTGGGCTCGGCGCTTTCAATAGCCGGAAACGGCGGTAACTCCGGTTATTCGGAGCGAGGTCAGGAAGGTGAAGGTTACGGATGCGCTCCGGGCAAGCGTGGTGGTGATGGCGGCAATGCCGGCAATGTCACTGTTGCTTCCTCAAGAGGCTCGGTAACTTTCAACGGACCGGTCGGCTCCCAGGGCGGCGATGGCGGCAACGGCAGAGTTGGCGGCGTGGGCGGTGATGCCGGCAATGTCAGCATTTATGCAAAACACGACATCAAAAACTACCGTCAAACCGACATATTTGCAGTAGGCGGTGTCGGAGGTGTCGGGCGGCACGGATATGCCGACGGCGGCAATGGCGGTAACGTATCGCTTGTTGCAAGATATGGTTCTATCAAGCTGAATCAATGCACGGACATTGCCACAAACGGCTTTGGTTCTAATAGCCAGGCAGGCAACGTAAGATTGCAAGCAAAACACGGAAATATCAGAGTCGGCAACATCGACGCTTCAGGCAGGCTCGGTGCAGACGGCGGCAATATCAGCACACTGAGCCGTAACTTGAAAGCCGGTTGTGGATCCTGTGATTCGGCAACTATGGATACATCCAGTTATGTCGGCTTGAACCGTGATGAGTACGGTGGCGGTAACGCAGGTAATATCACAATCAAAACTACCTCAAGCAAAACTTTTGTGATAGGCGGCAATCATGGTCCTAACGGCACCGCCGGCAGCCTGCTTGCAAACGGCAACAACGGCGGCTATATCAAGCTTATGAACCATGGCGGCCAGCATGTGAAATGCTGTGGCGGTATTTATGCAAACGGAACCGAAGGTGAAGGCGGCAAGATCCTCTTCACTACCGATAAGCCGGGCAAGCTGCCTCTGACCACCGTGATAGATGGATTCGTGCAGGCAACAAATAATGCAAACGATTCCGGACGTATCGGTTTCCACTCCGGACCAGGACAGAACCTGAACATATCCGGCAAAGGCACTCTATTTGCAGGTGAATGGGTGGCTGTCGGCAATCTAAATCTTAAGACTCTCGATCTGGATGCGCAAAATGCAGGTTACCTTAGCCCCTACCCGCCATTTGCTTTGATTATTGTAAATGGAGCATTCAAGTGTAACGCAATCAATTGCTTGCCTGTAGCTCAGGCGCAAGTGCTTGGAGTCGCAGTGCTTGAAACACAAGAAAACGCTGTGACCGGTCCAATCAAATACAGCCTTCCTGATATATTCACTGGTCTGCCTCAATCAGACCTTGTAAATCGCAAGTTCACCTTGCCGAAAGACAAAAAACACGGACCGCGTTATATTGCTCAGCGTCCTGAAGAATCAGGATTCACTCACTGGGTGACCTCACATGACGGCGGTGAACCCTTCGGCTTCACGGGCGATAAGAAAACCCTGATGCTGGCTGCACCACAATCGGTCTTCCATGCTACAGGCGATCATACCCTGGCACTCAAGCAGGGATCGCTTGTGATATTTGCTGCCGACCAGAGTGTTTTTGTTCAAACAGAACTCGGCATTGTCGAAGTGAAGCCAGGCTCGATAGCCTCGGTGAAACAGGGTAAATTCGGCGGAGTTGTTGTGTCATCCCTTTTTGGTGAGCCTTCCTCCTTGAAGCTTGCAAATGGCGACACAAAAACAATAGCGATGGGCAAGCAACTGAGCTTTGCCGACGGCAAGATCGCAGCAGTTGGTGTCTCTGACTTTGCCGCATTCGGCAAAGCTATCGATAAGATAGGTGGATTCAACGTTTATGAAAGTGATGCTGATGCAGTCAATTCAGAAACGGGCGATTCCGTGAACAGCGCCGAAATCGATCGCATGACTCCATTCATGCTGGGGCTCTTTAACAAGATTCAGGGAGCCATGGGCAAGGGACAGGGACCAAAAGCAATGCTTGAATCTACTGCCGCTCCAATTGCAAAAGTAGAAGCAGCTTCTGAATTCAAAGCAGTTGGCTTGAACAACACTCTAAGTGTGGCTCCGCAGCAGGACAAGATCCTGAGCATTGCAACTCCAAATGCCGTGGGCAAATATCTGCTGGGAACAAGAGTAAAAGCAAATGCAGACGGCAGCATGACTCTTGCAAGCGGAGATATGGTTCTAAATGCAATCGGCCGTGCGACGGTGAAAGCCGGTTCTTGCGCAATCGAAGTGAAAAAAGGCAGCATTGTTCAGATTAGCGTCAAGGGCAATCTGGTCAAGGTACGCAATATTCACGAGCCTTCGCTTGAATCAGTCAAAGTGCATGTTGCCGGACGCAATTTAGAGCTTGCAGCAGGCGAAGAAATGGTGCTTGCACCAACAAGCGCCGCAGTACACACTGCGATGCACGACGACCAGCTCGGCAGAAGAAAGATGCATTCGGTTGATTTTGACAAGGAAGCTTGTTCTATGACAAGAACCGAGTTCTCGATTGCTTCACTCATGCAAACAAGCCCACTTGTAAGGCAGCTTTATCTGAGCTCCGATCGTTATGATAAACACCTGGTCGGCAAGATAATGAAGATGCATGCATGTTTGAACCAGGTAACCCAGGGTCATGGTGTATTCCAGCAAGTAGCGGCTGTGGGCAACAAGACCCATTAATCCAATTGCCGGATCTTAGAATCAAAAAAAAACGAGCAGCTTTCAAAGCTGCTCGTTTTTTTTTCTAGGACTGCTCAATAAAGAACAAACTAAAATCTTGGGACAATCTTGCCGTCTTCAGTCCAGTAAGGTTTGCGGATGATGTAAGGATCTAGTTTGAGTCTGATATCTTCTTCTTGTGAAAAGTGCTTTCTGTGAGCGATGCCTCGCTTGTAATCGACCTGTGTTTGCAGGGTGCCGTCAGGGCGAAATTCTTTCAAACTTGTAAGACCGCCTCTTTCGTTGTAATCGCGCAGAGCTGCTACATTGCCGTTCGGATTGAACATATAGCGGTGCATTACGTTTTTGCCGCTTGCGTCATATTCATCGATTTTTGTCATTCTTGTTTCTAGTTCGCGGATTATGCCGACATGTCCTTCTTTAACATACTCGTCGATCTTCCACTGAAAGTACTGGCGGTGAGTTTTGCTGCCGTCGTCGCGATACCAGGTGGCAATGCCTTTGCCGCCTGGTTGATAAAGGGCTTCGTGTTCGATTGTATTATTTTCGTCGTTGCGGAAAAAACGAAATCTGTCGCCACCGTTGCCAGGCAGACGATTGTGCATTACCTGCTGAAAGATATCAGCAGGTTTTTTTGCATCCGGCCCCACTTCAAGGTCAGGTAAACCCGGTTTTGGGTGTACAAGCGACTCTCTGGGGATACTGTCGTTTTTGAGCAGCTCGTTGAAATTTATCTGAGGCGCCTGCTCTGCTTTGCCACTCTCAGAATTAAGGTCACGATTTTGCTTTTCTTCTAAACGCAGATGGTCAATACGCTCGGTCATAAGTAGGGCCTCCGCTGGTTGATGTCGGTGAAGTCGCGGAGAGTTCGATTTTTGAATTAGCCCAACTTGTTTCAAGAATCATATTTTGCCTGTCTCGGGCAAAACCTGATTCCCCAGTAAGCAAAAGATAAATCTGCATGCAGATTATGTCTATGGGAAGAATACTCTATGAGAAATATTCAAAAGCTCGAAACTTAATTGCTATGTGGCAAGCTGACCGGCACAAAGTCCAATTCTTGTGAATCTGTTGCTATGACCTTGCTGTCGCTCTCATTTCTTTCGACATTTAATTCTTTGCTCTCATTCTTGCCAGCAATTGCCGTGTGTTTGTATTTATCAGGCTTGCCTAGTTCTTTCAGTTTCTGTCTTACGCCCTCTCCTGCAAGCATTCCCGAAGTTGCAGCCTGACCTACACCACGTGTCCAGCTGCTCGAGTCTCCTATTACAAAAAGATTGGGTATGTTTGTTTCCATGTTTTTATTGACTACGATAAAGTCAGGATAGCTTTTTACTTCCGGAGCATACAAAAGCGTGGACTCACCCGCAACACCGGGACAAATTTTATCGAGCGCATCGAGATATTCTATAATGCCTTCAAGAATTCTGTGTGGGTAAGCTAGTGAAATGTCGCCGGGTTCTGCTTCAAGAGTCGGTTTGATCAGATTATTAACCATGGTTTTGCTGCGCCTGCCGTTGCGAAGGTCACCAAGCCGCTGAATAAGCGGACCTCCACCTGCCAACATGTTTGTGACTTTTGCAATATGCTGTGAATATTGCTGCGGATTCTTGAATGGTCTTGTGAAATTTTTTGATACCAGAACTGCAAAATTGTTGTTTTCGGATTTTTCAAACATCTTGCTGTGCCCGTTTACAAGCACGTACTCACGATGGTTTTCCGGTGTAACAAAGCCTTTTGGGTTCGAGCAAAAATTGCGGACTACATCGTTTGATCTTTTGCTCAGGTAATAAAGTTTTGGTTCATAGAATCTTTTATCGACTTCTTCGGTGAAATAACAACTTGTTTCTACGCGCACACCGATATCGACTTGTCCAGGTGAAGTTTCCAGGTCTTTATAAAATTCTTGCTGGGTAAGCCAGTTGGCGCCGCCGCGTCCGACAGAAAGAATGCAGAGATCAAATAAGAGCTCTGTCTCTTCCCCTGGACGCCGGTATCGATCATAAGTTACTGAAAATTGTTCGCCTCGTCTTTGGACGGACATAACTTTTGTGTCCCAGTGAAAGGTAATGTTATTACCTTTTGCATTAATGTCGCTGAGAATGCTTGTATTGATTGCAGGCGCATTGTCAGAGCCGCAATGCAATAACTCCTGGTAATGATAGGTCATGCCGGCAAGCGTAGCTCGCTTCTTAATCCAGTCCAGGTCTTCCTGGTCTGGTTTGACCACAGGAATCTCAACGGGAGAATGCTCGAGAATAAGCCTGCGCAGCTTGTCCAGCCTCTGTTGCAGTTCCTTTTCGCCTATGAGTTCATAGAGCCGGCCGCCAATTACAGGCGATGCCGATAAAATAACCTTGAAATCGTTCCAGCTTCCTGCAGACTGGCCAGGTGCACAGTAACTGCATGCCTTGGGCGGACATACAGAAAGCTTACCTTGATCAATAGGGCAGGCATAGCGCTTTTCATATGAGGGTCCTACGTCAAATACGTGTACTTCCACGTCCTGCCCTGCAAGTTCTTCCAGGCAAAAAAGTCCTGAAGCTCCAAGACCGACAAGGGCTAGTTTAAGCATTGCTTGCACCCCGGAATTCGCGGCAATCTTCTCTGAATAATGCTTATCGGGCTGATGCTTAAATTCACTAAAGAATGAGCCGATAATGCCGCCAAGCTAGATGATATCATTATTTTTTGAGGGTTGCTAAGAGATTTCTCTAATTCGCTTTCTCTTACGCTCAGCTCAGCTAACGTAGACAGACTCTCTTTGCTTGTCTGCTTCTGAAAGCATCGTAAAGAGCTGTTCGCTCATTTGCGATCTCAGTGTTTCGATTACCTGTTTCTTGTGCTTTTTGTATTCGGCGTAGTGATCGAGCAGGTTAATGGGCTTGCCGATTGTTACGTAAATGAGCCTTGGTCCTTTTATTCGGGATTCTCCGAAAACTTCCGCTTCTAACAGTTCAATAACGTTGACCAGCCGCTCCTGCGTAATTGGCGGTGAAAGATAGCCGTCATAAATTGCGATGAAGCGCACGACTCTGTCTAAGTCGCGGTAGAAGGATTTGATCTTAACTGCCTTTTCTTCGTGGATTTTTTTCTGGTAGGGTGGCAGGCTGTCTTCATCCATGTAAATAAAGTCGTCAAGAGTGTTTCTGAGCACGCGTACCCAATCGAGATGAGAGCCTGACTCCGGCAATTCGACATGCAAAATCTCAGACATTGTTTTCAGTATATGAGACTTTAGATTATTTATACGTGTGTTCAGGTCGGCTTCATTGTCAGGTTTCAAATCATATTCGTTTTCCAGTGTTGCAAGAACAAGTTCCGAAGCGGTTCTTACTCGCTTATAGAGAGAAGGCTCACCCTGGTTGTTTAGACCCAGTTTCTGTTCTATCTGCTCGATAAGATTGGTGAGTGCCGGAGTCAAGTCGTTCTTGTATGTATATTTGATTGCAAGCGGCAAAATGTAAAGCGGCTCGCCCGGTTTCTTTTTTTGAAGCTCGTCTAAAGCCATGAATGAAAGCTGTGCTGCGCCGCTTTCTAAAGGAAGCAGCACGTCATTTTGTCTTGAGATTTCACCCTCAGGAAATAGAACCAGTTTCTTTTTGCCTTCTACAAGAAGATGCTTCGTCATCTTAAAAGACTCACGGTCGATGGCACCGCGAACAACCGAATAGGAGCCCATATGTTGCAGGAACCAGCCATTCAAGCCGTTGTTCCAGTCGAAGACTTCTCTGGCTGCAATAAAATTGAACTCTTCACCGGCAAGACATGAAAGCACGAACATTACTTCGGGATCGTGCCTGTGAGAGTGGTTCGGGCAGATCATGCAATGTTTGCCCGCGAGTTTTTTGAATCGTTCAATGCCGTCGCCCACAACTTTTACTTCGGCATTCTTCATTCTGAATGTAAGAATCAGCGGACGAAAAATTCTGGCAAGACCGATTATTAAAGGGTTGTCTTGGGGCGGACGAAAGTCAAGCACGAAGTTCTACCTTGTTTAAGCTAAATTCGGAGCTTTTGCACTTATATATTATTTCCTTGGCAGCTCTAAGTGTTTGTTCTTTTAACTCTTTTCCTTCGTGCAAAACAATAAGGCTGCCAGGTCTCAAACGCATCAGTACCCTTCTTACGACCCGGTGGGCGCCTGGAATCGACCAGTCTTCGGGAGCTTCAGACCAGTAGACTGTGTGCATTTCTCTTTCAAGCAAAAGCTGGGCGGCGCGTTGATCCATAAGACCAAAGGGGGGCCTGAATATTTTTGGTCTTTCACCGCTCAGCTCTTCGATTATACGGTTTGTGTTTTCAATTTCGTGCTCGAGCTTTCTTGACGCCAGCCCCGGCATGAAATGATGCCCGTATGAGTGGTTGCCGATGCTGTGCCCGCCCCTGTAAATCGCTTCCACAAGCTCCGGATGCTTTTCTGCTTCTTTGCCAATCAAAAAGAAACTGGCGTGAATACCCTCTTCCTCAAGCATTTCCAGCAAGTAAGGTGTTGTGTGTGGCGAGGGACCATCATCAAAAGTCAGATAAATACGGGATTCTGACTTGTCAGGGTGCTCGATGCCGTTTTTATGTCTGCCATCTCCCCAGAAGCCCGCAGGCAGGATATGCCGGGAAAGTCTGGTCATGAAATCCATTTTGTGCACTGAAATCCAGTCCAAGCAGGCATCAGCCTCCTTGAGTAGCTGGACTATCCGGCATTTTTTCTCGTTTTTTTCAATTGTGCTCATATACAGAAAGCAGGCTTTCGGTTCCTTTTATAAGGATAGATCAGAAAAGCAATTTCTGTTATTGACAAGTACAGTTCATGAATTTCTGCGTTTGAACTCTTGCGCTCAGCAAATCTGGAATGCAAGCGTCAAGCAAATGAAAATCAATGGTATGAGCACGTTCATAGGTTCATTTAGTTTGGTGGTTGACTGGATAAGCCTGTAAATGATTCTTCTGGCTTCATCGCCAACCTCCGACCCGCGCCTGTAGGCAATAGACTCAACGGCGCTTGCAAAGGCATAGAATCGCTCCAGCGGCATATGCGTGGCCCGGGGATGGGGCAGCAGGCTTCGCATATAACCTCTCAGGTTCTCTGCTTCCTTTTCTTCAAGTGGCTGTACGATTTCAAGGAGGGGGCGGAATGATTTCAATGCCACAAGCGGGCTCTTGTAAGGAATGATGTTTCGCTGCAAAGCTCTGTGCAGGAGCTCGCACTGCTTTAGTGGTGCTTCGCGATCTCCTTCTTCGGCTTTGATTGCTTCTAATGGTGCACGGTGTTTTTCAAAGTCGTGGAATACTTGCAAGAGTGAAACAGGAATCTGATTTCCATCAGGGAAGCTGACTTCAAGCAAACCGAAAATGTAAGGTCTGGCGCCGCACTGGTCCACGTCTTTGGATGCGTTCAGCATTGCACCTGAAAGAGTCGGAGTTTTTATCAGGGTGTCTTCTTTGTAATTTGCTTCTCGGCCGGGCTGGAAATTTATTTCTTTTACTGCATACTCTTGACATAAAAGCAGGTCGAAAACAGGCTCTGCTTTGAGGTCTCCGAATTCTGTCGCTGCTGCTTTACCACTTGCAAAAAACACAAGTGCATCAGGGATATGACGTCCGAAAGAAACACTGAGAGTTCCTGTGACCTTCTCCAGGCTCAGGAACTGCATGACATTGAAAATTGTCCCCTCTCTTACCGACGTTACGTGGAAGCTTATCCCCACCTTGATTCCTCACGCAGCCATGTCAAAGGACCCGCCGCCCCTATTAAATTATACCCACTCGTAGAACTACAAGCCTAAACCTGCCCAAATTTTGGTCCTTTTTGGGCCTTGAGAGACATTTCTGTATCGTGCTGTCTTATAAATCTTAGCTTTGTGCTCTCAAGCGAATTCGCTTAATGAGCAACTGAGCTTGATTTCTTCCCTCTCAAGCGAATTCGCTTAAGGAGCAACTGAGCTTGATTTCTTCCCTCTCAAGCGAATTCGCTTAAGGAGCAACTGAGCTTGATTTCTTCCCTCTCAAGCGAATTCGCTTAAGAAGCAGCTGAGCTTGATTTCTTCCCTCTGAGAGTCATCGGGGGCTTGCTACCTGAACTTATTGCGGTACAACGATTTATGGATGCGCTAGCAATTCTCCAGCGATAATTTGAGCGCCTTAGCCAGCTCCACTTTATCGTCGAATGAAAGAACTTTGTCCATAATCAGCTGGTAATTCTCATGACCCTTCCCGGCGACAAGAATTATGTCTTCGGCGCAAGCCTTTGCTACTGCAAGCTTTATAGCCTTTGCTCTATCCGGCTCGACCTCCACTTTTTTCATGCGCTTTATGCCCGTGAGAATGTGAGCGATGATTTCCTGCGGGTTCTCGGTTCGGGGATTATCGGACGTGACAATGACAAAATCAGCCAGTGTCTCGGCAATTTCACCCATTTGTGGACGTTTTGACGGATCTCTGTCTCCTCCGCAACCAAAAACACATATGAGTTTTCCGGCTGGATTTTTCAATGCGGCCGCAGTTCTTAAAACGTTGTCGAGTCCATCAGGCGTGTGTGCATAGTCTACAATGCAGAGTGGTTCTCTGGAATCTCCGACTGACACTGTTTCGAAGCGACCGGGCACGCCTGAGAACTCACTGAGAGAATTTTCGATATTTTCCTTTCCTGCACCTTCAAACAGGGCAATAGCACATGCTGCCATCGTGTTGTAAACGTTGAACTTGCCTGCGATCCGCATTGACAGATGCAGTACACCATCAGGACTTGCAAGTGCAAGCAAGGTTCGACCCTGTTTGAAGTCCATCGAGATTGGATGCAGATCTGCGGATTGGGAAAATCCGTATGTAATCGTTTGCACCGCATCGGAGCGAAGCGCCAGAAAACCCCCAGCTAGAGGGTCGTCGATATTTATCACCTGGGCTTTGTTTTTGACATTGCTTTTATGCAAAGACTCGAAAAGTATGCGTTTTGACTTCCAGTAATTCTCCATGGTTTTGTGGAAGTCCAGGTGATCCTGGCTGATGTTTGTGAGGCATGCTACTGCAAACTGGCAACCGGCTACTCTTTTAAGTGAAAGTGCGTGGCTCGAAACTTCCATTGATACATGGCTTACGCCACATGCTGCAAGCGATGCAAGCATCTCTTGCAAATCCGGGGCCTGGGGGGTCGTGTGTTTTCCGTCCACATAGCTTTTCTGTCCCGGCCCACGGCTTCCAAGTGTACCTATCAAACCAACTTTCATGCCTGCGCTTTGAAGAATGTGCTCGACCAGGTGAGTGGTCGTTGTTTTGCCATTAGTTCCCGTAATTCCAAGAAGGCGCATTTTGCTCGATGGCGACTGGTAAAATGCGTCGGCAAAGTCTGCAAGCGCCTGGTGTACATCGCTTACCACTATTTGCGGCAGGGGCAGGCTCTCTTTGAAGCGTTCGCTTATGATGCAGGAGGCACCGGATTTGATGGCATCATCAATGTATAAATTTCCGTCGGTTTTTTCACCGCTTATGCAGAAAAAAGCAGAATCACTTTCGACTTTTCTGGAATCATAAACAAGCTTCCTGACCAAGAACTCATGCTTCTCCGGCGAATATAGTTTTGCGCCTGTTCTTTCAACAAGATCCTTTATGGCAGCTGCCGAGAGTTCTGGCATGCTCTCTCTCCTCTTAATCTGTTTGGAGCCTGCATAATTTATAACAAAAAGGAGGATGGAATTTCGAAAAGGAAATCCATCCCCGGATAAAAGGCCTTTATTTTTTTACAAGAAGGAATAGCGCTCAGCTAAGAACCGGCAACGGCAGCACATTGACCAGCTTCAAACCACGAGAAGAGCTGAAGTTCACAATACCTTCTGCTACTGAATAGAGGGTGTCGTCCGCTCCTTTGCGAACGTTGACACCCGGGTGAAACTTGCTTCCGCGCTGTCTGACAATGATATTGCCTGGAATCACATATTGTCCGCCGTAAATTTTGACGCCCAGACGCTTGGCGTTACTGTCGCGTCCGTTTCTTGTTGAGCCTGCGCCTTTCTTATGTGCCATGACTGAGTTGCTCTCCGATTATCTAGCTTAAACTTGCTTACTTGTTTTTGGCTTTTGTGTCCTGGGCCTCGGCCAGCACTGTGCCATTCAGTTCAATCTTGTTGATAAAAACTTTGGTATGGTGCTGTCTGTGGCCGGTTCTTTTTCTGGTGCCCTTTTTGGGACGGTATTTGTAGACCACAAGCTTTTTGTCTCTTGTGTGGTCGATGACCCGTCCCTGGACTTTAGCTCCATCGACATAGGGCGTGCCTGTGACTGATTCGGCACCATTGACGATCATCAATACTTTGTCAAAAACATATTCCTGGTCTGACTCTGCGGCTACCATGTCGATTTCGACATAGCTTCCCGGGGTGAGTTCTACCTGTCTTCCACCTGCTTCTACGACGGCGTACATTTTTCTCTCCAGCTCTTTATAGAACCAATCGCTGCCTTCGGGCTTTCGACTCAAGAACCTTGAGCCGGAAGAGCCTAATATGGGCGGCACTGAGACCACCATCATAGAAGGCAAAGGAAAATAGTATCAAATACTTCAGGCAAAGGTCAAACGAGCATGCAAGAATCGGCTCCGATACGATAAGCTGGTTTACAAATCGAAAGCACACAGGATGTAGTTTTTCTAATAAAACCGGCAGAATCTCTGGCAGGCGGCAGGTTAAAAGAGGGGCGAAGCGGCAATGGCTGAACTCACAAATGAAGGCGAGCTGGGGCGCAGCAAGAATTCGACCACCCCAAAAGACCATCTTTATCACTTGCTTAATATTGGCTGGAAGTCTAACAGTCCTTTAATTCAAAAGTTCGTAATGGAAAATCATCTTGAGCGTGATCTTGAAGCCTGGGTGAAAGACCAAAAAAGATATCAATAATGCATATTCCATTAACAATCCAGAAGGATCGGTAAGCTAAAGCTAAGATCTCGAGATTCGTTTCTCATAATTCTTCTTGGAGTGCTCGACATGTTGCAAGTTGGAAAAAAAGCTCCTGATTTTGATATGCCTTCTACAAAGGACATGAAGACGTTGAAAGAAAACGTCCGTCTTTCCGATTACAAAGGCAAATTTCTGGTTCTGTTCTTCTATCCTCTCGATTTCACCTTTGTTTGCCCGACAGAAATCAAGGCTTTCAATGACAAAATCGACGAATTCAAAAAAATCGGCGCTGAAGTGCTGGCTGTTTCCACAGACAGCGTTTACAGTCACCGTGCCTGGATCAACACCGGTGAAGACAAGGGTGGTCTCGGATCGCTCAACTACCCGCTGGCTTCAGACATCACCAAAGATGTCAGCCGCGACTACGGTGTATTGATCGAAGACAAGGGTATTGCGCTGCGTGGTCTTTTCATCATCGACGAAGAAGGCATCCTGCAATATCAAGTAGTTCATGCCCTCAACATCGGACGCAGTGTTGAAGAAACAATCCGCGTTCTTGAAGCTCTCAAGCAGGGCGGACTTTGCCAGGCCAACTGGAAGCCGGGTCAGAAGACTCTGCAAGTCTAAGCGATTTTTCTTTTTGAAAGCGAGCGGCTGCATTGTAGTCGCTCGCTTTTTTATTAAGTCCGCAGGAAAGTTCCAAGATAATCTTAGGCAAGGCTGAATTAAGCCCGATCTTTTAGTAAAATTTGTCAATTGAGTCAAATTTCAAGGAGGTCACATGCCACCAAAAATGGATAGTGATATGCCGTCACTTGATGGTGGAACCGACTGGTTCAACTCAGAACCTGTATCCAGGGAATCTCTATCTGGAAACCCCGTTTTAATCCACTTCTGGTCTATTAGCTGCGGAATCTGTAAGGAATCTTTCCCGGAAATCGCTTCCTGGATAGAAAAATACTCACCCAAAGGTCTTAAAGTAATCGCAATCCATATGCCGCGGCAGGAAAGCGACACCGATGTGAAAGCAGTCAAAGAATGCATAGAAGAGTATGATGTGAAACAACCCTGTGTTGTCGACAACTGGCATACAATTACCGATGCATTCGATAACAAATTTGTGCCTGCTTATTATATTTATGATTCAGACTTGAAAATGCGTCATTTCTCCGCCGGCGAGAAAGCGGTAAAAATGGTTGAGCCGGCTCTTGAGCGTTTGCTCAATCAACAAGAGGCTACACCAACTGCATGAGCTCAAAAAAGAACGCTATGACTACCCAAACATTACAGGCACCTGATGAAGCTGCCCAAACTACTGCAAAAACAGAAGAGAAGAAATCGGATCTCTATTTTGAGCGAGCCAAAAAGGTCATACCGGGCGGTGTGAACTCTCCTGCTCGTGCTTGCAAGTCGGTTAACTCGAATCCGTTGTTTATCGAGAAGGCTGATGCTGCCTACATCTACGATGTGGATGGTAACGAGTATATCGACTATGTGGGCTCCTGGGGCGCCATGATTCTCGGTCACAAACATCCAAGAGTAATGGAAGCGCTGGAAGACGCGATACGAAATAGCACCAGTTTTGGTGCACCGACTCTTGCGGAAGTGGAGTTGGCTGAATTAGTATGCAAGTTGATGCCGTCCATTGAGATGCTGCGCCTGGTAAATTCAGGCACGGAAGCCTGCATGTCTGCTGCTCGCCTGGCACGCGCCCACACGGGACGCTCAATTATAGTTAAGTTCGACGGTTGCTATCACGGTCATTCGGACAGCTTTTTGATAAAGGCCGGTTCCGGTGTTGCAACTCTTGGAATTGCAGGTTCTCCTGGTGTACCTGATGAGCTGGCTCAGCTTACACTCTCACTGCCTTTCAATAATCTGGGCGCCGTGGAAAAAGCATTCAAAGAGCATAAGGAAAAAATTGCCGCTGTCTTTGTCGAACCAATAGTAGGAAATGCTGGTTTGATTCTGCCGACCGAAGGCTATCTTGCCGGGCTGAGAGAGCTTTGCAACAGCCACGGAGCGCTTCTGGTTTTTGACGAGGTCATGACAGGATTCAGAGTTGCCGCAGGTGGTGCCCAGGAAAAATATGGAATCAAGCCTGACCTGACCTGTCTGGGCAAAATAATCGGCGGCGGTTTGCCTGTTGGTGCATACGGCGGTCGCAAAGACATAATGGAAAAGATTGCTCCTCAGGGTGATGTTTATCAGGCAGGGACTCTATCCGGAAACCCGCTTGCCGTATCTGCCGGACTTGCCCAGCTAAAAGCGCTGCAAGATCCCGGAATTTATACACGCCTGGAAGAAGCAACTAGAAAACTTGCCGAAGGCATTCAGGAAATCGGTAAAAAAGCCAAGGCGGGTATTCAGGTAAGTCATGTTCCCGGCATGTTGACCGTATTCTTTGCAGACAAGCCGGTTTTTGATTTTGAGTCTGCCAAAAAGGCCGATACTGAAAAATTTGCCCGTTTCTGGCAGGAACTCGTGAAAAGAGGCATCTACTGGCCGCCAAGCCAGTTCGAAGCAGCATTTGTGAGTCTCGAACACCGCAACGCCGAAATCGACAGGACTCTCCAGCAAATAAAGGAAGCGCTTTCTTCTTGAGGCAAGAGAAAATGCTTCTCAATTTGGGAGCTCATTTATGAAGTATGGCGGCCAATTTTTCAAAAGCCGCACGCTTGTAAAAAGGGGGCAGCTTTTGCTGCTTTTCTTTTTGAGCTTGCTGCTTGGCGCCTGCGATGGTAATTATCTGGTCTGGTCTAATGACGGTAAACTTGGCGCAGTCATCGGAGCCAGAGGACTGCGAGTCTGCGACAGTGAAGGAAGCATATCCAAAGTGCTTTACGAAAAAGCAGGTATGTTTCGATGGCTGACAAACAGCCATCAGGGACTGCTTGTCGACTACGATTATGCAAGCTCCTGGGCTGAATTGAAGCCGTTGCTTTCAAACGAGCAGCTAAAACAGGTAGAGGAAGAATCGCAAAAGCTGAGGCGCAAGCTTTTTTCTTATAAAGGCGATCCGAAAAAATTTGCTGAGAATGCGCTTCGGACCTTCAATTACCCCTTGCCGGCCTGCTTGCATTTAAGAGCCTTAAAACAGCCGGACCTTGAAAAACTCGCTGCAAAAAAATGGCCGGCTTTTGCTTCGGTAAAAGTGCCTGTTTTTTATGTCAGACAAGTGCAAGTGGAAAACAATTCGCTTTCTATAGTGCGAGTTTTGAACAAGGGTATCGATGAAATCGTTGAGTTGCGCGCATCTCCCAACGGAAAATATTTCCTTTGTGTGAAGCATGAACACGCGCAAGAACGTAACTATATAGAGCTGGTTCCGCTTGTGGCTTTTGCCAGGCCGCTGCGCATTGCCAGTGACACCAATGTCTATCCGGCCTGGAGCGCCGACGGCAAAGCAATTTACTATAGCCGTGCAAATCAGGAAAACGAGCCGGATCTGCTCAAGGGCGCCGGAGTTCATGAAGGAGCACTTTTTAAGGTCGATTGCATTGATTCACAGGGCAAGCCGGTTTCGCCCCTGAAACATCAGCTGCTTGCCAGGCTGATATTCGACAGCCGGGCGCCGGTGCGCGTTCTAAAAGATGGACGTGTGCTTTTTCTCTCCAGAGAAATTCGCCTGCCGGCCGGCATGAATGCGTCTCCTGCAAGCGCGCTCTTTGCGCTTGACGGCAAGCGCGTGGACACTGTGTTGCAAAAAAATGATGATCTTGTTTACTTCGAGCCCAGCCCCGAGCAGGACCAGATCGCTTTAAGTTTTGCAAACGGTTCTTTGCTTGTTTGCAAAAGCAAAGGCGAGGATGCAAGCGAGCTTTGCAACGGCAAAGACTTGAAAGTCTCAGGAATTTTGCCCCAGTGGAAGTCCAACTCCGAGCTTTCTTACGGAACGGAAGTACCCGGACCCAGAGGCAGCAAACCTGTTTATTCGATCATGCTCTGGAGTAAAGGCGGGCAGACAAAAGACCTGAGCAAATCCTGGGGCAAAGAAGCTGCTTCCGAGCTGGTTGTACACCGTGACATATTCCAGGAAGCAATGACCGGTGTGCTTGAAGATTTCAAGAAAAAACACTGAGTCATGAAAAACACTGAGTCAAAAAAAACACTGAGTCAAAAAGACAAATAATACGAGAATTGCTCTTTAGCTCATATTCAATTTAGCAATGCACGCGCTACAGTAACTGCCGCAAGATTTCTTGCTCCGGAATCGAAGAGTGTTCGGGCTGCTTCGGCAAGAGTAGCGCCTGATGTGTGGATGTCGTCAACCAGAACAAAAAGAGTGCTTGCTTCCGATTCTGTTTTTGTGCTCAGGCAAAAGGCATCGCGAAGGTTTTCCTGCCTCTCGGCCCTGCCCAGTGAATGCTGGGCCACCGTGTGTTTTTTTCTCAGAAGAAGTTTGTGATTGACTTTTGCAGGAAAAAACTCAGCAGCCGAATGTGCAAGCAATTCCGCCTGATTGAATCCACGCTGCAGCTTTCGCAAGCGAGATAGCGGCACCGGCAAAAACACAGTCTTGTGTGGGCTTGCCGGCATGGTGCCCGGAGCGGGAGATTCAATTGAATTCAATGTTTTTGAAAGCAGTAGTCCAAGATCTTTTGCAATCAATCTGTCGTTTTTGTATTTCAGTTTATGGATAAGAGTTTTGATTTTGTTTTCGTAAACAGCAGCATATGCTACTTTGAGCTCTCCGTGACCGGCAATTGAGCATGAATCAAGCCGGCTTTCTTGATTGAAAATTGGTTCCCAGCATGAAACACACACTGTTTGCGCGGGAGAACTGCCGGGTGCAATCAGGCTTTTGCATAACCTGCAATTCTCAACAAAAAGAAATTCTAATAAGAAAGAAGAAAGACCCATAATTCGGTTTTGCATTCAAATTTCCATTCAAAAAAAGTGCGACTAATTTTATTGACGAAAAAACGATGTCAACTGTTCAAGAAAACGCATCGAATTAATAAACTATCTGAAATGAAAAATTGGCAAGCGGAAAAACTAGTTCACGAGGCCGAAAAAGATCTTCAGGCCTGTTTTGCGCAAATAGACGATATTGCTTTTGCAAATCAGAAAAAAGTGCTTGATGCATTCAGAGAGCATAAGCTGAGTGCTGAATTTTTCTCCGGCCGTACTGGCTATGGCATGGATGACGCCGCAAGAGAAATTCTCGATTCCGTTTTTGCAAGCATTTACAGGGCGGAAGCCGCAGCGGTAAGAATGCAGATGGTTTCCGGCACGCATGCTCTTGCCTGTGTGCTTCTGGGTAATCTAAGCAGCGGAGATCGCCTGCTTTCACTTACAGGTCATCCTTATGACACCATGGAAAAGGTTATCGGCATCAAGGGCAATGAATCCGGCTCGCTTGCAAGCTGTGGCGTCCTTTATGACGAGATTGACCTGATTCCACTTCTAACTGACCAGAAGGCTCTCGATGCTGCGCTTAGAAAGGCGCTTGCTACAAGAACAAAAATTGCCTATATCCAGAAATCATGCGGTTATTCAATTAAAAGACCAAGTTTGCTCAACAGTCAAATAGGGCTTATATGCGGGATTATAAGGAAAATTGACCCGGATGTTCTGATTATGGTCGACAATTGCTATGGCGAGTTAGTTGAGCTTGATGAGCCCCTTGCTGTCGGGGCAGACATGATAGCCGGTTCATTAATAAAAAACCCCGGCGGCGGCATCGCTATATCCGGTGGATATTTCGCCGGCTCGAAAAAGTATGTGGATGCAAGTTTGAACCGGCTTACCGCCCCCGGAATCGGTGGCCACCTGGGTCTCAGTTTTGGTGAGAACAGGCATTTGTTCCAGGGTATTTTTCTTGCTCCTCAGGCTGTGGCTAGTGCTCTTAAAGGCGCTCAGCTTTTTGCCCATGTCTTTTCACAGCTTGGTTTTGACGTATACCCGCAGCCGGGTCTTGAACGAGCCGATATCATTCAGGCTATTAAGTTTGGTAACCGGGAAAGGTTGATAGGCTTTCTCAGGGCTCTCCAGCACTTTTCTCCGGTGGATGCCCATGTGAAACCCGAACCGGCCAATATGCCAGGCTATGAAGACCAGGTAATCATGGCCGGAGGTAGTTTCGTCGAAGGTTCAACGATCGAGCTATCTGGTGACGGTCCGTTAAGACCACCTTACGTGGGGTTCGTGCAGGGGGGGCTGACGTATATGCATGTAAAGCTGGCTCTTTTGGGGCTTCTGGAACTCGGTTCAACGCCCGAGTATGCTTTTCTTTAGACTAAAGAATTGCTTATTGATCTACCAAAGGTCATACTTCTTTCTACAATAAAGAAGAAATTTGCCGTCTTTTCGGGTTAAAGGCAGAAACAGCCGCTTCAATATCTGTGAGGTAGACGATCTTGGTAGCACAAATGCCCCTGAAACAACGAATTCCCACTGGTGGAAAAACCCTGCTGAAAGTCTTCTCCGGAACAGCTAACCCTGAGCTGGCTAAAGAAGTGGCTGATTATCTGGGAACAGACATAGGTCAGCTCAAGATAACACCGTTTTCAGATGGTGAAATATATGTGCAAATACAAGAAAGCGTAAGAGGAGTCGATTGTTTCTTATTGCAGTCAACCTGCGCACCGGTAAATGAAAACTTGATGGAGCTGCTTATTCTGCTTGATGCCTTCAAAAGGGCATCTGCAGGACGCATTACGGTGGTGCTTCCATACTTCGGTTATGCAAGGCAAGACAGAAAAGCAGCCGGAAGAGAAGCGATTACGGCAAAGCTCGTGGCAGACCTGCTTACCACTGCAGGAGCAAATCGCATAGTTGCACTTGATCTGCATGCTCCGCAAATAATGGGCTTTTTCAACATCCTTGTTGATCACCTTTATGCAAGCCCGGTGATTCTCGATTATGTGCGCAGCTTACCTCATAAAGACGTAGTGCTCGTGAGCCCCGATGTGGGCGGTGTGGCACGCGCACGTGCATTTGCAAAAAAACTCAATGACGCACCGATTGCAATCATCGACAAGCGCCGCAGCCAGCACAATGTCGCTGAAGTTATGTCAGTGGTCGGTGATGTAAAAGGCAAAGTTGCAATCATGGTAGACGACCTTGTGGATACAGCAGGTACGCTTGTTAAAGGTGCCGAGCTTTTGAAAAAGGAAGGCGCAAAGGTTGTTTATGCGTGTGCATCACATGCAGTGCTTTCCGGACCTGCAATTGAAAGGCTGCAAAATTCTTCGATCGAGCAGCTGATTGTAACCAACTCAATTCCGCTTGATAGTGCCAGATCGTGTGACAAAATCGTACAGCTGAGTGTTGCCAGGCTTCTTGGCGAAGCAATCGCCAGAATTCATGAAGATTGCTCAGTCAGCGAGTTGTTTGAATAATGCTTTTAGCTAGCTTTCCGGTTGGTCCCCTGCAGTGCAACTGTTCGATTATTGCCTGTCCGGAAACAAAAGAAGCTGCCGTTATCGATCCGGGTGGCGATGCTGAGCACATAATCAAACTTTGCGAAGATCAGGGATACAAAATAAAGTACCTGCTGCATACGCATGCACATTTTGATCATATTGCCGGCGCCAGAGCCGTAAAGGAAAAAACCGGAGCCAAAATCTGCCTGCATAAAGAAGATCAGTGGCTCTACGATAACCTGGACAAGCAGGGACGCATGTTCGGATTCACTTTCGATACACCGCTTGCTATCGACCATTATTTAAACGACGAAGAAGAAGTTGCCGTAGGCAATCTTAAAACCAAGGTTATTTATACCCCCGGACACACACCAGGCAGCTCGTGCTTTTCGCTTACTGAAAAAGACAGCATTCTTTTTGCCGGCGATACTCTTTTTCAAGGCTCGATAGGACGCACGGATCTCTGGGGCGGATCTTTCGATCAGATAATCAAATCAATAAAAGGCAGGCTCTTTGAGCTTGATGATTCGACCGAAGTAATTACCGGCCATGGACCTAAAACTACAATCTGGTCCGAGCGCCGCGAGAATCCTTTTGTCGGCGAGTAGGCGAGTAGGCGATTAAGTAAAGACACTCCGACCGGGGTTAGTTTGTCAGGGTTATTGCTCTGGCAAGATCTCGGACTATTCTGTAATATTGAATCTGGCTGATTGCGTTTACAAGCAGCTTGCTTACAGCTGCATGAAATGACTGGAGCAAATGATGAACTACAGATTCTACCTGCGCAATAACCTGAGCTATTTGTTTTGTATTCTTTTGACAGCAAATATCGCGACAGGCTGCGGTCACCATGTAGAAAAGGATCACGAGATCGAAAAGGCAAAAGAACGCCTGCTTGAATCAAAGGAAGTAGAAAAAACGCCGGAGCAAATACTTGCCGAACTTGCTCAGGCGGAAAAAACACACAGTGTTTCAAGTGGACTCTTGCTTCAGGTTAACAGGCTCGCTCTTAGATATGGCGCGGAGGGGCGCTTTAAAGACGCCGAAGAACTTCTTGCAAGAGTTGTTGCTCTATGTGAGGACCCGCAAATTAATGAGCGCAATCAGCTTGCCGCATCGCAGAATAATCTTGCACTTTTATATATGCGGGAGAAAAAGTATGGCAAAGCAGAACCTCTCTTTCAAAGCTCTCTTATATTGCAGCAGGAAACGCTAGGCAGAACAAATCCAGCTTTTGCAGGCAGTATCAATAACTTAGCCACGCTTTACTACGAGCAGGCACGATACAGAGATGCGCTGCCCTTGTTTGAACGCGCGCTTGCGATTTTTAAATTTCAGCCAATCAAGAATCCAACGGCAATTGCAAAAACACTTAATAACATTGCCAGTTGCTACAGCAATCTGGGAATGAATGAAAAGGCAGAAAAATTTTTTGAAGAATCACTTGCAATTGAAGAAAAAATGCCCGTGGTTAACAGCGCTAATTTAGCGGCTGCCTTAAACAATCTCGGTTATGTTTACGTGATTCGAGGTCAGTTTGAAAAGGCAGAACCGCTTCTCAAAAAGGGACTGGCACTTGCAGAATCAGTTTATGGAGAAGAGTCGCTTGAACTGGTTTCATACCTCGATAATAACTCTTACTTGCTGCGCAAAACCAAGCGTGTTGAAGAAGCAAATAAGCTGAAAAAACGTGCTAATAAAATTCTTGTGGCGCATAATCGCTAGTTGCCATTGCCACCAAAACGATCTTCAAGCCCTATTCCTGGTTTTGCCGCGAGTGCTATTCAGCACCAAATGTGACACCCATAGTTAAAGCACGCACGCGCCTCTTGAAAATAGCCCCAGGGCTATCCAGTCCGCCGGCAATCAGATATGTGATCGATGATGAATTCTTGCCAACCGAACAGGGCTGGGGTTAGCTTCAGCTCTTGCTTTTGTCGTGGATTTCTCGCTCGTCTCGGCTTTAAGAGGCTGCTTGTCGCTAACTTCAGGCTGTTTAATCTCATGAGCCATAATTAACAACCTCGGAAACGGAGCACAAGAGGTTAGTTTGACACCCAAAATTAATGACTGTAATAGCAGCTCCGGTTTTACAAAAACCTTGCTTTGGCGGACTGCCCTCTTCTATCTGTGTTCATTTCTGGCTTTTGATTTGGAACCGAAAAAAGGGAGATGGCAATACTAAAAAGGTATCCAAAGCTCACACCAGCTATTGCCGCTCCAATGATTCCGTCTAATAGCAGTTAAGACCGGACTCTGTTAAAATCGAACACCTTCTTTTTGCACAGGTTCTCAAATCCAACGGGGATCTTAAGATGACGTCATCGATAATCGTTCGAACAATCGCAAGCGAGCGCCCGGCTCTTTTGAGACAAATCCATCCTCTCAAGAATGGAAAGCTTGATGTTTCAAGCTTTACAGTCGGTTCTAAGGAAAAAGTATGGTGGCAGTGTCCTGCCGATTCGAATCATGAATGGCAGGCAAGTATTCGAAGCCGAACTCGAAGAATTCGCCCAACCGGCTGCCCATATTGCACTAACAGATTGCTCCGGCCGGATGCCAGCCTGTCGTACCGTTTTCCCGATCTGGCTCTAGAGTGGCATCCCACCTTAAATGGCAATATCCGACCAGACAAGATTCTTGCCGGCACTGCAAAAAAGGCCTGGTGGCGTTGTTCGTTAGTTGAGCTTCATGAATGGCAGGCAAGCGTAGTGAATCGCATAAGAGGCAGAGGTTGTCCTTATTGTGCTGGCCGAAGGGTTGACGAGTCAAACTCCCTTGCAACAACAGATCCGGAGCTGGCAAAAGAATGGCATCCGAAAAAAAACGGTTCTTTTCGTCCCGATAATTTAACGCGCTCCGCAAATAGAAGGATATGGTGGAGATGCAGTAAGAATGCCAGGCACGAGTGGGATGCGGTTTTAGCATCCCGAGCTGCCGGAGCTAGCTGCCCGTTTTGCGCGGGAAGAAAAGCTTGTGATGACAACAACCTTGCTGCGTTGTTTCCGGAGATTGCTGCTGAATGGCATCCAAAACACAACTATAAATTGAAACCTAAAAACATCCCGGCGGGTTCGCACGAACGGGCATGGTGGCAGTGCAAAGTTTCAAGCTTTCATGTCTGGCATCAAGAAGTTGTGATTCGCACTTCAATGGGAACCGGATGCCCTTTTTGCTCAGGCAAAAAAGTGGCTGAGGACACTTCATTGAAAGCAAAACATCCACAAATTGCAAAGCAATGGCATCCTTCACGCAATAAGTCCCTGGCTCCTTCTGATGTCAGCCCGGGATCGCACAAAGTTGCATGGTGGCGTTGTTCTCGTTCTGCAATTCATGTTTGGCAGGCAGAGGTAAAAAGTATTGTGCGTGCCTGGAATCAATACAAGACAAATGGTTGTCCATTTTGTTCGGGAAAGCGAATTTGTGCAGACAATAATCTTGCGGCTTTGTATCCGCTTGTGGCGCAACAATGGCATAAAGAACTGAATGGAGAACTCAGCCCAAAAGAAATCACTCCGTATAACAACAGCAAATTCTGGTGGCAATGCAGCGAAGGTCATGAATGGCAGGCTACAGCGTATCACATTATTAGATCCAGAGAAGAGTATTTGACCACTGGTTGCCCGAAATGTGCATTGCTTGATCGAGCAAAAGCGCGAACGCCTGACTTGAAAAAGCGTCTTAATGCGGACAAGCGGATCGCTCGGGAAAATTTTAATAGGCAGGAAGTCGATGATCGCGCTCGCCGGATTGACCCAACCCGGACCAGACAGAAGAAAAAGTAATCTAATCTGAAATGCTTTGGGGCGGGCATAATACAAAACAGCCCCTAATCTTGGTTTTAACCTTGGTTCAAGTCCCTCAAGAGAGCGATCATAACGGCTCTGAAAAAACAGAGAGCAAGTCCGAGCGGGCTGAAAAGAAAGCCCAGATCAAAGAGCTTGGCGAGTCGGCTGAGGAACTGAGCGAAGGCAAGCTGAACGAGAAAGCACAAGCCAAAAAGCAAGAGCAGTATAGGTCCGGCAAGAGCGGTGTCTCAGGACTCTGGGAGAGCGATGGCGCAGGCGGGCTTCCGAAGGCTAAAGATTTGTTTGGCGATCAGGCACACGGGCCGCTGACTAAAGCAGATGAAAAAACGCTGGACGAAATGAAGGAGAAATCCAGGGAAGGCATGATGTTGGGCGCAGGTGGCAAGTTTGTCGCAGAATCTGTTGATAACAAGCAGTCAAGTGTGCGGGTCTTGAGCCCTCAAGAAAGCTCAAAGCCCTACAAAGACGCTGCTCTTTATCCTGACGGACCTCCACCGATACCTGCTAAATCGGGCAAAGATTCTGATGATCCTGTTATTCTGGCCCAGGCAGAATTTTGGCGATATCAAGCTTCAGAAAGCGAGAAAGCCAATGCCGCAAATATTGCAGTAGGTGAGTTGCATGCTTTTACAAATGTTGCGGCTCAAACGATCATTGGATTTGGAGACCTCACTCGCATGGCGGTCGCATCCGGTCCTGTTGGAAGATTTGCTCCTGATTTAGACCCCGGAGCAAAGAAGATGCTGGATGATGCTTTTGCCGATTGGCGATGCTTCCTGAGTTGGCAGATAATCCGGTGAAGGAAGTGGAGGCGTTTACGAGGAAATATCGAAATGCAGCTAAGGGTTAACGCAACGAAAATCCAGAGACTCACTACTGCTGTGGACAATTTAGATATGCTTCCCGGAATCAGAGACCATGGGTAGCTATCTTCTATTAGCAAGATTGCCAGCGTCCATCAACAGGCGGGATGTGCGCAAATCACTATATGACATGATGCTGCCGTATAAATTTGAGCGGCGTGGCGATGACGACCCACCTGAATTGAACCAGTATTTGGTGTTCATTGACGATATGCAAAGCCTGCGGGAAGAGTGGGAACAAGATACCCGCCAAGTCATACGAGAGAATGACGGGTGCTATTACGAGTTCGATGACCGCTATAAGGTTGAAAGCGTCGATGAAAATGGGCGCTATTGCAGTTGTTGGGAAATTCCCAAAGATGCGGTAAGGGTTGAAGTTTCGGTCAAAGAACTTTATAGCTCCTTTGAGGAATTTGCCAAGGATAGCGCAAGTTTTAACGAAGAGACAGGTACTTATGGTTCGCTACTACTTAACCTGGGCACGTCTTGACAAGGATGGCTGGGAAGACTGCGGGGCAACACCCGGCGAACTGATTGCCTATGCAAACAAGCATAAGGAGTGGCTCACCAGGGGAAACCAGCGTGATTGGCTCATTGCTCTATGCTGTAAGGACTGATTTCTCTTGCTATTTTCGCAATTGTTCCGTCATCCAGCGCTCCTCACTCGCAAGGCGGTCGACAAAGCCTGAAGGAAGTGGAACTGGCAAAACAGTTTCAGGAAGACCTGAAGAGGATTGCCAGGATAGTTTAACTAACTTTATGGGCTAAAGAAAACATCTCAATCGTCGGAATTTTTCTTGCCATTGCCACCAAAACGATCTTCAAGCGCAGACAGCCGCCCATCCATATGAAAAACGAGTTTCTGAAGCCCAAGTTGAGATGCCGTCAGCAGGTTTATGCTTTTCGATAGCTCCTGAATTTGGGTTGCATTGTTTTCAACATTTATAGAAAGAACTCCGAACTTATAGTGAACTTGAGACAGATCAGACTTTAGTTCTTTCAAATCATCCTCGACTTTGTCCAGGCGCATAGCAAACCGATCTTGACCATGCCGAAGCTCATCTTGACCCTGACGAAGCTCATCTTGACCCTGACGAAGCTCATCTTGACCATGCCGAAGCTCATCTTGACCATGACGAAGCTCATCTTGACCCTGCCGAAGAACATCCAGACCTTGCCGCAGAACATCTAGACCTTGCTGAAACTCATTTTGAGCTTTCTCAAGGATATGCAGCGTTTTCAAAATCTTGTTCAGCACTGCATATTCGTTGTCCATGGCTAAACCCCTTGAATTCATGAATTTATTCCTCTTTATTCTTAGACGTATTTTTCATGCCAAGAGTTCAATGACCAGTATAGCACTTGAAAACAATTGATTTTCGCCAAGCCTCCAGGAGATTTCGTCAAGCTGAAGAACTTTCAGATCAGATGGGTAAAGCCAAGCATTCAGATCGAAATATATCTTATGGACAGGGCGACAAATACAGGGAAGCAAAACAACTCGAAAAAATGCGCGAAGCTCATCAAATCGAAAAGATTATGGCGGAAGGCTTGTGGAACCGATTTCAGGATTTCAGTGCTCAGATCTTGGGTTTCCAGTCTATGAACTCTGCTTCAATTGCCTTACCTTCTGCATTCCTGGTTACTCTTGCTTTGAAAACATGACCAGGTTCTTTGCCATATGCATTGCCGCATTTCTTGCAACTCAGTATCTCGCCTTCCTCTTCCGTTTTGATCTTTGCTATGTTTTTGCTGTTTGGTTTCTCCAGCAAAATCACGTTTTCTGCGCGTTGAGAATTGGCAGCAGGAGCCGGATTGTTTTCTCTTGCCTTGACAATCGCCATGGCGATTGCAGAAGTTCCACTTGATTCTTTTGCTTCCTCTGCACCAACAAGCCCTCCAAAGGCCTTCAAAGGATCGGGCAGTATTGGTCTGTATTTGTATTCGTTTACGGGGTTTATCCGCATGTATCTGGTGTTTGGCCTCTTTTCCTGGGACAGGTAAGGTTCTCCTGTGCCTCCTGTCCCGGCTTCTACAGGTCTATAACCTGGCCAGTCGATGAGCTTGAGAAGACACTGAATGCGCTTTACTTGAAACAGATGATTCTTCCCTTTTTCTCCGATTTGGCGCAGTATATCCGCTTCGAATTTCTCAGTTAGTTTTTTCAGTTGTTTTTGATCGCTGAGAAGAATTGCATCCGCCTGGTACCCGCACTGCCAGTCATCCCTGCTAAATAATTCGCTGTATCTTCGCTGCTGATCGGACAGCTTGAGTGCAGCTTTGAGTTCTATTGTGCCAAGACCTAAAGGTTTACCCATGCCCAGTCTGTGGCGGAATCTGTGATTCTCTGGACCTAGTGGATGTAAGATCCAGCACAGAGCTCCCAGTTCTTCGTCAGTGAGATTGTTGAAATGTATCTTGAATGAAAAACTCAGCCCTGACATGAGGGGGCGAATCTTTGTTGTGTACTGACTTTCTGCCGTCCTAATCTGATTCTCCGTTGCTTGAATACACTCTTTCCATTCTTCTGACGATAGAGGTGCATGATGCCAATATTGTTTGAATCCACGGATTACCGTCTCATCCGGGCAAGCACTTCCGTAGTGTTTGAGTTGATCGTTCTCTGTACTATCCTGCACAAGATAGTGTTGTACACAAGTAGGTTTGGGTCCTGACAAAATTTTTGGTGTCAGAGGCTGATTTCCATTCAGCCACAGATTGTGAGCCGGGTGTTCCTTGCAGAGAGTGGCATCACCTACGGACACGCGTCCGGAGCGAGCCTCTCCTTGCTTTCCACCTTCATTGCGTACAAATCCGAAAATTGCATCCGCATAGTCGATATCATTCGATTCTGCAAGACCGTCCGGAATGAAGTCCTTTGCAGTATGTTCGTAAGGAAGGCGAAACATTTGAGCGCGACCCAGAAAGGTCACTGATCCATTTTCTACGAGATAGAAAACTGGTTGTTTCAAATCTTTCAAAGCTCTTTTTTTCAAAAGCCAGCCTGCGGACTCTCTAATGTCAACTTCTGGCTTGTCTTTCGGAAATGACTTTTCCTGCCATTGCGTAAGTTGATCTCTGTCGTGAAAATTACGGATCAGCTCGTCCGATACTTTTATGGTATTTTGCAGGTCCACCGGTGTTGGTGGCAGAAATACAAACTCACTTTTCTTGCCACGAATATTGCCGCTGATTACCAGAATACCTTTTTCAAATCCACTTTGTCCGGCAGTTGCTTTGATCTGTTGCACTGTTACGCAATCATGTCTTACCCAGACTTCTGAGTTCTGTCGATTGAGCCAGCATGGAGACCCTTCGTGGAGTTTGCGTCCCGGATCCAGTGATTCGACAGTTTCTCTGCTTATCCTAAGCATTCCACAGGGTCTTATTTTGTATTCGCCACCCTCATGAACTAGAAATCCGCTTTTTACAGCCGTTTTTGGATTGTCCCTACGGGAACCGCTTTCATACATACGCCGGGAGTAATATGTTCTCAGGCTGGACTTATCCATTGCTCTGAAAAACAATTTCTTCTCGCTCACGCCCTCAATCTTGCCTGAGCTTACAATCCGAAGCATATTTCTTAGCATCCCGCGGATCGAGCTCCCTGGAATTACCGGATTGTTAGCAGCGTCAACATAAAAGAAGTCGGGATTTTCTTTGCTATCTTTGCTCGAATTTGAGTCTCTCCCTGCACGGATATACAGCGGTGTCAGTGTCTCAAGTTTTACTTCGAAATGTCCAGTGTGTAGACTCGCTTTGCAGGAATCGTGTCCGGTTAATTCGGCTGCAATTTCCGCAACTTTTGCGATCTTATTGGGCAGAGGCACAAAGTTATATGGTGCAGAAGCAATTTTTTTTGGATCCTGGATTGTCGTTATCTGTTCTGGAAGTTTTTTTCCTTTCTGAGTTTCCATGGATTTTATCCTCCCACCAGTTCAACCAATCGACCGCAGCGCTCAATCAGCTGTCCGCTTGATGGGCAGGCTTCAAGGTACTGTCTTACTTTTAGATGCAATCGTTGCTTCCCGGCTCGTGCTGCTATTGACGGGATAGTCTGTTGAAGCTCACGTCCTCGCTCAGTCAGAAGAAGAAAATCATCTGCTTGTTTTTCATACTCTGTACCCCAGAGCACGTGCTCTTCATCGATGCATATATGCCAGCGCGTGCTTGAGCCAGAAGCATTTTCTTTGATTACTCGGCCTTTCAATTTGTTTTCTGAATCCTTCCAGCAAAAGAGTTCCTGATTTTTTGAAAATAGTCTCAGTTGCAGTATGTTCGCAACAGATAGAGAGTCTGTGTCAGGAAATCCTTTTTGTCCATCAACAAATTTTGTTTCTTTCATTTTCAAGCTGCCGTTTTGAAAAATTCCCCAGACGACTCCACCAAGAAGGTGAGCCAGTAACCAGGAATAGTTTTCCTTAGCGCACTGCTCTTCGGTCCAGTTGCGTAGATCCACCGATTCAACTGGTTCGATGACAGACAGTTCAGCATTGCATTGAGTTACTGTACGACTCATTGCTTGACCTCCGCATTTCTCGATTTTAGTGAAACCACGAATGATTCGAGTTCCTGCTTGTTCCCCGATATTTCCAGGACTCCATTCTTTTCAGTAATCAGCCACTTTTCCGTTCCGGAAGGGCGCTTCCAGATAATCTCTGCGGTCTTCCCTTTGAAGCGACCGCGACCAACAGATGCTTCACCGCCTACAGAAATATCTCCTGTCCAGAGATCTTTCAGAAGCAGCAGGCTTAACCCGATATCTGTCTGTTTTGGGTTGACTATCTTCAATCTAAAAGGAACGTAGCTTTCGGGAAGTGCAAAAACCGGGTTCTCATCGAAAAGGGCACCGTCTCGCGCTCCGCCGGTGAACGGATCTATTGCTACCCTGCTCTGCACGAGATCTTCCCGGCATTTTTCTATGGTTGATTCATCAATGGTTATTCTACTTGCAGTCCGCTTTGTTCTTTGATCTGGAGAACTTCCAAAGAGGTCGTTGACTGTTTCTGCCGCATAATCCCCATCAGTCATAAGTTCAACTATTCTTGCGGCTCTGGTTCTCAGTGCTCCTGCCCAAGATGTGCCTGGAATCACTGCTACTTTGCCGGTGTTATCTGCAAGCGGTCTTTTTATATGAACAACATCCGGGTCTGATGCTGAAAGTCCGTAGCGCGATCTTATGAGTATAGATGAGTTAAGAACAAATGTTGCGCTGATTTGTAATTCATTTCTGTGGTCCCGCAAACCGGTCTGATTCTTGGAGTATTCCGTGATATTCACTAAGTCTACTGCTTTGCCAGCAGGTTCTTGCCTGTTGACCCAGGCGAGCAGGTCGGAGGCTTTGCTCAAATCATACTCAGTGACCCGCCAGCCCTTTGTGCCGATTCGCCCGAAGCCACGTGCCTTTTTTGCACCTAAGCTTATGTTTCCATTTGACAGTCCTGCCAGGGCGTTGACAAACCCGCTCACCAGGAGATCTTTGTTGTCCCCGTCTGAAATAATCAGTTCGAAATGTAGAGGAAAAACTGTATTGCTCGACCAGAGTCTGTAAGTATACAAGGACTGCTCTTCTGCTGTTCGCGTAGCCGGGTTTAACCTGGCACCCTGTCGCTGTTCATGGCTCCTGTATTTACCAATGCTGTCGCCTACAATCACGCGGCTCTGATATTTGCCCTTGCTTCCCTTATCACTTCCAAAAAGTAATTCAATAAGCGAGTTTTTTGAATGGGCGGAAGTTCTGTGTCCAATTTCAATTGCCGTCAGATATGATCGCAGGGCACCGCATATAGAACTACCTGGAATTAATGGTGAGATCCCGTCAGTTTCGTCTTTCAACAGGGGCATGTCAGCCGCATTTTCTGAATCGCCATTGCCGAAATGAGCAGGGCTCAGCAGTACTAAATCTGTCTCTGCAACAATTCTTGTGATTATCTTTCTTGAAGAGTTCGGATGCCATTTTGGCTCATACATAATAGTATCTCCCCTTAAGCAATTATCTGACCAGTCTGACCAGAACCTCATGAATTAATTTCAGGTGCGTTTCGGTTACGAGTTGCTGATCGAATTTCGCTTTCACATCGCCTATGGCCGGCAAAGTCTCCGCTGACAGTTCCAGTGTTGATAAGAGTTCGGTGCTGCTTGCCTCTTTCAAAAGGTTTATGTTTTTTTGCAGCCATCCTCTAAATGGCTGATTATTGATTTTTACCTTTTCAAACTGATTACGACTGTTCTGACGCTTGTTTATCGAATCCAGATATTCTTGCAATCGTTTGCTCGCTGACTCTCCCGTCGCTTGCTCGCTTATCATCGCTTCAGTTACATTTCTCAGGTTGTTAACCTGGCTTTTGCTGCTGTCTCCCCTTTTCAAATCCAAATTCTCAATGTAATGTCGCAGCTTTCGCTCAAGCATAGTTCGAGCCATTTTATTTACAAGCAACGTTGCAGTTTGAAAGGCTGGTGAAGCCTCTTTGATTGTGTTGCGTTCAAAGTTGGATCTTGCTGGCTGGGACTGTTTGTAATCCTCCGCTTTGCCATGCATGTCTATGCAGAATCTTCCGAAGCCTTCATTCAACCTTTCCCCAATACCCGTTTTTCGAAGTGCAAGCAGCTTTTTGCGACAGGATTCACTTGGAGCTTCAATAACAAATACACAGCCTGGGCTTAGAGCGTATTCTCCTGGAATTGGCAGGCGCCATTTGCGATTGAATCCTCCTATTAAATCTATTTGTGCAAATGCAGACATTATTTTTACTTTCTCTTCAATAGTCTCGGAGAGGAAGGATTCTGCGGTGCTTGCGCTGTTTACCGCAAGTCCTTCTGAATTCCGCCATATGGAATGTGCAGTAAGAGTCATCACCAGTCTTGCCGGGTCCGGTGCTTGGCTTTCGGACTCCAGGTTTTCCGCAGTATCTTTCACCGAAGTAATTGCTTCTATCTTTACGCGTCCGTGTCCGCCACCTTTGCTGCTACCCAGCGAACTCACGCCCTTAAGTAGTTTCTCAAGTATTTCCATATCCTCGTCGTTCCATGCAATAAGCAGACCGCATAATGTTTGTCCTTCTTGCATGGTTTCAAAATTGAATACTGTACCGTCGTTATCGTCCGGCGCTCCAGAGTAACCCCTGTCAATATGTACAGACAATGATCGGGATGCCGTGTATCCGCTCAGGCTAGCGTTGCGAAGTTCAAGACTGCAGAAATCGAACGGCGGTGACTTTGTCTGGTGTCCGATTTCTTCATCAGTGGCAGATTCGTCGTAAACCGGAGATTCATTGTCGTGTTTTTGTACCTTAAAACTTAGTGGTACTGGGACCGTTCTGTTTCCATTAATTGTTGCAGGATATGCGTTTAAGAAACAGGTCTGATTGCTAAAGAACAATCTTCTTGCCAATGAGGCATCCCTATTTGTATTGCTTTTTAGATATTTCTGGTATTGTGCGATGACAGCACCGCGTATGGCACTACCTGGAATGTAACCTCCACATGACATAGTGTTTGGATCAGATCCCTCAATCCTTATTAGGAGAGGCTCAAGCAGTTTTATGCTGTATTTTATCGCCTTCATTACTTTCGCCCTCCGATTAGATTGGCAAACTCTGTCAAATGCATTTTTCCTGCATCTCTAAATTCTTTGTCAAGCAGTTGGCAGTCGCAGACTCCCAGACCTCTGTTGCGAGAGCTTCCCAGGTGCCTGAGTGCTCGTATGCTGGCGGACAGAAGTGCAAGCGACCTGGCAGAAGGCTCGCTTTCAAAAAACACGGCAGAGTAAAAGGTCAGCCCGCGCAAAACCAGCCTTGCTGATCTGAGGGAACGATCTTCCGGACAGCCCGTTTCGGTGTTGATTGAAGAGCGGCGCCTTATGCCAGGTGCAGCTTCCAAGATGGCTGCCTTGTCCATACGGAAACCACTTTTGGTACTGTTGCCATCCAGCGATTGTGCATATTTCACCGCATCGCGAAGTTCATGGTGCAACTGTGCTGCCCCAAACTGAACTTGGGCACTACCGGTTAGGAAAGACCCGGGTTTTCCAAATAGAAAGCCTGCCGAATCATGCCATTGCGATTCTTCTGGTGCTCTTTGAGCTTTAAGCGCATGGAGAATATTGGCACACTCTTCGACCAGCATTCCTTTAATGGTGCGAGACTTGATAAAAGGAAGCCCTGTCTCTCCATCATGCTCGACTTCGAAATCCACCAGACCTGCAACTCCATCGCCGCGACCAGGCATAGCAGCTGTAAGCAGTTCAATTTTTATGAACATGTTTTCCGTCATCAGTTAATCCTCTCTTGCTCATCACATATCGAGACGAAGAAATCCATAAGCTCCAGTGAATCGAAATACCCGCAGTTGTTTGCATACCAACCAGATTCACAAAAGTCACTGGGAGCACCTTCTATTTCCGGCAAGTAAGTGTTGTTCAGGTACTTACTTCGGAAATTCCTGACAGCTGCTTTTCCTTCGCGAAGTGAATCTCGTAATTCTTTGACCTTGTTTCTTTTGCTTGACCACTCCTCGTTTTGAAATTTCCGTACGCAGCTTTCGATGTATCCCCATGTTCTGTAGTCATTGCTCTTTACAGATTGCATCAGGCTGACGGGGCGGAGGCAGAGACTTCCTTCCAGGGTCGTATACTCATGCTTACGCATTGCGGACAGAGATCTGAGTAGACCGGACTGCATTACTGCCCAGTCCAGGTATGAAGCCTTCTTTGCAGCTGCACCTTTGTTTTTTCTTTCATGCTTTGCTGATCTGGTCAGTTCATTTGCCAATTTGTAAGCTCTGGCAAACGGGTAATGTGATTTGACTATGGCGATGCCTGCAGACATTGAAGCAGAACCTTCACCGTCAGGTAGGTCTGCGCTCAATCTTTCGAAAGCATTGATGAATGTTTTTGTAAATGAATGGGCAATTCTAGCGTCACAGACAATTGTGATATCATCTCCGCCAATAATGAGTGGGCGAATTGGCAGAAAGGTCTTACCAGAATCCCTGGTCAATTTCAGTGCTGTTTTGCTCGGTCTAACCTTGCCCTTTTCATTTTCACCAGACTGTAGATATTTAACCAGCTTTTTAAGACCCTCTCTAAGTGCACCGGAGGCTGCCTCGTCCAATGTGCGGGAGAACTTTCGGAGTGTTGAGATCAGTTCGAGATTTTTATCAGGTCCTTTGAATTTCTCCCCCAGCCTCATGATTCGCTTACCCATGTCATCAGCGTCAGCGTGGATGACTGCGATATATCTGAATTCACCTTCTTCGCTTCCGAGGTGATCCAGATCGCGAGGGTAGGCGTATAATTTTTCGTCAATCGGGATTTTGTCTTTCAACCACTGCTCTGCCGGGCCTGGCTCACCTTTCTGAGTCATGGCAGCATGATATTTTGCAATTGTTTCAGCATCAACAAGGCGCTCTTTGCCGCCATCTGTTCGTGATTCAACTGCTGGGTTCATGCTAGAAATGCCGGCGGCAGTCACGGAGATCGTCGGCATAGGCGTCGATGCAGTAATGAACTGTTTTCCCTCATTCTGCTTTTTGTGCAATTTATCAATTGAGTCAAGCAATGAATCATCACTTATAGAAAATTCATGACCAACAATTTGCAGCTCCAGACCAGGAGCTCTTTGTATCACCAGTTGAGATAGCTTTCCTGCAAATTTCTTACTCAGGTCTACGTCCTGAAAAATGATCAGGCTATTGCCTCCTCCGCTGTATATAACTTCCGCATCCAGTCCATTGTTAATGCTTCTTGTTTCGTCAATTTCACCGTTTTCCTGCAAGTTGGAGACCCCGGGAAGAGCCTCCTTCATCCAGGTAGACAAGACTTGAGCCACCATATATGAGGCACCTATGTTTTCGAGCAATTTGCTGCTGCGAAAAATGTAAGACTGCACCTTTCTGGTGCTACACAAGGTAAGATACATACTTTCTACCTCTTGATCTCTGCTTCGACCCACTGTCTGAGTCGACCCTCTAAATCTGTGAAACCGTCAATACCAATTACACGTACGTTCTCGTCTTGGAGGCAGTTGCGAAGTTCTCTTTCCAGATCAGACGGAGTTCTTGAGCAACAGACCAGGCAAAAGGATGCTTCATTTCCGCCTAACTGTTTTGCCCGAAGAGCTATTTCAAAAACTTTGCTCTTTGTGAGCTGTCTGGTATCATCTGTTGTGCAAGATATGAAGAAAGCTTGGTGACCGCGTATCGCAGCAAGGTCTAGTTGGAATTGTGGAGATGCGGTGTTTATATCGATAGCTACTTCGTTGAATTCAAGATCTTGCATAGCAAGCAAGTAACTCGCTACTGCACTTTCAAGCCACTCGCCGAACAGCCACTTGCAAAAACTCTTCGGGTCTGTTCCTGTTTTTTCCTGCAACGGAGATAGTCCATCTGCGTTTGAATGAAGCTCATTTTTCAGGGTCGCGAATAACTCTTGCACCATTGCATTCTCACTGGCGAGATCGAGTGTTATCTCGCTCAGCGCCAGCCTGCCCTTGATGTCTCCATTGTCTTTCTTGCATTTCGGCTCAACCTCTTTTTTTAGCCACTCTTTCCAGGCTGTTGCAAACTCACTATCCCTAAACATTCTGGCAAGCATCTGTGCTGTGACTGTTAAGACCGGCTCTGTATCATATTTAGCTTTATCACCCCACCAGTTGTGAAGGAACATCATTTCCTTCAATGAGAATTTCACCTGATTAGCCACGAAGATCTGTTTCTGCTCTCTGCCGCCATCTCTGAGAACCTCCATGCGCAGCGCATGACTTCGGGCATCAAGATAACTTGTTATGGTATTCTTTGAGGTTCTTTCGAAGTGTCGGTCGAACAGCGCATATGTATGCGCGGCCATTGCTTTCGTCCCGCCGGTATAATCAAGACCTGTTGAATCCGCGTTATCTTCGCTCAATACATCTGCGAATTTTTTTCTGATGCCTGCTGGATTTGACTCATCTATTTCTCTACAGTCAATCGTAATTCCCTGTAAACTTATTCTTTCTTTCAGAACCGATTCCAGTTGCTTAGCCACTTGACTGCTGTTTGGGCTGTGAATAAGTGTCAGTAATCCTTCGGGCTTCAGAAGGAGTTCTGCTGAGATTGCGATCGGCAGCGGATTACCTCCTACAAGACTTATAAGATGGTCTACCTTAACGATTTCAGTTGCCTCATCGTT
Source organism: uncultured Candidatus Obscuribacterales bacterium (assembly GCA_964615655.1). Lineage (GTDB taxonomy): Bacteria > Cyanobacteriota > Vampirovibrionia > Obscuribacterales > Obscuribacteraceae > JAIEPM01. Next base: position 18,017 of record CAZTQO010000002.1, on the reverse strand, counting down.
CCTGTTAAGTGCTTCGGTTGATGGCTGCATTATGAAGCCCCCTAGTTCTTTGCTGAACAAGAATATTCGTTGATAATTGATAAATTGTCTGTCCAACAGTCCGATGGACGCATCAAAGTTGACAGTTAGATCTGTTGAATCCCGAACTGCATAAATACTGCAGTGGAATCCATTTTTAAGGGGCTCCACTAACTAACATCCCCAAAGAACTTCCTGTAAAACGAATGACAACCATTTGAGTCGGGCAGGCAGATGAGACATTCTGGATTTATGCAGAGCGAAGTCAATTCCAAGTGGGCCGCCGTCGGGCCGTGCTATTATTGCTCTCGAACACGTGAAAAGAAGGATTTGCACAAAAAAAATCGCCCAATCTTTATTAAGGGCGTTGTCTACATGGTACAGAAAATGAAATCGTACATATTTTCAATGTGGCGCCTGGTCCGATCAGTACACTAAGAGAGTCTTTTGTCACTATGCAGCAGATGGAAAGCTGATCTTGGACAAACTCGATAAAGCACTGCATTGATGGGGTGATATCAAAAATGGAAACTAGCACAGACAGCACACTTGAAAAACTCCAACGTGAATGGCTTTCTTTAAAAGAAAAAGGGCGAGTTGTGCAGGATGAGTTCTATGCAAGTGACTTTGCGCCGGCTTTTATCCCCTATTTTGTCCAGCTGGATTTGAAAGCGGCTCCAGCAGAATTTCAACGACCTAAGTTTCTCATTTCAGTGTTGGGCCTAAGTTGGCAACCAGTTGCCCTGATGGCAGCCTGGTGCCAACCAGAACATTGTTTGATTCTTGGAACATCTGATTCATTTTTGCAACCGAAAGGAAGCTCTGAAAAACCACTTGAAAGAATCAGTCGGCTAGCTCAGTTACCTCTGTCAAATATTGAATGGCATGAAGTTGATGATAATGAAGAATGGGAAATTTATAGAGCTGTCAAAGAATTTCTGCGAAAATATCGCGTGGGTCCAAGAGAAGCTGCTTTGGATATCACCGGCGGCAAGAAGTCGATGTCCAGTTCAGCTGCCCTTGCTGGTTTTCTTACAGGATGTCCAATAGTTTATGTGGATTACGCAGAGTATGTCGAGCGTATTCCTCTTGCCGGCACCGAATTTCCACGGCTCCTTTCAAATCCATTGGAAATATTCGGAGACGTGGAAATGGAGAATATTAAGTCCGCTTTTTCTAGAGGAGATTTTGGAGAAGCAGAACGTCGATCAAGCGAGCTAGCCGGACGACTTTATTCACCTCGAAAAGCCGAACTTTTCGCCCGGCTTTCCAGAGCCTACGGTGAATGGTCCGGTTTTCGCTTTTCCAGTGCCGCTTCGGCAATGAATGAAGCCAGGGCAACGTTGCAGCAATTCAAACATCAGCAGAGGTGGGACTGGGCACTGTCACTTACTGATACGCTGGAAAAACATGAAGCTCTCCTTCTTCAAATGGATGCATTAAGTGAAAAGCCTGCATCAGTGGAAGACGCAATATGCATTATTTTGAATCACCTGGCATCAGCAAAACGAGTCTGGCAAGAGGGTCGATTGAGCATTGCTATCTTACTTTTGTATTCAACGCTGGAAAAATATTTCGATCTATTGCTGTGGGTGAAATTCGGTCTGGATGATGATAGCCCGAATTACGGGCTGATTAAAGATAAACTTGATCTCGAACAATTTCACGAGCTGGGTAGCGAGATTTTCAAAGGAAGCTATGAAAGAAGGGAGCCGGCTGGAAAATTGATGCTGGGCAATAGTATGCACCTGGTGGCTACCCTGCTTCCCAGCGTTTTACCACTTGAACTTTTGAAAGGTGTTCAAGGCTTTTTGCAGGCAAGAAATAAGTGTGAGTTCGAGCATGGCTTTAAGGCAAAGGCAATTACATCGAAAGACATTCAGAAATGGTTTGATTTCGTTTGCAGTGTTCTTTCATTGCATTTTGGTCCTGGTCCAGATGGCCGAGCAGCACTGGAAGATGAATTGAAGAAATTCCAGTTTCCGGTATTGACCTTTTGATTCTTTTTCAGGTCTGCCGGGAATAATACCAGCAACATTCGAGAGGATGGCTCATGGCCGACCAGGCACTGGAACAAGAACAGACACCGCGCCCCGAGGACACTGGCAAGCGCCTTGCCTGTAGCACAAGCAGCAAAGCAGGCGGAGAGGCTGTCCAGGAACTTGAAACTCGCAGCACAGAACTAAGACAGCAGAACCAGCAAGTAAAGCTGGAGCGAAATCTAACACTTGGTGAGCAGCTTCAAAAGAACGGCACGGTCAAGATTGGCCCTATTACCCGGCAGTTCGGCATGAGCATGGAAATTACCGACGGGGAAAACACCGTAGTAAAAGGTCGATCGAGCAACGAGGTATCAGCGGCAAAACAAGCTGAAGCAGGACAAGCCTACAAAGACCGGTTTGGTGACGACCCGGATAAACCCATTGGACAGGTAAACACCATCGGACAAGCCAAGCCTCAGGATACTGCCGTTAACCAGGCATTCAGAAATGAGACAGCGCCAGGCTCAGCCGAGCAGACCGGCAAGGTCACTGATTACCAGCCCAGGCAAAACAATGAGCATTTCTTTTCTCTCGGCATGAACTACCAGGTAGGAACGCCGCCCGCCAATGAGATAAGCGACAAACTGGCTGACTTTGCCAGGGCTGCAGCCAGGCGCGCAACAGATCCGAAAGGCTGGCAATCCTGGTTTGACGGTGAAGTCAAAAAAGTAATCGGTATTTGTGAAGGGCTTAATGAAGCAAAAGACGAAACAAAAGCAGTGACAACAGCCGGATTTAAGGCACTTACTGATGGTACTGTTGCAAACCTTTTGTCCAGACCAGATGCGATAAACGAACCTCTTTTCAAAACAGTTGCAAGTGTTTTTGATGCAGTCAGCTCAGATCCCAATGCAACGAACAAGGCCCTTGAGGCTCTTGGAAATGCTGTCATGCAGGCAAGCAATGATTATTCAAATTTGCCGGAAAAAGAACAGGGCAAAGTGATCGGAAAATTTGCATTTGGCATGATTAATCCAGAAGGTAGTACTGAGGGAGCAGAGGTCGCCTTAAAGGTGGCGAACAAAGTTGCCACGAAGGTTGATAAAGCGGTTTGGGACACCATTGATCAAACTGCCAAGTCGCTCAAGAATATGGGTCCTGAGGCCGCTGGGCATACCAAGCAAATGCTCTTCGATTACATGAAGAGCAAGGGGCTCGTTGGACATGAATTGCAGTATGCTGACGTTCCTAAGGGCTTCTTTGATGGTTTTCAACCACCTGAGGCCGGCAAAACTGATAACGCTGTTTTTTCCGTCTCCGGCAAGGGCGACGCGGCCGGAGATCGCGGTGTCAACAATCCGAACGGTGGCATGAAGCAATTTGAACAGTCGATCGATGCAGAACGTGAATCTCAGAAAATCCATAAAGTGCATGATTATGGTCTTGCTAAACTTACGAAGGAGCAGCTAGGACTTGCCGATCAATTTGATATTTTTGAAGCATCAAAAAGCATGAAAGATGGTGTGCAAACTGTCCACGTCGGTTTCATTCATGGTAAAGAAGATGGCAAAACCAACCTGGCAAAATTCATGAACGCGTTAGAAAGAAATGCAAGATCAGAAGGTGCTCTTACTCTAAAGATACAGGCTGAATTCAAGAATGCAGACCTGGAGCGAGTCTGGTCGAAACGATATAATGTTGTTCCAGATGAAAACGGCCGTTTTACGATGATAAGAGACCTAGCCAGAGAGAAATAAGAAAATGCCACCAACAATCCAGGACCGAGCAATTAAGTGTCTCCATCCGCTGCCAGCGTTTACACCAGTGAGTGATATGGCTCTACCGGCTCAATTAGCCTCCGGTGAGTCATTGCTTGGTATGTATCAACCAACTCCAGGTGCGGAAACGATATTGATAACAGATCTCGGCATCCACCTTGATTCCTCAGGGAAGCAATATTTTCTCAGCTACAGGCAAATTGTCGGAATTGATTCACATCACAACAAGAAAGAACTTGCTTCCCAGCCATCATTGAGAACGCTCAACTTTAGACTTGGTTCTGGAGAGATAGTGAAAGTACCTTTCTCTGGGGAACGCGAACATTATTTGGACATGTTTGATGTCTGGCGGTTTTTGAATTATGTTCTGGCTGACATCAAACGCGAGAAAGAAAATGCTTTGACTACGTAATTAACTGTTGAAATCGACAGTCAAAGCCAGGCTACAATTCGGGAAATGGAGCTTTGCCTCACATAATTTCAGCCCTTCAAGAGGAGGGGCAGATGCAATTTCGCAAGAGTCCTATTTGCTCTTGTCTATTTTTTCAAACATACGATGCGTTTTTCTGAGTGGTCTCTCGGGATTAACTAAGTAGACTTGAGTACCGGCTGGCACATCCTCACACATCAAATCTTTAAACACAACTGCAAATGGACGTTCTGCTGGTGGATCGAACATAATGGTACCACCTTTCTTTTGTAAAACCGTACCATCCGGTTTATGCAATTCAAGTAAATCTCCATGTCTGAAGTCCACGTTTGTATCAGGTATATCGGCAATCACGACTATGTGATCGGGTTCTTGCCACACATCCACAACATTGAAGAGAAATTTGCTCATGAGTGATCCTAATTCCTTAATCTTGTAGCCTGTCGCCTCGAGTCGTTTTACAGCTTGTATTTCATCGCTTTCATTACCGTAGCTACTCAAAGCTCAAGCCCGAAATCGCTGCTATAAGCGGCATTTGCAATGTTTATGTAATCTCGTTTTTCAATCTTCCCCTCACGCTTCAATTTGCGCAGTTGATGATACGATATCGGAACAAACATATCACCTGCAAGTAAAGCATCTTGCTTGTTCAGGCGTTCGTATTCTTCCAGAAATTGGACAGGCAAAACTTCCGTGCCGTCGAACATGGCTTCAAATTTTTCGACCAGATCATCATTCGAATCCAGCGCGATTAGCTGGTTGATGCAAACTGCAAGAAACTCATCTTTTGACGCAATCATTTGTTTCTCCAGATCTTCGCCAAGCTTACCCTCGTAAATTCGGTCGAGCCAGTTGGAGATCATAGATTCGTCAATCAGCTGTCCATCGAGCTCAGGCAAGAGTGCAAGTACTCTTTCGATTATCTGATCCTCATAGATGAACTGCCCGTCTCGAGGTTCGGTAAGGACATGAACCGGGCAAGTCGTTTGCTTACGACCACGGTTAATTCTACCAAACCTTTGCACCAGGCTCTCCAGGGGCGCAAGTTCAGTAAAGAGGATATCGAAGTCGATATCGAGGCTGACCTCAACAACTTGGGTTGCGATAAGTATCATTCCAGATTTACTGTTTCGATCTCGCTTGTTTGTGCCCATGACCTCAGAGAGTTCTCGCTCTTTGCGCAGCCTGTCTCTGCTGTTGAATCTGCCGTGTAACAAGCCCATCGATACAGCTGCTTCTGTTTGTGCAGCTTTTACCCTGTGAAATACTTCGGTAGCTTTCTTTACGGTATTGCAAACCACAAGTACAGCCATTCCCTGCCTTGCAGCATCTACTATTTTTTCGATAATTTCTAGGCTGTCAATGGTTTCTGGAATCGTATGTAGCTTGTGGCGAATAAATTTCTTGAAAATCTCTTCGCCAGCAATTACTTCGTTTAAATCTGGCAGGATTTTATTAATGTGCTTCTGCAGTAGTCCAGGTAGAGTGGCTGACATGACAAAAAAATGAACCCGCCAATTCTTTGCGAGGAATTCAATTAGTCCGAGCAACATTCCCAAACGTTGAGGCTCATATGCATGAATTTCGTCAAAGATAATGTGTGCATCCGTACAGTCTGTTAACAATGCTTCAAATCCCTTAAGTTGAAAAGCCGCACGTAAAAGTTGGTAAGGTGTGAGGACACGTACACCAAAATGATAAAGCCTAGCAAGTGCACGTTCCTGCTTCGCTACTTTGGCGGCTTCATTTGGCGAATAGCCTTTGTCTAACAGCATCTTGAATAGGGATTGAAGCGCTCGTGAGTGTTGGAGAGTGATATTTCCTTGAAAGAGCCTGGAGAGTCGAAGATACATTGCATTTAAGCTTGCCTGGTATGGAAGTACATAAAGCATCCTTCCGGTGTTTCCGCTATAGTATTTTTCGCTGTTTAGCCAGAGCAATGATGCTTCTGTTTTGCCGCTTCCGGTAGGAGCCTTGAGAATTGTATGTCCTTTTGCCGACGCACATTGGATTTGATGAGGGTAGCTGCTGCCATTGGGGATAAGAACGGCACAGAATGATGCCGGTTCGACAGAGTCAATTTGCTTCGGTCTTATGTGAGCAGAGCCTGTGTGATCTGACAGGGTTACAATTCCGCGCAATGCTATTCCAGATAATCGTTCGACGGAGCAAGGATCAGCGTTTTCCATTTTTCGGCGTAATTTTGCTACCAGAAGCAGACCTCGTCTGATTCTCTCAACTGCTGATTCGAAAAAATCCTGCTTGCAGTCAAATTCGGGGGTAAGTATCTGTCCTGCAAAGTGCCAACGATTTTGCCACTTTGGGACGTCTGATGCCAACCATTCTGCCAATTTGGACGGTACCCATATTGGAACGTCTTTCACAAGCAGTTCAATTGATTCAGGATCGGCAGATCCCAAAAATGGGTAATTGCTTTTGATCTGGTCGAAATTCTTATGATGAGTAACAATTCCGGCATTGATCCAAGACAACCATTCATCGTTGATGCCTGGTATGGCCCACTGAACAAATGCTAAGGAGAGAACCTCGTGTCTTTGCCCCCAAACAGCGCCTTGTTGCCGCAACTGCTTTTGAAACCCAGTCGCTACTTTTCCAAAATCGTGGAATACACAGGACCAAAAAGCAAACTGCCAAATTTCAGGCTGTCCTGTGATTATGTGCAAGTCCGGATAAATTTTGCTGAAGTCATGAAGGCGTGAGATAACATTTGCAGTATGTGCTGCAAGTGTTTCTCCTGTTGCTTTGTTTTTTTGAGGACTCTTTGCCCAAATTGATTGCAACTGTGCATTCATTCTTATATGCAACTTCTGTCAACAAAAACTGTGAAATACTAACCCTCGCCGCAACCCTTTCCAGTCTATGCTGCTTGGATCAACCCAAAAATCCGAGTTTTCACCATCTATTTTTAAAATTGATTCTTGTGACGGCTCCGTTTTTGTACCGGCGGAAATGCGATCACGCACAATGATGAACTTGTCGAACTCAGGATGTCTGAAAGGCGGAGGGGCGATAAATTTTGGCATCAACACTGTAATCCCTTTTGGAGTTCTGTTCCTGAAAGAAAAGGGCAGGATTGTTGAATCAAGATATGCAGCCGGAGACTGTTCCAGTTTTATTTTGGTAATACTAATATAGCAAGCGAGATCTTGAGAACGCCCGAGAATTACAGGGAATATCGGATTGTTAAATGCCTCGAAAAAATCTGTGCGGTCAATGTACAGAGTTAGCTTTACGTTAAACAGAAACTCTCGAACAACTGGATTCTCGCTGAACGTAGTGCTTTTCGCATAGGTCTGCCCGGCAGAATCAAACTTGCCTCCTGCTACAGAAAGAATCTGTTGTTTTTCAAGGTCTTCGCCCTTGGCGCCATATGTGAATCGATAAGCAAATTTAAAAGAATCCCTAGGCAACCATTCACCAACCGCACTGCAAACATGACCGTATATCGTTGAAGGTGGAGGCATGTCGAAGGTGAGCTGCTGTCCGACCAGGAAATGGGGGTAACGGAAAGAGCAAACCGGTGCTTCAAGTTCGATCTTAAGAACTTCCATATTTACTCAAACCAGGCTGAGTTTTTCGGATCTTGTATTGCCTGGGCAAGTTTTGCAGTTACCTCACGGGGATGTCCCCAAACGAAATTTATCCCAGACCTTTCGTTGTCTTTAAGCTCCTCTACCAGAGTGCGCTGCTCGTCTAAATAGCCCTTTGCCCATCCTATATAAACATCTGACTGAATTTGATCTTTATAGACATTAAGGATTTCTTTTAGAGCCTCCAGGCAAACTTCTGGTTGCCCTTTCGGGTTTGCCTTAATGATTCTATGGAATGGATGGTTTCCTGAGCTGGTGACTGCTGCCACCACAAGCGGTGGAGTTATATCTGTGTAGTGCAGAGCCAATTTGGCACCACCTTCAAGATCGCCCAGAGCTTTCACTAAGGCGGCTACACGTTTGCTTCTTTCTGCAAGTGGAAGGCGATAAGCCTTTTGACCGTGAATTTGCACTTCGCTGAGTTTGCGTTCTTCTGCAAGCTTTACTCGATGCTCATCCAAATTTCGATAGCCGACTGATCCGCCTGAAAAAAAAGTTCCGGCAGTGCTGAGATTCAATGAAATCAATCCCTGCAGTGTGCTGCGATAAAACTGATGCTCGTGTGGCACCGGATCTCCAGATTGTCTGGCCATAGTGCCGAAATCATCAACTATTCCACCCGGAGCTATGGCAATAAGAGTGCTTGCTCGAAATGGTGAAACGCGGGTAATCTCGGTTGAAACAGGCATAAGGATTGATTCTGCTTTTTCGCCCTTTGCACCGGCTTTTTTGGATTCGGCTCTCATGTAACCAAACAAATCATCGTCCCACCATTCGATGGGATTTGCATCTGTATAGGCGATCTTTGTTTCGCGTTGAACCGGGGCTGCCTTCCATTCGCCTTTGTTTCGGTCCAAACAGGTTCGTAGCCAGAACCTGAATGCTTGCGCAGAAACGTATGGAAATTCTCCGGACCTTGTCCTGACTTTCTTGACGGCAATAGTATTGTCCGTGCGAGCGCCTTCTTCGGCACCAGCATTGTTAAGCGCAGATGCTGGTGCATCTATTAATAAGATTCCTGTGATAAATGACATACTGCAGCTCCAAATTATAAATGTAGGTCTAAACGGAAACTAGCTCTTCTTGTTCGGCCGGATCGAGAAGTTCTTCCTTTCCTCCGAACCACGCTTTCTGATGTAATTGTTCGATCATACGAATTAGAATTAGGTCGCGCGCCAAATTCCAATCAATTCTTTCTGGATAGTCAGATTGCTCAAATATTTCTACGAATTGTTCAAACTCGACTATGGGTGGTTTCCCTCGCTTTATCCTAGAGTTGGATGCCTTAATGAGGACAAGCCTGAGCTGTCCGTATTTGGAAGCCCGATGAAAATTCTCGAAGAATCGCTTGTCATTATCCTCTACAATGTGCTCAGTCAGGCGGTCTGCGAGAATCTTGATTGCATCTATCCTCCCTTTGTCCATTTCCAAAATCTCCTCCAAAAACTTACTTGTAAGTGGCCATGAAATTAATTGAAGTTCTTGCTTAAGCCTGAACTGCGCTCGCGGATCTCCCGGTTTGGCGTGTTTATAAGCTCTTCTCAAAAAATAGGTTCGGATGAAGCTCGCAGCTTTATCCGGCAGAGAGAACAGATCCTCGTACAAAAAATTGCGCAAAGAATCTTTAGGGATCGGAGGGGCCGATTCGGAACTCTCAGCTTTTTTCTTTTTCCTTTCTTGCAACTCTGGCTGCTGCCATGAGCGCAACTCGATTTCTTTCCAAATTTTACCAACGATTGTGCTCCTTGCGTATCGCAGAAACTTAACCACCTGGCTGGGAAGATGATAGAGATTAATTCCTGGATCCCGCCCATCATTTGTAAGGTGATATACACTGATACTCGGTATCACACCATCTCTTTCCGAAAGATCACGTTCGTCATCAATCTGCAAGAAGGTTGTTATAATCAGTGTCTTTGGCACTTTAGCGTCTGGATACTTTTCGTCCGCAATGCGATCCAGCAGAAGCACTCTTCTGTTTTCCATCAAAAATTCTTTTGCAAATCGGTAAGTAAGGTCAGCATCGTCGGGACAATGTACGGCAAGCAAGCGGCCCAGGCAACGTCGGCAACCTAGTGGTAAAGCTTGCATTGCAAGCAGGTACTTTCCAGAAATCGGTAATCCGGCAAATCCAGCGGGAAAAAAATTAAGTACGCCCTCACCTGTAAGCATTGGGACGTGTTGTCTGTTGGCATAACGTGTTGCTTCCTCGCCTGACAAAAAGCAACGAACACCAATTAGCTTGTCTTCAGAAAGCAATGAGCTGCAGTCGAGCAATTCACGCGCCTTTTCTCTTCGGACCGCTGCTGTCTTAAATGAAGGCTGTGTATAGACAGCATTCATGGTGAAAACTGAACTCAAATAGGATGTCATTTTTCCAGACGTGTAGTTTTCGATCATATATTCAGTGAGCTTTGACAAATCGCTTTCGGTCAGGTCCTCTGGATGCCTTTTGTCAGCAAAAGCTGTTGCTGTTGCAACTCCCACGTCCACTAAGGGATGTCCTGTGTAATGAAGCATCGTTCAAAATTCCTAATTCAAAACTTCCAGATGATATTGCCCCATTCCAAAAGTCGCCTGCTTGCCGATGTGTATCCACTGCCCAAGAATCAAATAAGGAAGAAACGGAGTGATTTCCCCTTGATACTCGATCGACCCGACAACTCCTTCAAGCGGAGTTAATGCTCCTTTTCGCTGCGAGTAACTCAACTGCTGCGAAAAACGCAGATTTGTTTTTGCAACCCGGATCTGTTTGGAAGTCTCAACCAGCTCTTTATATTGCAGCTCAGGCCGGCCTTCTCCATATAAGGAAGCAAGATCGCTGTATCTTCTCAGAATTCCTCGAACAATATGCTCAAACTGCGGCGGATCGTAAGGTGCTTCGCCCTTCCTCCTGATATTGGTAGGGCTATCAAAAACAACTCGTATCCCATTGACTGGTCTTTTGCTTTCTTCGGAATGCGACTCAGCTATTGATACAGGAATGGCTCGCTGCGGGTAAAGTACATTTTCGGCATCGTCATACACAACAACAGGAAGATTTTTTCCGCTTGGATCAATGGAGCTGACAGATCTCAACTTGAATTTGCCACGACCTTTGCCGATGCCTAGTTTCCCAAGCTGCTGGTAGCAAAGGACGAAATACGGCAGATCGCTTATTGTTTTTCCAACAAGTCCGACGCGAAATTTCGCAGTTTGCCCGAGAGTTAGACTTCGTTCTTTGATAGATTCAATGATAAATGGACGCGGAACTTGCGTTTCTGCCTTGAAGTGAGGATCGTTTTCGGGCGGAGCTATGTTGAATATTCGCGTAAACGGGCAGTCCCTAAATGAAGGGCACGTGCTACAGTCCGCTAACCCTGTGTGGCACGTCAGCTTTCTCAATACATCACCAAACCCGCCGCGAAGAGCAGATCCGTTAAAGGAAGCAAATTCGATTGTATTCAAAGCCTGTATTGTGAACTCAAAGAGCCAGATCTGCATTGGTTGGAGTCCTCGCGTTTCTGCTGTTAGAAGAGTTACCGCTTCCATGGTACATACTCTAGCAAGTGCTGGCGCAGAATATGATCAGTGAATAGAACTCTTCCGAGATTAATCTCCCAAAATTTGGCCGATCAGAAACGGCTGACAACGTCGCCGCTGAAAATTTAATTCGGAATTTTCTCTGAATCTTTCATTTTGAAATCTTGCTAAAGACTCCATTGGTATTGGCTTCTAGAGCAATCATTCAAGTGCAGAAACACTCTGACTGCAAGCATACTGCAGTCTGGGCTATTAGCGTTTCAGGCTTCTGTATATAGAATGCTTATATAAAGAAGATATCTAAATCCGATAGAGGCAAGCTTAGCTTGCCTGGCTTGCTGCTGGAGAGACAAAGATGGAATTGATGATCGACGAGTATGGAGTTTTCCTGGCAAAAAAATCCGAGCGCGTTCAACTTAAAAAGGATGGAAAAGTAGCAGCAGAATATGCACTTTTCGATATGGAGCAAATTACAGTCGCCAGCAAGGGGGTAAGTCTCAGCACAGATCTCATCGAAGAATGCATGGAACGCGGTATCCAGATCAATTTCATGACTTCGGCAGGAAAGCCCTATGCAAAAATCACCAGCCCATCCTTAAATGCAACTGTCGCGACACGTCGAGAGCAAATTCTTGCATATAACGATGAAAGAGCTCCAAACTTTGCCCGCGAAATCGTATCGGCAAAAACGAAGAATCAGATAAACCTGCTTAAGTATTTCGGCAAATATAGAAGGACCGCGCATCCTGAAATCTATGAAACACTTCAAGAGAGCGTGGACAAAATGGAATCAATTCGCTGCGGGGTTGATCGCTTGCCTTCCATGCATATAGATGAATTGCGAGGTCAACTGCTCAGCATTGAAGGGCGTATTGGCGAGGCCTATTGGAACATGGTCAGGCAAATTATTCCAGACGACCTGGGCTTTGAAAGGCGCGAGAAAAAGGACGCGCAAAGCCCGGTAAATGCAGCGATCAATTATGGATACGGCATTCTTTACTCTAGAATCTGGGGCGCAGTGATGCTGGCCGGGCTAGAACCTTTTGCCGGTTTTTTGCATGTAGATCGGCCGGGGAAACCATCACTTGTGCTCGATATGATTGAGGAGTTTCGGCAACCAGTGGTGGATAGAGCGCTGTTTGGCTGGCTAAACAAAGGAGGTAACCTGGAACTCGACGATGATGGACTCAGCAAATTGACACGCAGTGAGATAGCAAAGCGCGTTGCCGAACGTCTTGACGGTTTGGAAACATATGAAGGAAAAAAACACAAAATAAGACATATCATTCAAGAGCAATCAAGAAGGCTTGCAACCTTTCTTCGCGGTCAACGCAAGTATGAAGCTTTTGTCAGTTCCTGGTGAAATGCGATGATGATTCTTGCTATCTATGATATCGAAGACGATAGGATCCGCTACAAGATCTCAGAGGCATGCAAGGATTATGGGTTGCAGCGAATACAGTACAGTGCGTTTCTGGGTGATCTAAGTGCTACTCGCAGAGATGAATTGATGCTCCGTCTAAAGCGCACACTTTCGTCGAGTCCGGGAAACATTCAAATTATCAGCTTATGCGACAAAGACGCTAGATTGAGGAAGATTATAGATGTACCAAAGGAAGAAAGACCGGCAGTTTAGTTCAAAGATCCAGAACCTGCAAGTAACAGCCAGCGACGTCAAGCAATTTGTATACTGCCCTCGTATCGTTTACTTTCGATATGTGCTTCCTGTGCCTTCTTTGCCAACTTACAAAATGAAGGTTGGCGCTGAGGCACATGTTCAAATAAGTAGACGTGAAAAGCGCAGAACATCACGCAAATATCAACTTGCCGATGGAACGAAATTGTACCAACAGTACTTTCATTCCGACCGCATGGGTCTTTCCGGCAAACTTGATCTTTTGATCGAAAGCGATGGCAAATTTTATCCCGTAGAATACAAGGATTCTTCTGGGGAGCCTGGCCTGCACCATCGATACCAGCTCACGGCTTATGCCCTTCTGGTGGAAGATGCACGGGACACTATAGTCCGGCGTGGCTTCATATACATGTTGGAAGACGAGCTTGTTTATCCACTGGAAATTACAGAGGGGAAAAAGCGTTTTGCCAAAGCATTGCTAAATTCCATACGGGAGATGATCCTGACAGAAAACATGCCCAGACCCACTCCGTTTCGCGAGCGCTGCAAAGAATGCGAGTTCAAACTTTTCTGTTCTGATACGATCTAAACAGGTCTAAACATGTATTTTCTCTCTAGCGACGAACGACAACTTTTGCTTAAGTCTTTGCTTCCTGCTGCTCGCGAGCAAATTGTTGCAAGTGAACTCAGGGGGTGGACATGGCACCAGGAGCCTATGGGTCCGCCGTACTCTTCTTTAAAGTTGGCTGTTTACGAAGTAGCAAGCAAGTATTGCAGCACTGCAAGAGATTTATGGTGGCGCCGCGTTATGCAGGTAAAGTTTGAACCAAATGAGCTGATGATCGAAGGCGGCTTACTGCACAAAGTAATGGCTGATGTAATCGCTCTTGCAAAAAAATTGATCTGGACCATCGGCATAGACCATCCGGCCGAGATAATTTCAAAACTTCGTGAATTCGACAGTGTGGCGTTTGAGCGTGAATGGAATCGTAATCAAGTAAAACCGCAGTTTGAGGAAGTATTGACCAAAGCTCGGCTAATTTGGGACTATGAAACTTCCATCATAGAGGCGAGGCTTCGAGAAGCTCTGAGTCGGCAGCCTTATGCAAAAGAAGACTCAATTGTAAGTGCTGCCATTCCTGTTGTGTTGGAGCAGCGGCTTGATGGATCTTTGCTGGGTCTGAGTAAACATCTTAGCGTGGATGCATACCAATCCGCGGAACCTCTTATTCTCGAACTCAAATTTGGAAGCCCGGCAGAATTTCACAAGCTGCAGGTAACAGGTTACGCTTTAACAGCCGAATCACTCTTTGAATATCCAGTTAACCTCGGCTGTATCGTTTATCCCTCATTTGGAAAGGACAATATTACGGTAGAAAAAGACTTCTTTCTGATCGACGAGGAACTAAGGCAGACTTTTTTAGATCAACGAGATGATCGAATGCGCATGATTGTGGAAGAACTCGATCCGGGTTTAATGGAAGAATGCCCAGTAATATGCCCTTTTTACAAGAGATGTTATACTCAGCAAACGGACTTTCGTCTGGTGCATTTTGGTGAGTCGCATAAACAAAAGGACTGAGCGTTACTTTCGCAAATTCCCCTGCGTTTTTTGCAATTGCGACTCTTTCGAAAATTACGCCTTCTCGAGCAGGGTGATTTCATTCAAGTGAATCTGGGTATATCCATAACCAGCGCCCATTCAGGACTGCTCATGAGCACGATTAAACGGTTGCGGATCCAGCCGAAAAGCCCGCCACATAGGGCACTGAAACGTGACGGCATCGGTTTCAATCTCAACATCTTCCATCGATCCAGCCGAAAAGCCCGCCACATAGGGCACTGAAACTTGCCGCCGTTGCATGTTACAACGCTTGACGCCTGAGATCCAGCCGAAAAGCCCGCCACATAGGGCACTGAAACGTGCGATTCTTAGTGTCGCCTGGGTCTTTGCATATTCGATCCAGCCGAAAAGCCCGCCACATAGGGCACTGAAACTTGGTTATGCATTCGAACTTTACTCCGCGTTTGCCAAGATCCAGCCGAAAAGCCCGCCACATAGGGCACTGAAACTGACTTCCGATTAACTTAATACTACACTAAGCTTTCGCGGATCCAGCCGAAAAGCCCGCCACATAGGGCACTGAAACCTACGGCTACAGCACAATATGCTTCAAACATGCGCACTGATCCAGCCGAAAAGCCCGCCACATAGGGCACTGAAACGTTTTAATTACGAACACAGCAGTGTTCACTTTTCTGATCCAGCCGAAAAGCCCGCCACATAGGGCACTGAAACTGGCGTGAGTAATAGCGCCTGTCTGCTTTGATTTCAGGATCCAGCCGAAAAGCCCGCCACATAGGGCACTGAAACTCCAGTCATTACGTGATAGCAACACGGTTTCCCTTAGATCCAGCCGAAAAGCCCGCCACATAGGGCACTGAAACGTCCCTGCTGCGTCAGTCGCTCCTGGTCCTTCCTGTGATCCAGCCGAAAAGCCCGCCACATAGGGCACTGAAACGTGGAGAATTTGCCCGAAACAATCAAATTCCTTTCGGATCCAGCCGAAAAGCCCGCCACATAGGGCACTGAAACATTCTTTTATTCCAAGGAAGAGTTCCATGCCCCATCGGGATCCAGCCGAAAAGCCCGCCACATAGGGCACTGAAACTTGATCTTCAGTTCTGCATCTTCTTTGAAGCATTCCGATCCAGCCGAAAAGCCCGCCACATAGGGCACTGAAACTTCAGAACCGTCAAACTATCACAGCTCGAACCTACTGATCCAGCCGAAAAGCCCGCCACATAGGGCACTGAAACATTCGGCTTACGATGTTCCATTGAACCCCTGCCAGCGATCCAGCCGAAAAGCCCGCCACATAGGGCACTGAAACGACTGCAGATTTACTCGCTTGAGCAATCTGCCTGGCGATCCAGCCGAAAAGCCCGCCACATAGGGCACTGAAACTTGAAGATTACAGACAAGGCAGGCTCTGGAGCTTTGAAGATCCAGCCGAAAAGCCCGCCACATAGGGCACTGAAACCCTAGATTCGGGACTGGGTCGAGTCTATACTCGCCTCGATCCAGCCGAAAAGCCCGCCACATAGGGCACTGAAACCAGTTGAAGCTGAGTGACAATCAACTTGCAGAGAGCTGATCCAGCCGAAAAGCCCGCCACATAGGGCACTGAAACACGAGAAATTTGAGGTAAAGCTTGAGCAAGCACAAGGATCCAGCCGAAAAGCCCGCCACATAGGGCACTGAAACGTGAGTGGATTGCTGGGAAGTGGAAGGAAGCCAACAAGATCCAGCCGAAAAGCCCGCCACATAGGGCACTGAAACACGGTGACGCTATCTGGCAGAGCTTTGCATATCTGCGATCCAGCCGAAAAGCCCGCCACATAGGGCACTGAAACGGGCTTCCCCGGGCGCATACCCCTTGCTACGCTGCGATCCAGCCGAAAAGCCCGCCACATAGGGCACTGAAACCCCAGGGGGAGTTCATATTCACTCGTGCATTACGGGATCCAGCCGAAAAGCCCGCCACATAGGGCACTGAAACGCGTGCACATGAGTCCAGTTAAGACCTAAGTATTCCGATCCAGCCGAAAAGCCCGCCACATAGGGCACTGAAACATCAATTCATACGCACGAGCACGATCAATCAAATCCTGATCCAGCCGAAAAGCCCGCCACATAGGGCACTGAAACGCAGCTGCAGATCCTGCACGGTAAAAGCAATCAAAAGATCCAGCCGAAAAGCCCGCCACATAGGGCACTGAAACGCAGACTGTTACCACAGCATGAACACTTAGTTAAAGATCCAGCCGAAAAGCCCGCCACATAGGGCACTGAAACTTTCAAGTAAGTTGACGGCTAGATCTTGCTGGCTGAGATCCAGCCGAAAAGCCCGCCACATAGGGCACTGAAACATAGTTCGCCCCCGCGCTCTTGTTAGGAGCTTAAAGATCCAGCCGAAAAGCCCGCCACATAGGGCACTGAAACCTTTCATCCACCATTGGCTCGTTTGCACGAGCCGAGATCCAGCCGAAAAGCCCGCCACATAGGGCACTGAAACGTGCATCAAAGTTTTCGTTGTCGGTGTCTGTAGTGTGATCCAGCCGAAAAGCCCGCCACATAGGGCACTGAAACACGGGCTTACAAACGCAATTACCGGAACGCAAAAGGATCCAGCCGAAAAGCCCGCCACATAGGGCACTGAAACGCTTCGCTCTGGACTTGCACATATACGCAAGTCGTAGATCCAGCCGAAAAGCCCGCCACATAGGGCACTGAAACGGGTTATGCGACGGAGCGACCACAAAACTTTATTCCGATCCAGCCGAAAAGCCCGCCACATAGGGCACTGAAACTACGTTTATCCCTGCAGCATCAAATCAGTTGCCGCGATCCAGCCGAAAAGCCCGCCACATAGGGCACTGAAACCCGGATCGTCCGTGTAGAAATTACTTGTAGCAGGGGATCCAGCCGAAAAGCCCGCCACATAGGGCACTGAAACTGTATCCAAAGGGCGGGCAACCGCCTAGATAGCCATTGATCCAGCCGAAAAGCCCGCCACATAGGGCACTGAAACGATAGAAATAATGTGCTGACGTACGAGTACTGGCATGATCCAGCCGAAAAGCCCGCCACATAGGGCACTGAAACGCGTGTTTATACCAGCATACAAAGCAAATGGTGGTGATCCAGCCGAAAAGCCCGCCACATAGGGCACTGAAACTTCCAGGCATTTATTCTAGATATGTGAATATAGCTAGATCCAGCCGAAAAGCCCGCCACATAGGGCACTGAAACTGGGAGCAGTGTCAGCCGAATCAGTCAGGCTCAGTGGATCCAGCCGAAAAGCCCGCCACATAGGGCACTGAAACTTTCTGGTGGCGCTGGCGGTGCTCGTGGCGAGCTCGGGATCCAGCCGAAAAGCCCGCCACATAGGGCACTGAAACAAGTCTTTCGCGCTGGGTAAGCTGATGGAGGTCAAATTAAATGACACTCGGGGACAATTAAAAATGAGCTGTTGA
>CAZTQO010000001.1:217853-260927 GCA_964615655.1 uncultured Candidatus Obscuribacterales bacterium | reverse complement strand
AGGCAATAGCTCAAAATCAATTGACCGCCAGTTCTTTTTTCATTGTCCGCGATCACCGGCTGCCACCGGGCGCATTTTACTTTTGCAAAATTCATGATGTTTACACACTCCCCACCGTGTGTGCATCCAGAAAATGTTTAATATCTGCTCTCCGGTATCGTACAGCTTTGCCGATTTTTACATAACGAATCCCCTTACCAGCAGATCTGTTTTGCTCAAGAGTGGACTCGCTAACACGTAGTATCTTTGCAGCTTCTCGCGTAGTAAGCAAATCATCAGATTGAATCAATAGTAAATCGTTCATTCTGTATCCTCCAAAAGTTTGACCTTCATCCATACAGATGAAAACACTTTGATGGACGCTGAGCAACCCCGCAAAAAAAAATCTGGCTAGAATCTAGATTGGCTCCTAGCATCTGTTTCAAGATTTCAGCGCAGTTCCAAAGAGATTAAAAACAGCCACATGAACAAGCCTTAGCATTTTGCAGTTTGTCTTAATCCATTGCAGAGTATTTCTGTTTACTAGAACCTATATCGCTGCCTTTTAACTTCTTCCGTTCTGTTGTTTTCTCAATTTCCACAGCTTTCACGGTCCATCATATTGGTCCGGTCCTTCGGAGTCTCGTTCTTCCTTTTCTCTTTCCTGCTCCTCTTTTTCAAACTCAAGTCCTTTTATTCTTAGTATCCTTTCCCTTAATTTCAGATATGCCGTCTCATCAGCTGATCGCTTCAGAAAATCGGCACAAGGCTCAAGCACTTTAAGTAAGTCGGGATCGTCTTTGTCCACCTTTGCCTCAACAAATTGAATCGCTTTGTTGTACATTTCACTTGCTTCTTCATCTTTCCCTGCTCGTTCTAAGACTTTCGCATATGCCTTGCAGGTAGACAAATACCAGTCCTCACCACAATCTATTATTTCGTCCTCTTCGGATGTATCTTTAACAAACCTACTCCCATGTGATATAACATTCGGTTTCCCGTTCTTGAACAGTCGCTTATCAGACTCCAGCAGTAAAATCGATTGAGAATAGTTTTCTATTGCCTCAGAATTTAGATTTTTTTTCCTGTAATAATCAGCGAGTTCTTCGTACGCCCGAGCTAACATGATATTCTCTTGCGGTGCCAATGCCAACCGCAATTTGACTATCCTTTGAAGTAAAAGCTCACGCTGCTGGGATTCGCCTAGTTTGTCCTCTAGATTTTCTAACTCAAGCAAATCATCCTTGGTACAATCACCAAGCTCTTTTTTCTCGATATTGTGCCATTGCTGCAAAGGCGATGTGCAAGCACATAAAAGCACAAATAAAATGCAAAAGCATACAATTTTTGCAGCACCATTAGTCAGGTTATGGAACTTCGTCATTTCCGATCTTGTTCAGCTCCTTTTTTCGCGCTTGGATCTTTTACTGAGAACAACGATATCGTAATGAGCGCTGCTACCACTAGATTAATCGGGGTCCAGGTCTTCTTGGTCAAGTGAATTTCAGACAACGGATTGAATAGAAGAGCAATAACTATGAATATGCACATCCAAGCTGGTTTCAAAAACAGCCTCGCACGATATGCTGTGATTCCACTGACCGAAAAAACAACCACGCGCAGCAAGGTGTAGAAATCATGTGAATGCTTGCCAGTTGCCCATACCAATAGGAAGACGGTTAATATTTGACAAGATTTCAAAAGCATTCACTGTCACCATGTCTGTCTTAAATCGCGCCCTATTTATATGTTTTACCCTTTCGAAGAGCTTTGCCAATTCTAAATTAAATTCAATGACATTTGTGGCGGAAAAACTGAAGCAATATACCCGATTAAAGATCATCTGCAAGCTTAGGCTGGCATTACTTTTTGCTGTGCTGCCAGCCTCAAGATAATTTAGTAAAATCGCCAACTAGCAAACAAAGAATATAGACTCTCACTAGAGCGAATTTTTCCTGATGCACAAAGAATTTTCTTCCCTGGTTGTCCTTTCCACGCGAAAGCCTCAGATGGAATCGTCCAAGATGCAGCAATGTTAAACTGAGAATCTAACATTTCAAGCTGAACCGATTTGTAATGCGACAAGGCCTCTTCCATATCCTCTGGATTTCCCGAATACCAAAATTTGTAATTCATAAAATCGGCACTGACCATTTTAGTCTCAAGGTTAGCATAAGCATTCAACGGTGACAACCTGGTGCAGCGCCAGTTTACAGGCGCATAGAGAATAGCTCTCGCCTTTCTTCTTATTTCTTCTTTGGTCTTTAAAGCTAGCTCAAACTCTTTCTCCTTACGACGAACGAAAACTCCACTTAATCTGCCTGCGTCAGAGGCTTCCTGCTGAGAGATGGCTCGGTCTAGTTCCAGAGACCTTGAGTCAAACCATTCCACGGTTACCCAGATAACAAAACCTCCAATTAGCACCAAAAGTAGAGGCATTAAGAGCTTCCGTGAGCTCAAGAATCTCGCACCGCTCTTTACCAACTTCCCAATCGATTCTGTCCACTCAAGCAGAAAGAACAATACTGCTGATGACGCAATTAATAGCAACCACTCAACCTGCAATGTGCCCAAATCCATAGAGCCATCATAAGGACGACTCCATAACGGATGATATCCGCGAAAAACATGTTTGTATCCATAAAAAGGCGCATACAAGCAGCTAACCGCCAAGCCGATAAGAAAGAAAGCTAGGCATGATTTTAGTCGAGTGTCTGGCCTCATTGTTTTTGCCCTCTCAACCTCTCATCAATTTTTCGCTCCAAATCCATACAGTCAACACTTTCCGGAGAACCGTAACCAGACTTCAATGTAAAAGTTTTTCTAGCGGCAGCCACGCATCTTTTCGCATCATTCAATTTGCCTTCTTCAAAGAGAACCTTGGCTAGTTCCCGCTGAGCCTTAGCTACAGCTGTCGAAGCACTGCCATATGATCTTGATGCTATATTGATGTTTTTCCGCAGAAGTTGCTCTGCTTCGCTAATTCTAGCTTGCTGATAGGCAATCTTTGACAGATAAAACAGTTCCTCCAGGCAATCAGCTGAGCCCGGGCCTTGCTTCAAATCTCTAATACTTAAAGCCTTGCGGTAAAGCGATTCCGACAAAGCTAACTCATTTAACTCGTAATAAACACGGGCTAGATTGTCTATTGGCCGAGCGTTATTAAGTGAGTCTTTTCCATATATTCGCTCCTTGATTCTAATAGATTCAGCTAAATGGTCCTTTGCGGCCTCAAGCAATTGTTGGCCTTCATATCCTTGACTTGCCATACGTCGCTCGATTTCACCAAGGTTATTGTACATAGCAGCGACTTCTCCATCTTCAGGTCCTCCTTTTGCAGCATCCAGCGCCTCAAAAAAGCATTGCCTGGCCTCCTTTAATTGACCTTTATCTGCATATCGCTTCCCTTGCAACAAATACGCTTCTGCCACTGTATTTGATGCTATTGCCGCCTGATAAAAACAACAAAGTGGCAATAACAGGGTAGCGAATCGCTTCATGGAGCACCCCCTGTTCTTCGTTCAGACATTCTCTCGAAGTTATTGTTATCAGACAAAAACTTCCTAAATGAGGCTTGTACATCAAAATTTCCTACTCTTTCAATAGGTTCAAAGGATTTCATTAAACGAAAAATTGAGAAAAATCTGCGTGTTTTTGTTGGAAAACCATCCGAATCAAAATCCCTTTCCTCACATTCCTGCAGCATGATCTCAGGCTCGATGTTTCTATAAGTGCTAATGGATTGCTTGCTCTCGGTATTCACCCACTTTTCAGCTGTGTTGTGTTTCGGAAAATAGGTTGTTGTTATAACAGTAATCGAGTTGGCATCCTCATTTACCAGCTTTCTGTAAATTATTTCCGAAAGAATCTTCGGTTCCTTACCCAGTTTGTCTTTATCCTCCACTTGCATTTTCAAGGCTGATGGCTTGAAGCGAAGTTCCTCCTCCCTTTGCCAGATCGAACCTAACTTATCCTTTTGCCATCCAATCTGAATATGTCTATTTTCATTCAAGGTTCTGGATCCCGTCTCCTCACGCTTTGAGCGTTCATCGGACATAAAGACCTGCAAACTACTTAGCGACTCCCATGTGCCAGCTGACCAATTTGGAACTTTGAACCAGGCGTTACCTTTTGAGCCAGCCGTTGAATCTAACTTCCCGTCCTTTATCGGCTCCATTTTTTTCAACAGCTCGACTTTTCCTATCAAGGGGTCAGCAGCAGCAGCCGTGCTCAACAAAGCTACATCGACCCCCAAAAAAAGGCATAGAACTAGTCGTCCAATCAATTCCCGCATGACATCCTGGCGCAAAGTAGATCTTATTCTAACGAATGAAATCAATATCTAGCGAAAACTATCAAAAATTCTTTCGCCGTTTGTTTACTGCAGTCCAGGCAAAGACCTCTCAGTATGTGCGTTTCTTCAAATTCGCAACATTCTCATCAGTTGGCTTGCTTGCAGCAGCCTTCATTTTTTTGTGTACAGCCTCTCTGGCCTCCCTCAGGGCGTCTTTCTTTGCCCTGGCATAGTGCTTAATGGTTGTCTTAACGTCCTTGTGTCCTAATGCGCTCTGAATCAGAGCGACGTTTGTATTGCCAGAAGCCATCCATGACCCCAGGCTGCGCCTTAAGTCATGAAAATGCAGATCTTCAATTCCGGCTTTCTTCCTGAGT
Organism: uncultured Candidatus Obscuribacterales bacterium; assembly: GCA_964615655.1. GTDB lineage: Bacteria > Cyanobacteriota > Vampirovibrionia > Obscuribacterales > Obscuribacteraceae > JAIEPM01. The sequence continues at coordinate 256,277 of CAZTQO010000001.1, read as the reverse complement.
GTCGTCCATGATGTCTTTGGATCAAGCAAATGCCCTTTTTTGCTATTACTAGGAAACACCCAGGTTCCAAGCTTGCCCATTTGAGCCAGATATTTCTTCCTGGACTCGAGTATTTTTACTTCATCGGGAACCAGGTTGATTGTTTGCGTGCCACCGCTTTTGGTGTCCGGTATCGTCCATATCTGTTCTTTCAGATTTAAGTCTTTCCAGGCCATACTACAAGCATTCATTTTGCGAGTGCCTGTAAATAGGCTAAGAAACACAAGATCGCGTGTGTCTCTGGGTGCATCGTCTAAGGCTTTGAAAAGTCTTTGGACTTCATCCTCAGATAAGAATCGCTCTCTGGGGCGTTCTTTGAAAAGTGTAATTCCCTGCGCCGGATTGTCCCCAAGAAAGAGCTTCCAGGACTTTGCCTTGTTGAACATAGCCCGGAGCATCTGTATGCATCTGTTGGCGGCATAAACTCCCTTTTCCTTCCCGATACAACCATGCAACTCCTCACAGTATTTCTGTGTGATCAGGCTGAGTTTTCGTTTTTTCCAGTGATGCAAATGCCTTTCAAAGTTCCGCCGTGTTTCCTCGCCGGTCTTCTTGGACTTATCCATGTGCCTGGTCATATATTCTTCAAACAGCTCACTCAAGGTTAACTCGCCGGAGGCTGAGCGTTTTTGCCCCTTGAAGTCCTGCTTGCTCCCAATTACCGCAGCGGCAAGCTCTCGAGCCATTTCAACCGAGAGCAAAGGGTTGCTTCCCATAAAAGACAGTGGATCTCGCTCAAACTCACTTGACTTAAAAGCATCCGGCGAGAACTGTCCCAGCGTTGTACGGTCCGTACGCTTGCGTTTTGGATCCCACCGGTATGCTACAAAGCTTTTTACTCCATTGCTTGTAATACGGAGCGCCAGGTAAGAGCTGCCGGTATCGTAGTAAAGTTCCTTTGCTGTCGATTCAGAGCCTTTGACCGCAGGCGGCGGCTGAAGCTTTTTCAGCTTGTCTTTGGTAAAAGGGAAGCTTTTTTTCTGTTTTTCAGACTTTTTAGCAGGCATTTTATTCTAGCTCCTGGCATCTACCATCGGGACAGCTTTCAGAACCTTGAGGATTCCGGTGATCGTATGGTGATCGGAATTGGGTCCAAAATGGGGTAATTTAATGAAACACCCTGCTACAAGCATATCCCAAAAGGTAAGTAAAATCAGGCATAATAAGATTAAATGAAACCACATGAGACAGCCATCCGCCTGGCTTCGAACCATGAGGTCGGGAGTTCGAATCTCTCTGGGCGCGAATCATTGGTATCACGAGCTTTTAAGCTACTGTTTCAGGTGTTTCTGGGGTAGGCATTTTTGATCCAGTGTCAGGCCCGTGTCATGTCTGACAGCAATGACGAATTGACGAAAATTTTTCATTCACAAAGCCTCTACTTTTTTCAACCGCCGTTTTTTTTCTTCTTTTCTTTTTTCTCTCTATTAAAAGAAAGGAAATACGTCAATTCGTCATACATAGCCGCAAAGCCATAGCTGCTAACAGTTTTTAGAATGACGAATCTCAAAATGATTCGTCAGGATTCGTCATATTCGTCAGAACCGGTTTTGAAAAGATGCTCTTTTACCCGGGCGGCGGGCTCCTTTGCTTCGCTTTCCTCGGCTCTGCCTGTGCCTGGCTAACATTGCGCACCATATGCGATGCGCTTAGCGGGATTCGCACTATTTGATACTTTGGCTTTTTACCTCGGTTTGCCTAGCTTCTGCCGGCGCTGGAGGATGAACTGATCGAACGCCCAGTTGCCTATAAAACTTCCAGAGCCATCCCTGTCGTCGAATCGAAAGCGGTCACGCCCTCCACAAATTGGGCAAGGTCCATGCCGACGCGAGAGGGATTTCGGGTCAATTCCGGGCAATGCAATGAGAATTGCAACCCATCGATTCTGAGCGTACAATTTCACCTCTCATCCGCTGTACTACCTTGCCTTCGCTCCGCTGCTTGCCTTTCTCCTTTTTTCTTTTTGACCGCTACCGCGATTGGTTCTTCAAATTCTGAAAGTGCGAACCATTTGATGGCATCGCCCAATAGCAAGCAGTGGTTTATCACATCAAAGACGCTCCGCTTATCACAAGTTTCTTTCATGTCTCGCAAATTGACTCGGATGAATTGAATTTGATGCAGAATTAAAATCGCTTGAATTTCCTGGAAAGTAAGGTCGGGCGTCTGCTCGATATCAATTGACCAAAATGGTTCTTCTACTCTTATGTCCGGCCTACTTTTGAGAATTTCACTGCAAACCTCTATCCAGCTATCCAAATAACGATTGACTTGGCTTTGTGTCGACCCCCGGTCTTCGAATGCCTTTTTCATCATTTTTCGCCAAACAGCCCAGTTTGCTGGATTCTCGCTCATACTTGGAGTCCATCCATGCGGGAGAATCTCTCTACGGGTTTTGAAGACCTTAGGTAAGCACTTCTTTTTGCCTGCCACGACTTCACGCTCCTTCCAGCGATCCTTCATATATACAAAAGCCAGGTCAGCCGGCGAAGGTTCCGGTTTTCGGCTCTAGATTCCTAGACCTGGCAAATGAAAAGTTTACCGGAAGCACATTTAAAGTCCATCGACATTTCCCGCAGGACATATACGGTCCTTACCTTTCAGAGGTGCGCTGGATAATAGGAGACCTCAAATTAATCTATTGCCAACGTGAGTTTCAAATTAATCCAGCCTTCAAAGCTTCAATCGCCGCCTGAGTCCTAGACCTTGCATTCAATTTTAAAAGAATGCTTTTCATATGGCATTTGACCGTATCAACACTGATGTCGAGTTCAGCTGCGATTTTCTTGTTGCTAAAACCATCGACAAGTAATTTCAGAACCTGGAACTCTCTTTCTGAGAGAAGCGTGGATGAGTTGGTCATGTGCGGGATACCTCGAGCCGAAAAAAATGCAAGCGAAAGCCACAGACCTCTCAGTCTGCTGGCATTAGCCCAATACAACCCGATGTCTCTATCATGACAGACAGCCATCAACCCGGATATATCGCTCAAGCGAGTGACGCGAATGCTGCCTTAAACCCCTGGGTATATAAACAGGGGCTTAAGGAACTTGTTCATGGGGAATTCAATTCAACCAGAAGGAGACAACAGACCTGCTGAAAGCAAGTCTGACCGTCTGGCTGACAAAGCTGAAACAAAAGAACGGGGCGAGGCGGCTTCGGAGCTTCAGACCGGCTCATTGAATGCGCGGCAGGTTTCTGAGAAAAGGGCTGAAAACAATAACAGGGCAGCAGGTGAAGAGAGTGATATTTCCAAAACTTTCTACAATGGGCAAAGGCTTGGTCTTTACGATGGCGACAAACAGCTGATTCCAGAAAACAAAGAAGCCTACAAGGAAGCTCAAGAAGCTGCTTTCAAACAGCAGTTTGGCGATCCCAATGATCTTCAAGGAAGCAAAAGACCTATAGAACAGGTTCTCGATGACCTGAAACAGCAGGCAATCAAAGAAGGGGCTCCTGAAGAAATATTTCAAATGACTGGGGTCCCAACAGAAAATCGAGATGGCGTTGTTCTGTATCAGGGAAACGTATCAAATGTTCCGGAGGTCACCAAAGGAGTCCAGAGCTGGCAGGATGTCGCCGACCTGAAAAATAGTATCGGTGACGGACTCGCTAAAGCCTTCAATGCGACGGTCGATTATCTGAGCAAGCCAGGAGCTGTGACAGAATCGTTAGATCAAATCGGACCGGCTTTAGACACGGCATTTGACTATTACTGGAATACCCCACTCGAACAAAAAGCCAAGGATGCCGAAGAATTTGCCGGGTTCCTCTACCATAACCTTGAAGACAGCATCGGTCACCCAATGAGCCAGGCTGAAATTGGCGAGCATTCGGGGGAGATGATGCCTGGGTTCTTCCCACTGGGAGGGGGCGCAAAAGCTCGGGCTCTAACTGAGAGGGAAATAGAGGCCCTGGGCGGAATAGAAAAGTTAGAAAAGATGAGCGCACAAGAACTTGAGAAGTTGGGCTTGCGCAAAGTTAATCCCGCCGATATCGTGAATCCGATTGACAAGGCGGCATCCTCAGAAGAGAAGGTAATGCAGCTCCAAAAATTATCCGCAGAGAATCAGCCTCTTATCGACGAATTCACGCAGCATCTGGACAAAAAGTATGGAAGTCTCTCTTTTGGTTCTCCGAAAGACGCTCAAAAGATCATAGAGAAAGCTGCCAGGCCAGAAATACTTGAGAAAAAACCTTGGTTTGGGATTGAACACATAAGAGACTCACAGCGATTTACCACAGTAATAGACAACCTTGATGTACTTCCGAAGATCCTTGAGGACTTAAAAGCCAGTAAATTTGAAATTGTGGAAGCGAACATAGGTAAAATGGATCCAAACTCCAGAGGCTGGCGAATGATGCCGTTCGACTTGCGAGCTCCAAATGGACAGTTAATTGAATTCCAGGTTGTACCGAGAGAAATGCACGAAGCAGGGAAACTCACACATTCGATTCATGAGAAATGGCGTGGCAAAGCAATTTCAGATATTGACGAGCTTAGTAAAGATTTGTCCAGAGCAAGAAAAATCTGTGACAATGCTTGGGATAGCTATCTTAAGAGAACGGGGCAAACGCCAGAACATATAGAGAAGATCCTCGAGAAGATTATGACAGGAGTTTGATCGTGAGTACTGAACACATTTTGGCAATGCGGTCTGAATATGGAGAAATCTATCTGTACGACGAGACAGACAGCTTTTTCGCTTCTTTCAAAAACGGAAAATGGGTCGCAGATTTGATTTTCAGCGCCGATGATCTGATAGACAACTTCATCCACCTTGGAGATGATAATGAAATTGAACGACTTTTAGCAGAAGCAAGAACCGTGTTAGGAAAACCACTTCAAGAATGATTTTGCAAAAGCCAGCAAGTGAATCTTTGCAGATCTGTTTTCTTCCTCTGTTTTTACTTCCCATTTTTGCCGGCTGGATTTGAACCGTTTGACTACCCGGAGTACCAACCGCTTCTTTTTGACGACAACCTTGTAACCGTATAATCTGCTATTTATCGAAAGCGGAGTTTTACTCAGCCCGAGCTGCTTCTGTGCATTCACTTAACATATAGAGCTGTACTTTTCTGTTAAGTGTCTTCATTCTTTCTGTCTTCATTTTCACGACGCGCCCACGCCTGAGCATCTGCTCCAGAAGCAGCCTGGTCTGGGAGTCTCCCAGTGCCAAGGCAGTTTGAGCTTCGCTTACGGAGAACTCTCTCAGCCCAAAACTATCCCTCAGGATAGCGATCCTCTCTTCAAACCGTAAGTAGCGTGCTCTTGCCGACAGTGGCCTTACCAGTCTCAGAAACTGCTTCGGGCCCTCCGGAGAGCCTTGAACAGAAAACTCGGCTGATACGCAGGGATCTGCTGACGATAGCAGAGATTCAATTGCCGCATCCATTGCGTGCCGAACTGGGTTGAGATCGAGTTGCGCATAGATCATTGTTGACTTCGGGTCCCGATGATTGAGAGCCCGGCCTATAACTACCAGGCTCGAACCTGTCATGGCTAGCCAACTACCAAGTGATCTGCGTAAATCATGAAACCGAAAGTTCTCAATGCCGGCAGAATCGAGAATCTGTTTGAAGGTTTTCCTGGGATTCTCTATGTGCCCCTTTTTGCTGCTTCCGACAGCCGGAAAAACGTACTTACTCTTTGAGTGGATGGCTGCAGCTTTGCGACGATTCAAGGTATCAATCGCGAGAGGCACAAGGGGAATGTCGTAGTCGTCACCATTCTTGCTCTCTGGAATATGCCATATCCCTTCCTCTAGGTTTAGCTCCTGCCATTGCATTCGACGGAGATTGCCGCTTCTGGCGCCAGTAAGAAGAGCTAAGAGAGCCAGGTCAGCCCCGTCTGTCCCTCTGAAAGTTGATATTGCCTGAAAAAACCGCGTTGCTTCACTGGGCGTAAGAAAGCGTTTCCTGCTTTTTAGGTAGTATTTCTTGATTCTAGTCGCAGGATTTCTGCCATCGAATAGATCCCAGTCAATTGCTTTGTTGATTACGACCGACATAAGCTCAACGGCCCTGTTAGCCGCTGTCTGTCCAACAGATTCGCCTAGTTCACCATGGAAGTCCTGAATCTCTTTCCTTGTGAGTGTCGAAAGCACTCTTTTGCCAAAGCGACCTTTTAAGTATCTCTTGTAGAGCCGCTCCGACTCTAAGACATGGCTCTTTTTATTGTACATCGTCCAGGGCTGTGATCAATCGGCGGATTTCATCGTCGGACAAGAATCGCTCTCTCGGTTTTTCTTTAAAAAGTGATATTCCTTGTGCCGGATTTTCTCCGAGAAAAAGCTTCCAGGACTTCGCCTTGTTAAACATCGCACGGAGCATCTGTATTACTCTGTTGGCTGCATAAGGACCTTTCTCTTTGCCTATCCGTCCGTGCAACTCCTCGCAGTCACTCTGTGTAATCAGGCTGAGCTTACGCTTCTGCCAATGACTCAGATGCCTTTGAAAATTCCGTCTTGTTTCGTCGCCGGTTTTCTTGGATTTATCCATGTGCCGGGTCATGTATTCTTCAAACAACTCGCTCAGCGTGAGTTCTCCGGAAACTGAACGCTTTTGACCCTTAAAGTCCTGCTTACTTCCAATTACAGCTACAGCAAGCTCGCGAGCCATTTCAACCGAAAGCCGGGGATTAGTTCCCATGAAAGAAAGTGGGTTTTGCTCAAAATCAGTAGACTTAAATGCATCCAGCGAGAATTGCCCCAAGGTTGTACGGTCCGTACGCTTGCGTTTTGGGTCCCAGCGGTATGCTAACGGGCCGCTATTGTAGGTGCCTCTGGCAATAGCCAAAATCAATTAATCACTTTGCAGCCGCAGTCTGCGCTTATCCAGGCGGATATGATTTGGGAAATAAGCAGAAAATAGCTGCAGCTCCAAGCAGGCTGAGAATAATGGAACAGTACAACAGCACTTTGCTGTGCTTTTTCCTGAAAAATAGAAGCCAAGAAACCAAAGCAGGGCCAAAGCAAAGTAACAGAGCTCCACATCCCATCAAAACTGGCTTTAGCTCGTGCATCTGCTACTCACCTAAAGTGGAATCTTTTTGTCACTGCCTGTAAGTTTAGTCTGTCTGGCCAAAACAGTCACCGTTTGCTCCCAGCTTAATCCTGAATTTCTTGCCCAAGATCCTATTCTGCGCCCCACATGACTATTGTGAAAATCCACATCACAATCATTCAGAGCTTTTTGCGTTTTGTCGTGAGTTGAAAGCGGACTGGAAATCATGGTCCCCACAACCTCTAAACCCTCTCTCCAATCGCCAACAACCTGAGCTACGCTATTACCATACTTGAACGCTTCATACGCGCTCATGTATGCGTGCCTAAAAGGGTCCAGGAGCTCTTGAGGAATGTCGTCAAACTTCTTTGCTTGCACTGGAAATCAAACTACTTCGTTTTGTCAACAAGCTTTTTCCACTGTTCTTGTCCTTCAGTTGCGCCAATATGCATCCTTACAAGCGCATCGCCATTTGCTTCTCTTATTTCGACACCGCCTTCAACGGGTACGATTTTGCCTCCAGGAAAAGCTTGATTAGTACGTCCGTTGTCGATATTGCTGTTTTTTACATGCAGCACACCCTCGGCATCGACCTTCCAGTCAGATTCAGGCACCGTTTCATAAGCCGGCGAGCCTAGCCACCCAACGAAAGCACTTTTGCCAGGGCCTCTTGCACATATAAATCGTCAATTTCTGCCAGTCGCGCAAAATCAGGCACACTGATTTTCAGGGCAAAGCAAGCGTCTAAAATGCTCGCGTGAACGGTCCATGTGACCAGTGGCGCTTCTTTAAGAAGGGGAAGTACAGACTTGATGGATGCTCTTGCCCCGAGTTTTTTCAACTCGCAAACCGCCGTCATTCGAATTGATTCTCTCAAATCGCTTAATGCTAAATTCACTAAGCGCTCTTCGAGGCTATTAGAAGATGATTCATGGATTACATAGCTTTCCAGTGCTTCAATGCCGAAAGTGCCGCCGTTTTCTTCATCCAGCACCATTTCCCAGAGAATTTCTGCAAGTTCCGGGCTTTTGCTTAGATCTCTAATCCAATAGGCGGCAGATTTGCGCACACGCAAAACAGTATCATCCAATAGCTTCATCAAGCTATTTCCGCAGCCTGTTTTTGCAAGCACAAGACCTGCCAGTTCTCGCACCGACCAATCTATATGCGTTGAAAAGAAGCGCTCCAGAGCTGATTTTTCATCAGCTGAGAATGCTTCGTAATCAATTGAATGGCAATAGCTCCGACTCCCAGCCCATTTACCATTTTCATCGCTGAATTTCTCGATAAGTTCAGCAGCGCTAACTTTTAACTTCAACGCTTTGGGCGCAGAGTAGTCGGTGGCATGCTCATGTTTTTCTATCTCGTTCCAGTCAAAGAGGTCTTCAACTGGAGCCAGCCAGTTCCTGAATTCTCGAAACGCTTCAGGATTATTTGCCCGCAGATGACCTATTGATGATTCGAAATCTTGCCTTAGTTCTGCAAATGCATTCTCTTGCATTTCTCTCAGTGGCTTCCGACCTGTTGCCTTAAGCTGAGAAAGCCGTCGCAGAACTGCTTGACTGCTGTAATAACATAAAGCATTTAGCGCTTCTTCGGCGACTTCGTCTTCTTCATCATCGGCAAGAACTAGAAGCCCCGGTTCAGCGGCCACTGGTTGATCCCAGAGCAGCGTTTCTGCAGCCGCCTTTCTAACAGCAGGATCACTATGAGACATTGCTCTGATCTTAAGCTCCTGAAAGCAAGGTTCTTCATAGCCAAACGCCATTGATTCAATTGCATCTATATAGAACTTGTGTTCAGGATCAGCCGCTATTTTACTGAGCAATTCCTTTTCTCTTCTCGTGGAAACCCTTATGGCATGCCTCATCAAGATTTCATCGCCGGACTCCCACCAGCATTTTCTCAGCGATTCAGTATCGCTCGTAACGCAGGCTGACAAAATATCACTAGCCAGTGATCGAAGAAAAGGACTGTTATTGCAGTCTTCCAATATTTCCTGAATCGGCTTTTCCGCTCTATAATCATCCAGCGCTTGCAATGTGCGGGCAATTTCATTGAGTTCGCTTTCATCGTTGCAGCTTTTGAATTTGTCAATTAATTTTAAAGACCATGATCTGTCCTCGCTCTCGCGAATCTGTTCGTAATCCATTACTAATTCCTCCAAGAGAACAGTGCCGACGACAAAGTCCGTCGTTACGCTATTAGTCCTGGGTGGTCTATTTCTTGTTCATGTGACTTTGAAAGAATCATCCGACTCTATTCATAATCATTCAGAACACGCCTGTTTGTCAAGCGTCATTTCAAGTTCCTGGTGCCTCTTCTGCTCTGCAGGCTGGCTTCACCAGATATTTCCTAACATCTGCCACTTTCCCAGTCGGGAAAATGTCCTTAAACAAGAAAATCACCGCCATAGTTCTTGTTGAGCAAACTCATTAATTTAGTAAAGTCGCCCCTGTCCTGATTTTTAATCTTGAATATGCACATTTGCCAGGGTTTTTAGCCTGAGCAGAACTAGATACCTGAGCTAAGTTATTAATGGGGTGAAATTCGAAGTTCAACCAGATCCTTTCATTGAAGAACAGGATAGCTCAAGCCATGAAAGAGAAAGATTGGAAATTTCTTGATGATATCGAGATTGCCTCTCCATGCTCTGCTGACTGGGAAAACATGAAGGGAGACGAACGCAGGCGCTTTTGCCAGACTTGCCAATTGAATGTCTACAATCTTTCTTCAATGACTCGCAGGGAAGCGGAGAAATTTATTTTCGAGGCAGAAGGGCAAAAATGCGTTCAGTTCTTTCGACGCAAAGACGGCACCATTCTTACAAACGATTGCCCTGCTGCATTGCGAATAATTCGAAGCTCTTTTCTAAAAGTGAAACTATCAATTGGAAATAAGGCTTGAAAATACTCTGAAAACGAAAAAACAAAAGCCGAAAATTTTTCTGTCTCCGGATTGCGAATGAGCGAGCAGGCCACTTGAACTACTCCAAAGTTCCTAGTATGTCAGAGTATATCCTACATACTGGAACAACTATGACCAAGCTGGATTCACTTCGACTACGCAAGGCCAATTTGAGTCATTTGGTCCTATCATCCAAGCTGGCTTGTAACGTATTTGCAGCGGAATTGCAGCCTCCTCCTTGACAGGTCTGTTCAGCCTTCAGCTCAGCCCCTGATCGCCCTTCCTGAAAGACCTGGAGAGACTTCCAGGCACTCCCAGTGGTGGCAGCTAGCCTTCAATCAAGAATGAATTGAGAAGTTCAACTCAAAGAGATATAATATTTTCTGCAGAGTTTGGCAATGCAATCGAAATTTCTACTTCACTATTGTCAACAGCCGACATGCAGGAGAATTCACGCTTACACAGCCGGTGCATTCGTAAATCTAATTACCCGCAGTTTAAGCCACTCAGGTCGAAGGGATTTCATGAGGCGTATCACACAACAAGAGATAGAGTTCTGGGTTGGTTCATATCAGTATCAACTGCATGAATTATGTTGTGATACTATAAAACCAACTATTTTGCACTGCATGAAAACCAGTAAGGCTCTGAAACATAAGCATTTGTCCTGTTCCATTCTTGTAGAAGTCGACCGCAATGGTGATGTGAAAAGTATTAACATTGAAAAACAAGACAAGAACTCCGATCTAGAGATGGTGATAAAGGACATCATCACCAATACTGTTAAGATCGGCGCTAAATTGCCACCAAGTTGTCCAGGACTCTTACACCTGAGAATACGCGTTTTCCAGCTTGGAAATTCTGATTTCTCGAGTTGCAGCATCAACCCGAATTTGGTGAACCTTCATGTGCTAAGTGAGTATACACCTATACAGGAAATTTACTCCAGAACTGAGGCTTTGTTCAAAGCGAATTTCAGACCAAGAGTAGGAGTGATTTTAACTTTTGACGGCAAATTCGAAGTAGTGCTGCTTCGAAGTTCAGGGGAAGAGCAACTTGACCAACGGATAATTTCGCAAGTTGCTGCCGCTTGCTCTGAACTTTGTGTGCCTTTTCCCCAATCCTTGCTTGGTGAGCAACGCTTTTGTCTCAGTAATTCTAGTCAGCCTCATTACCCTTCTGAATATGTCAGCATGATTCATGCTCCCTGTAACAAAAACGCAGCCGCCCCCAGCGACGTCCTCGAATTACAGGACACAGAAACCGGTTTGCAAGACGTTTACGAACTTGGTTTACCAGGGTTAGTAAGCGCCGATCGACCTACAGTGCCCATAGTTACAATGGGCACATTCACCCGAATGCTGCCAGACATAAGAGACGGGCTTACTCCACTTCAACGACGAATCATTTATGCAATGTATCAATTGAGCCTGTTTCCACCAGCATCAATTAGTTCCGTTAGGAACGCTGCTATTGTCAAATACATATTTGATCGCTACCACTGCCAGTTCCCTTCTCCTATTTACACCGCCATCTTGCATCTAGCAAATCCACTGGTTTGTCGTTACCCTCTGCTAGAAAGCGAAGGTAACATTGGTAATCTAGATCAATGGGCTGCTGGACCTGCTTTTACAAAATCGAGCTTGGACAAAATAGCATTGCATGGACTTGGTGATATCGAACGTGACTGCGTAGATTTTGTCGATACTATCAACGGTACCAGCAAGGAACCGCTCCTATTGCCTACTCAGGTGCCAATCCTGCTGATGAATGGCATTGGACATTCGTTTTTCGGAGATAGTTCGCAAGTTCGGATCCTTCCCCATAATCTTACGGAATTATGCGACGCCATACTCGCAAAAATTGCAAGTCCAGAATTATCCAGCAGAGAACTTCTACAATGGTGCAAGGGTCCCGATTTTCCTTCGGGAGGAACGATAACAAACGGCGACGATTTAGCGGGAATATATGAGACCGGCACTGGGTTCGTAAGACTACGTGGTAACGCAGTTGAAACACATTTGAGGGACAACCGCAAAGACATTTTAGTTACATCACTTCCATTTATGGTGGGACCAGAACTTTTCACAGCAAGAGTTGCAAAACTCGTGAAAGATGGTCGAATCGAGGAAGTTACAGCTGTAGTCGATGAAAGCAACAGCCAGGGAGTACGACTCGTTGTAGAACTTAGAAGAAACTCAAACACAAAGAAGGTTCTTGCAAAACTCTTTCGCCTAACACCCCTGCAAATGGACATTCCAGTAAAAATGTTGGCCATGGTTACCTTGAAGGACGATGAACGTGTGCTGCAGCCGGTTCACGTTGGGCTGGCAGAACTCATTCAACACTATATCGATCACCAGATTGAGATGGTAAACAGAAGGCTCAAATTCCATTTTCGCAACGCTTGTTTGCTGCAAAAAAACACACAAATCCTGGCCACAAGCAGCCTTGTGGATAATCTCATATCTGATACATCATCTGACTTTCACTGTGCAAGAGACCTTGTCCAGCAATTGGGAATCACTATGGAGATGGCGGAGGCAATCGTCACTTACAATACATCCGGAGAGTATCTTGAAGATCGCCTGGAAACAGCGCAGCAAAGTGTACAGAACTATGTAGATGCTGATTCAGCCGCTGCCTCTTACAAAGCGATTCTGGAAAGTCCTACGCAGATTTTAGAGATTGTAAAATCGCAGATCATTGAGCTACGCGATAATTATGGTGACAGTCGTCGGACAAATATCATCTCTAAATAGGCGCCTTGTTTCTTGAAACCCGAAAGGGCGACTTGAATTTCCCAAACATTTACCCTAAACCAAAACAGCAGTCGCTTGATCTCAGGTTCTCGCTTGTGTAATTATGGCTTGAATTCCACTATCGTCGAGGACTCACTTTCATGGCAACACCACCTGACAACAGGCTTAAGTGCTCATTCTGCGGCAAATCTCAGGATCAGGTCATTAAGCTCATAGCGGGACCAGGAACATATATTTGCAACGAGTGTGTTGATTTGTGTAATGAAATCATGAGTGAAGAAGAGGAAGAAAAATCGTTGAGCGGACAGAAGCAGGTTGGCTCTACGAAAGTTCTAAGTGCGTTTGCAGGAATTACTAGCAACCTTCAGACAACTAGAATCCCCCTAGATAAACGCATCACAGCAGCCGATGCCGCAGCGCCCGAATACCGTGAATCAGCGATTCAATCGCTGCAATCACTCCTAGAAAATTATGGATACTCGCATGCCGATGAAAATACTGAAACACTCATATGTTCGTTATTAATGCTGTTAGAACTGAAACATGGCTCCAATAGCAAAGAGCTTTTGCCATTTATAACGGAGCTCTATCGATATTATGTTTCAAAAGGGTTGTATAAACAAGCAATTCAAATGGCTGAATGGCAATTGGAGATCGAGGACCACTCTGAAACACCTGATCCTGAGGTCAGACTCAAACTACTTCTGGAGCTGATAGATCATATGATGAGCGTGGGAGACTCACGGCAAGCGTCTTTAGTATTTACGAAAATACAAGCCGAATTCGGAAAAATATGTGAAATTGCCAGGAAATATGAAAGTTGATTTGAGGCAGGCAGCAACCGAAGTCATTGGGAACCCGATCAATAAGCCCGAGAAAGACGTGTTAACGAGAGTGTTTAGCCTGTGACAGACAGAAAGGCCATCCTGGGGGAGAATTGAAGGTAAGAATTACTCTTGACAGAGACGGAATGCCCTTGCAATAACTGAATAGTCAGTCCATCAAAAGAAAATTCTCCAAACCCTCGAGCAATACGCAAAAATCTGGCCGCTCACCAAAATAAATGCGCTAAGTAAGCAACAAAAGTTCTAAGACTTCCGGGCAAAAGCAATCCTCACAATTTCCCCTGATTTACCCCGCATAATAAGAGCATCGTCAGACGGAGGGCAGAGCCATGACCGGAAAGACATCCAAGACTCGCAAAATTCGGAAGCTGGCCGAGATAGACAAGAGTCTGCAAATGAAGAACAAGCAGCTTGATAGAGCAAGAGGTCAATGGGCCGACGTTGTGAATCCGGTGGGTCACTGTTTGTGGACTAAGGTCACACCATAACTGGCTGGAGCATGTACCGATCCTTTTTCTGCTTCAATCGACAAAGCACTGTCCCAGTGCAACAAAAAAGACGCTTCCCCGTGAGCATGCTGAGCTATTACAAAAGCTGCCGACTGGCATGGTATAAGGAAAATACCATGTCAACCCAAGCAGAAGAGGAATTAAGCAGCATATGCGAATTGCCATGAAACTAACGGTACTTTCAGCCTGGTTGTTTTTAGTTTCTACAATCCTGACTGGCAGCGCATACTCTTACGAACAGGATCCACCATTTAGGCAGCTAAGCCAGGCCTTGTTGGCAGAAGACAAAAAAGCTGCGCCATTCATTTTCAATCAAAGCAATGCCCTGTTTGAGCCGGCAGTTGACGAGCAAGACAAAGCCCGCTTCGAGGCGGCGCTTGTCGAGCAAGAGAAACGCAATTTCGATAAGGCAATCGAGATCTACAAGGAATTGCTTAACTCGCATCCGGGCTTCGCGCCAGCTCACTATAACTGCGGGCTCTGTCTAGAAGAACAGAACAAGTGGGAGCCCGCGTTGGAAAGATTTCTCCTGGCAACAAGAGCGAATCCGTTAGAAAAATCAACTCGCAGGCACCTGATATTCCTCTACCAGAAACTAGGGCAACAGCAACAGGCTCAGGCCGAATACAGAACTCTGCAAACCCTCTAAAATCCGCCACAATGGCTTTGTCTGGAAATTAGGATCTTGCACTCCCTCAGGAGAACACTAAAGAACAATCCCGTTAATATCCGGACCCTCAAAGTATGCAATACTGTAGAGACATAGAGAAGAGTAGCCGGAGAGTCAGCAAGTGAAACTCAGCAAATTCAATATTCTTCAGCTTTGCCTGGCTTCAATATTGCATCAATCAACACCGGTCTTTGCAGATCAGGCGCTTGATGCCTCCATTAGAAACGCAATGGATGCCGAAAGAAGAGGAGATTTAGTCCTGGCCTCGCATCAGTATCTCGAAATGGCACATTCATACGGCAGCCGCGATTATAAAGACCTGAGCGTTCAACTGGCTCGCCTTTTAGGCAGACGAGCACTGGCTTTGCAAATCACACTTTATAAAAACAACAGCCCCGTCATTTCAGCCAATGCGATCCAATCAAACTACTTATTGATGAAAAGACTGGAGCCGGGGAATCCAACCTGGCCATACTTAATGGCAAGCTGGTGTCTTAAAACCAGGAGCTTCGATTCTTGCGAACCTTTCTGGGATGAAGCCATAAACGCAAAGTACGGACCTGAATCTGTTAAAGAAAAAGCACGTAGGGATAAAGCTGAATTTGCATCCAAAATAAGAGATGTGCAAACCGCAGAAGCCAAAGACTGGAAAGAACACTTCGACCCTGTAAAGTATGCCGAGATGATGAAAGCCGCTGCTGAAGGTTATAGCCCGCCTCCCAGCAGGAATTCTTCTTCAAGTGGAAATGACACCTGGAATGGCCCTTCGAATAACGCCCGAGCCCAGGGTGACTATGCGGCAGCAGACAGGCTGATGGGCGGAAACGGCACGTCCAGAGACGTCGGCCTCTACATGCACTAAAGCAGAGAAGTTTATGAATATCGCAAGAATGAAAATAACAAACCTGAATAAAACCATTCTTTTGATAAGCATGGCTCTAACATGCAATTCTGCATCGGCTCAAAATTCTGATCAGGGAACAGTACCTCTGGGTAATCTGCTCAACAAGATTCCCGTTAATAAGATCCCTTACTTGAATAAAGTTATACCTGCCGGTAATGGTAGCGGTTCCTTGCAACAAAGCGGCGTAAATTCGCTTATTCAAGGCGCCGGCCAGCTTATGCAGAACAAAGTCTTGCCTACCGGTAATTATTCCACAGCGGCTGGAAGCACATACGAAAGCACGGCCGGTCAGTCTGTGTCGAATTTTAGCCAGGACTCAGCTTTGCATGCAAGCGGTGATAACCTCAAACAAAAAGCTCTTTCAGGTATTGAGCGTTTCATGAAGGGAAGCCAGTCCGGACCAAAATCAAGTTCAGCAAGCAGCAACACGCCAATGCAAACACCTGCACAAATGCAAACACTTGCGCCAACGCCAATACAAACGCCAGCAGCAATTCAAACGCCTACGCCAACGCCAATTCAAACGCCAGCAGCAATTCAAACGCCTACGCCAACACCAAGTGCTGAAGCAAGCGCAAGCAACAGCTATCTCAGTCCGGCAGCCGCCCCGTCCACTCCAGCCGCAGAAGAAAGCACTTATTCAAAACATACAAGCAATGGAACTTACACACCGCCAGCCTGGCAAAAGTTTGGCCCGAACACTACAACTCCAATAGTTGAAAGCCCTAATTTCGTTGATAAGTGGGGACTTGCTGCTAACTTTCCGCTTCAATCCACGGGTGGCGACGACACAGATCTCTTTGCATTTCCGTCAGAGACTCAGATAGAAGTGAAGCAGCGCCAGGTCGGCAGTCTTACGGACGCTAAAATGGGCGGCCTTTCAGTGAAACAATTTATGCAATTGCAGAACAGCAAACACCCGCGACTACGCGGAAGCCGAAATATGTTTAAATAATCAGATGAATCAACAGAATTCGTCATGGCAGGCAATAGACTTAACTCAGAGAAAGAAGAGAAAAAAAGCAAAGTGCAGAATTCTCACGGCTTTGACCTGCAAAAAATGCTTAAGACCTGCTTGCAGATGCCCCGGGTATTTGCGCTTGTCTGGAAAGCACAGCCGCTAATTTCTACAGTTTTCATAATCTCAGACATCATAAAGGGGCTTGTGCCGCTAGCAGGGGTATGGTCATTCAAACTCTTGATAGATTCACTGCCAGAGGCAGTCGGCCAGTTTTCTGCAAATAATCCCGCCAGTGTTTTTACGCTGCCGGCACCAATTTTTCTGGCGCTGGCGCTCATTACAATTTCGTGGTTTTTCTCCGAAATTACAAGACCCATAGACGACTATTGCCGCGAGCAATTAAACGACAAGCTCACACGCGATATCAACCTGCTGCTTATGGACAAGGTCAACAGCATGCTTGATATTTCGATTCTCGAGAATCCACGTTTTTACGACCAGCTCCAGCGAATTCAAAATGATCTTACTTATAAACCAGTCCAGATGATCCAGGGTGTTTCGCAGGTAATACAGTCTTCCATAGCGCTTTCCGGCTTATCTCTCATGCTTTGCGAGCTCAATCCATGGCTTGTGCTTTTGATCATCGCCGCATCAATGCCGAAAATAGTCTTGCAGTTGAAGCAGATGTATCAAATGTGGGCCGTAGTGCAGGGAGATGTGCCGGAAGTTAGGCGCATGCGTTACTTCACCGGCGTCTTAACAAACAATGCCGACGGAAAAGAAGTACGTTTGTTCGGACTAGGTGGCTATTTCAGGCAAAATTTTCTTGACATGTTCAAGAAGTTTCAAGAAACAAGATCAAAAATGCGCAACTTGCATTTGTACTCTAATGTATTTCTTGCCGCGTTCTCATGCATCGGTACCATCGGAAGTTACATCTATACAGAAATTGCCGGTGTCAACGGAAAAATAAGCGTCGGCAATCTTGCCATGTATCTTGGTGCAATCGGGCAAATAGAGGCATACTTAAGCACCTGCGCATTCTGGACTTCTGAAACCTACAAAAGCACTCTTTATGTAAATGAGCTTTTTGAATTTCTAACTATAGCTCCGGCGATAGAGAATTTGCCAAATGGCAAAGCCACACCTGTTCCTATAAAAAAGGGCATAGAATTCCGCAACGTCACTTTCAAATATCCAGGCAGCGAGCAATCAATTCTGGATGGAGTTTCATTTACAATTGCAGCCGGAGAGACACTTGCACTTGTCGGCGAGAATGGTGCGGGTAAATCAACAATCGTGAAATTACTCACACGGCTTTACGACCCGAGCGCTGGTGAAATTCTCATTGACGGCATTGATTTGAAAGAACTTGATGCTGCAAGCTGGCGCTCTCAAATATCTGTGGTTTTTCAAGACTACTGCCGCTTTCAGTTAACAGTTCGCGAAAATATAGGGGTCGGCAGTCTTGCCGAGATGGGAAATGAGGCAACGGTTAAATCTGCAGCAATACGTGGCGGTGCCGATACTTTTATCGCGGACCTGAAACATGGCTTTGATACTATGTTAGGCAAAATGTTCGAAAGCACGACCGGGAACGAAAACAAAAGCAAGACCGGGAACGAAAGCCATAAGAGAAACGAAGAGGGCAACGGAAACGGGAATGCCGCCGAGAGCGGAAATGCAAACGAGAGTATAAATGAAATCGAGAGCGGAAATGCTAACGAGAGCGAAAATGCAAACAAGAGCGCAAGCGCAAACGAGAGCGAAAATAGAAAAAAAGCAAACGGGAGTTCTGGTCAGGAAGGGAAGGATAAGGATTCAGCAAGAGAACAGAAAACAGGCACCGAGCTGTCCGGAGGGCAGTGGCAAAAAATAGCTCTGGCCAGAGCTTTTATGCGTTCCGGCAATAACATTACAGACAACACTGACGACAAGAACAGCACGAACAATGGCACATCTACACAGGCCCAACTTTTAATTCTGGATGAGCCGACGGCTTCGCTCGATGTGCAATCCGAGCACGATGTCTACTGCAGATTCAGCGAACTTACAAAGGACAAAATGGCACTGCTTATAACGCACAGATTCTCAACTGTTCGCATGGCTGACAGAATTTTAGTCCTTGCTAAAGGCAAGATCATTGAAGAAGGCAGCCATGCGGAGCTAATGGCGACAGGCAGCAGCTACGCTCAAATGTATAATCTGCAGGCAGACCGCTATAAGTGAGAGCTGGATAGTTGAGCTCAGGATAACCCGTTTAAAAGCTCGCCTTAAGCCTAAGGGGCGCTAGTTCGCTACGGCTTCAAGCACCACCCACGGTCCTTTGCTGCGGAAGATTTCATTCAACTCAAAACCGGCGCTTTCAAAAAGCTCTGCAAATTGATTTTCGGTTCGCTCCCTTCCCCCAGGCAGCATCAACATTTCGATATCCATAAACTTGCTGACACAAGCCTGGTTAATCTCAGCAAGAAGCATTTCAACAAGCAACACCTTTCTTGGGCCCGATTTTGTAAGAGCCTTATGACAGTTTCTCAAAATCGCAGCTGCCTCATCATCGTTCCAGTCATGAATGATATGTTTCATAACAATCGCATCGCCGGAAGGCACTTCCTTGAAGAAATCACCAGAAACAACTTCGCATCTGTGAGCCAGATCAAGACTCTCAATGCGTGCGCTTGCCCCCGGAGCTACATGCGGCAGATCAAAAAGCACACCATTCATATCCGGATACTCAAGCAAGATGCTCGTGAGTAAAGCGCCATGGCCGCCAGCCACATCCACAAGTTTTCCAATACCGCTGAAATCATATGCATCAAGAATTCCCGGAATCGCACGGCGAGAAAAGCTGGTCATCGCATTGTCGAATAAGCGTTGCTCTTCTTCGTCTTCAGCAAAGACGTCAAAAATTCCTTTCCCCCATGTATGATGTGCGGCAGAACGACCATCTCTAAGAGTCGGCATCATGTCCGTATAGGCTTTGAAATGCAACGGGTTGCTAATGAAAAGCAGCATGTCTTTTTGCGAATTCTCATGATCAGCCTTCATCAAGTTACTGGCTTCGCTATTTGCAAATACACCGTGTTCAATCTCTTTAAATATTCCCAGGCTGCAGAGCAAACGCATGACCCGAGCCAGCGCGTCTTTGTTGGTTTCGGTTCTTTCAGCCATTTCTTCAACCGACAAAGGTTTATTATCCAATAGCTCAGCTATTCCCAGGCGGGTCACTGCATTTATCGCTGATGATGCAAAGAAACCCTGGGCTATCTGTCCGAGTTTTTCAACATGCGCATGGATTTCTCTTCTGGCGGTAGTCATGATTAATCTCCATTGCATCGGGGCGTTCGAATTTGAGATCCTAGCGCCATTGGTCATAATGCGCAAGCTTTGCTCATTTGCCCCCGAAAAAGCGAATTCATTCTTGCTGTGGTTTCCATCTACTAGAGTAGCTTAAACATAGCCTGGGCAAAATCCCACTGAGAAACTTGTGCATTTGGCTTTGACTCGTATAATTCTCTTGATCGGGCAAGCAAAAAGCACTCATCATTTTTTGAGGGCAAATCCGATGCCGAATTCGCGCCATCCTCAATCTCAAGAATCAAAAAGATCGAAGAATCTTTCGCCGCCGGACGGTTCAAAAAACGACTGGTTTTTCATACTGTCAGGCCAGAGCATAAGCAGAAAGGAATCACTGCGTGCTGAAAAACTCTTGCTTTCAGATCCGGATAATCTAAGCAAGCGCCTCGTACTACTGGGATTCTACGGATCGCGAGCCGAACAGCAAGAGGCCTATTTCAAGCATATGCTCTGGATGGTTGAAAATCGCCCTTCAGATTATGTATGCGCACAGTTAGGTCATGAGCATCACGCCCGTGAGCTTGCCTGGACTGCAGCCAGAATAAAAAAAGCAAGCAAGTTATGGGATCTGCAAATTTCAAAGCACGACTCAAACTGGCGGGTACATTTAAATGCTTCCAACTTCTTTCGCTTTCATGACAAAACAAAAAGTGAGGAGCTGCTTACGCGTGCTAAATACCTGAGACAAAATCGGGCCCTTGCTTCACGTAAGCTGGCCTATCACTTCCGCAGCAAAGCTTCAGCTCAGAATCAAGAAAGCACAAAACTCATACAACTTGCTCTGGCTGAAGCAAAGGAGTCGCTAAAAGGCCGTGACTCTCTGGGAGAGCGTGTCGGCTTGTTAATCGAGTTTACTCCCACAGCTATCAAAGCAGGTGATTTGGAAACAGCAAGAAAATTTGCCCGCCGACTCAAGTACTATGGAACCGAGTTCTACTTGTGGAAACAATATGCCTACCTTTATCTTGCCTGGCTTGATCTGCTCGAAAAACGCTTTCGGGGATTACGCTTCAAGCTCAAGACCTTGCAGCAGTCATTCAGAAGAAAACCTACTCACGTTGCTTGTTCTAAATCTGCATTTGCATTTGTGAATGACGCTTTGGCCATGGGAGAAATGGAAACGGCTAGAGACATTCTCAAAATTCTGATTTCAGCTGCCAGAGAGCCAGATCAAAAAGAGAAACAAGCTAAATTGAAAGCATGGCTGAAAACATTAGACTAAGACTTGATCTCTGGAATCGCAAGTTTATTGCCGTCTCGAATTGCCCGGTACTCAGGCGAGAGTATCTCAACCCCTGCATCCCTGAACCTATCCAGAATGTTCCGGTGCAGTTCCGAATAAACAAGAGCCATGCTAGATGGTGCATCTGTGTATGCATTTATCTGATAAGCCACATGATGATCATTGAGGCTGGTTTGCAAAACAAATGGAGCAGGCTCAGAAACTATATGCTTTGTTTCCTTTGCGGCATTAATCAAAAGTTCGTGGGCAACGCGCCAGTCCAGATCATATCCAAGTGTTACGGTGCTGTGCAATATCAAACCCGGGTCGGATCTTGAAGCGCTGTAATTAACAATGTGGCTTCCGAGTACCAGCCCGTTGGGGACCGTAATATATTCGTGTTTGATAGTTCTTACTCTTGTGGCAAGCAGTGATCTTCCTACCACATCGCCTATGGTATCTGCGATTTGAACCCGGTCGTTCATGCGAAATGCACCGGTATATGTAAGAAAAATCCCGGCAATTATATGGGCGACTGCGCCTGTGGAGCCAAGAGAAAGCAACACGCCAAGAAAAATGGTAATTTGCTGAAACGCAGGCGATCCGGAGCCGGGCAAATACGGAAAAATCAACATCGCAGCAAAAACCAGGACAAGGAAACGAACTATGTTTGCGGTAGGCGCAACCCACTCCTTTTCAAAGCCGGGTAATTTCAGAGTGCCGCGCTCAAGTTCATTTGCAACGAATTTTATAAACTTAATTACGTATCTAGTAACCACAACAATCAAAAGCATGAAAAAAAGGTTCGGCAAATAGCCAAGTATTGCGGGGCCTGCAAGCTGAAAAATCGCATAAATTACCTGGTCTTTGAGTGTGAAAGCAATCTGTTCTGTCTGCGGAAAGAAGCTCAATACTGTGACTGCGTATGTGAATAAAACAGTTAGCTGAATCACTGTTCTTACCAGTTTTATAGATCCGAAAACAACCGAATAAATGGTGTCCTCAGCCAGCAGTTCCACATTCTGTATTTTTATTGTCTTTATATACTTTCCTTTCCAGCTCTCAAGAAGCTTCCTTATATTTTTGCCGATAATTGCAAGCACCAGCAATATGCCAAAGAGAACAGCAGTGGCAATACCGGCGTGCTTGAGGCTCGAAGTCAAAGCACTCGGAGCATGGCTTGTCATTTTGCTCTCAATCAAGAATTTCTTTATGTGCTCTGCATATTTTTTCGAAAGTGCCTGCCGCGAAACACCATTCATATTGGCGTCGCCTTCGGTAACAGACATTACTCGTATGTCTCCGCAGCTTATGTCCGTGTAAGCTCCTTTATCAACCGCTTCCAACAAGCCGACCCGCAACTGCTGATCAGACTCAAGCCTCTTCAAAGTATCAACTATGTTTTTAGCCCGCTCGGCTGCTGTAATCGGTCCTAACGAAGCTTCAATCGAAAAGAGCTGCTTTCCGCCTACTATTACCGGAGCGGCTTTACTAATTTCTTGCGCTTCAGACGCAAGCGCCGCAGCCGGAGCCGGAGCCGCAGCCGGAGCCTCAGCGGCAGCCGGAGCCGGCTCTGAATTTAGTGCTGGCTGTCCCTCGGCATTGTGAATGCTTGCAAGAAAGAACACCGCAACTACAAAGAGCAGTGAGAGAAATCGCAAAACATGGTTTTTAACTTCGCATCGCATATGATACCGGATGACTTTCTCAGACACTCGCCGCCCCAGCCACTCAGGGGGTCAATGCGTCTATGCCCGCCCCGGGCGGACAGTAATCCTCACTTGCGTTTATGAGACACTGCAGCCTTTAAACCTCAAACACATAGCGAGTGCTCGATCTAAAAATCTGACCGGGTCGCAAAATTACATTCGGGAAGTTCTTGTGATGGACACTGTCTGCAAAGTGCTGGGTTTCGATGCAGAAACCAGCATGTTTTACGTAACTGCCCCCGTTTCCGGAGATGCTTCCATCTAGCGAATTGGCAGTAAAGAACTGAAATCCCGGCTGGTCGGAATAAACAAGCATTTTTCTTCCTGAACCGGGCTCATGCACTTCAGCCACTTTCCTGATCGCAGGCAGAGCGGCGGGATCTGCGCCTGCAGTATGAATCAATGACTCTGCCGCACTTTCAGATCCGGCAACTAAGTTAATGTCGTAACCCGAGCCGGTGCCGTCAATTTTTGATCTAATTGAAGCCGGGTTTCTAAAATCGTATGGCGTATTTTCTACGCTTGTAATTTCGCCAGTCGGAATAGATTCGGAATCTAAGGGTGTATAAAACGCAGCATTGAACTGGCATATGTGATCAAGCACCTCACCCTGGCCGGCACCCTTCAAATTGAAATAGCTGTGATTAGTTAAATTTAGAGGAGTGGCACGGTCACTAACGGCTTCGTAATTGATCTGCAAAGAGTTGTTATTCAATACTGAAAACTCGACTTTAAGATCCAGATTTCCAGGAAATCCTTCTTGCATATCTTCGCTCAAAAGCCTGAGTTTGAGCCGGCTTCCCTCCTCAGATTCACCTGATTCAAGAGTTTCCCATTTCTGCTTGTCAAAACCGACGAGTCCACCATGAATTGAATTCTTACCATTGTTTACAGCTAATTTATAATTCACACCATCGAGAGTGAAGCTTGCATTGCCAATCCGGTTTGCATACCTGCCGATTGTACAGCCGAATCTGGGATGTTTAGCCAGATACTGTTCAAGATTGTCAAAACCAAGAGCCACGTTTAGCTGCTTTCCATTTTCATCAGGGATCAGAATCTCAGTGATGATTGCACCGTAGTCGCTGATTTTTACTGACATACCGGAGCTATTGCTCAAGCAGTACAAGTGAGCTTGCTGACCGTCAGGCAATACACCAAATTTATTGCAAACTACAGCGGCACATAGTCGAGACTGGACTTTTTCCGACATAAGACTCTCCCGTAAATACAAAACAAGAGCAAAAGAACTATATTAGCATCCTGCATCCTGATGGATTGAACCCGTCCGCTTCTAATAGCTGAATTCCTCAACCATGTAAAAACGATTTCCGGTTCTTGTTATTCCCACGCCTATGGCTCTGCATTTCGGGTCCATGATTGTACTTCTGTGGTTAACCTGCCCTTTTGGCTCAGCCATCATATCTGCATGGAGGTCGGCTACAATTTTTTGATCGCTTACAAAAGACCCGCGACTAGCCCTGCCGATATTCTCAAGCACAGGCGCAGTAATGCCGGCTGCGCGGGCACGGTCTCCCGGCTTTCGTCCTTCAAGATCAGTGTGAGGGCTCCTTGTGACGGTGAGGTCATATGAATCAGCATGGTCTTTCATATAGTCCGAATAGGTTTTTGCAAGCCTCATCATTGCTGCATCCTGCTGGCAGGGAGGCAGACCTTCTTGTTTCCGGCTTGCATTTATCAAGGAAATGCAATATCTTTCCAGCTCGTCGGCGCTGTGCTGGCCGCTGCCCTGTGCTGACGAGCCAGTGCTGCTGTTTGCCGAAGAATAAGCAGCCGCTTGAACCTGGCCGGAAATAATAAATGGCTTGCCGCCCTGCAAAACCGCGCATGTGTAGGAAAGCGGTTTCTGCCCTCTTCTTGCCAGCCAGTTTTCTGCCACAGTAGCAGAACTCATTCTATATCCGTCCAGAGTGAGTAAAACCTGCCCGGGGGCAAGCTTCATCATATCGCCGAGTTCGCTTGCAGCTTTACCTGTTATATAAAGCCCATCATGGCGTTGATTATCTATCATTACGTAAGCAGGCACGGTTTTGATTCCGAGTTGTTTTACATCTGCCTGAGTATTGGAGGTTCTGAAAATGTAGCTTTTTGCTGCAGAATTTTGCGATATCGCCGGTGGTAGCACTAAGATATTGAGCAAAAACAGTGCAGAAATGTAGATTCCTGTTTTCATAAATGCTAAAACTCCAAGACCATCTTATTTATACCCCGCTACAAACTAAACCCATATTTACCTCCTAATGGCTCGCGAGCCTGGGCGTTTGCAAGCCCGAAGCTCGCAAACGCCCAGGCTCGCAAGATCAGGAGTCTTAAACTATTGCTTTGAGAATGTTGATTAAGAATAAGAGGATCATAACACCCAGCCCAGAGCCAAGTGTCAGCAACACTGAAAAAATCATGCCCAGCGAAAACAGAATCGGCCCCAAAAACTTTGCACGTTCCTGCCACCAGGATCTGGCAATCAGCTCGCAAATCCAGCCGGCTGTAAAACATACATTTGCCAGCAAACCATATTCTATGGTTCCCCAGAAAAGAAAGCCGAAGCTTGATACCAGACCCGTCAAGTATACAATTGCAAGCGTGGGCAGCCCGCAAACACCTACAATCAAATTAAAAAGAATACGTCTTGATTCCCACCAGGCAACGATTGAAAGTGAGCCACGCGGTTCGTCCGGTATTTCAACTGCTTTTGCAAAAAGACCTTTCAAAGCCTGAGCAAGCGGTTGTCTGGTTGGAGCCAGTTTATCCAAGAAAGCCTGTAGTTGCTCTGGTGATGATTTTTCGAGCAGGTCCAGAAACTCAGCCTCCGGTAGCTCTTTTAAGAGTTTTTCTGCCTCGGCCCTGTTGCCGGAATGCAAGCGCCCAGGCACAGCTCCAGTTACAGCCCCAGCGCCGGTTGCAAGCCCAGCTCCAGTTGCAGAACCAGGCTCGTGTTCTGGTCCGGATTCTGGTACTGGCTCTGGTCCGGTTTCGGGCCCAGCGCCGGGTTCGGGCCCGGGCTCAGCTCCCGGCTCCGGCACTGGCTCCTGAGCGGCTGCAACTACTGTTTTAAGCTTCCTCGATGCCGGAGTCTCTAAATCAATATTTTCAATACTGCTTTGCTTTTCCGGCACAATCTCAGTTTATCCCCAAGCAAGCCTTGCTGAAACAACTACTCCACTATAACACCTGCTAGGTTTCAGCGCTCGGATATGAGTTGGATTCTAAAACTCAGTCAGCGTATACGTTTTCGAGACGTTGCTTATAAATTTTGACACTGAGATCGGTAATTTCATCATGCAATTTTTTTGTGTCGGGGATGCTCAACTTGCCGCCGTTCTTGACCTTCATCTTGTCCATTTTTCCAGTGATGTCCACGACCATCTTTTTGAGTGCATCAACCTGCTTTGTAGTGAGCTCGTTGGCTTTTCTGCCTTCGTCAATTTCTTTGGAAAGCTTCTCGATTCGCTGAGTTACGGTCCATTTTTTAGCAAGTACTTCGGTAGGCATCAGAAATGAAACAAGTGCAATTGAACATGCAATTGTCAGGCTCAATGTTCTTTTCATTCCGGGGCTCTCCTTTATTATTGGCAAAACAATGCCCTGGAGTATATCAGAGGCTGGGTATCTGGGCGCCTTTGATAGCCTGCTTCCCTAAGCTTATCTAGCGATTTAATCTGGCGACTCGAATTTGCCCCGAAGAGGACCTGAGCCTGACATGGAGCAACGCTAGATTAGAAGCATCAGGATCGGAAAGTGGCCTAAAGGAGGAGTAGAAATGGATATTCAGCAAGAAGCAAACAAACTCGAACAGCAATCAGTTAACAATCATGGTGAGGAAGCCCTGAAAGAGCTGCAGTCCCTTTCAAAAGACGACCGTCTGGCAGTTATCAAACAGATGCAGCAAGACGCCAAACAGGAAGGCGGCAAAGTTTACATCGACAACGGGCAGCTTGTATTCGACAGTCCTTTCAAAAGCGCTCACAAAAAATATTAAGTAAGAACTTAGATTCCCCTATAGATTCAGTCCTTGTGGCAAGCGCAATACTGCCATGGTATAAGTAGCAGAGTTGCCAGTGATTCAACTAAATGCCCATTTTTCTAAAACACTCATGCGGAAACAGTCGCTTGACTTGCACTGATTGCGAAGCAATTGTTTGTCCGAGGTGTATGGTCGAATGTCCCGTTGGCAACCGTTGCAAAAAGTGTGCGGCCAAAACCGAGAGTCATGTTCTAAAGGTAACTCCTTTAATAGCCCTGCGTACGTTTTTGGGCTCAGCTCTGGCATCTTACCTGTTTTCTTATATAAGTCCATTTACAGGAGCATGGTTTTACAGCTGGATCATTGTTTATTTTCTCGGGGTAATTCTCGGCGGTTTTCTTCACAAACTCGCAGCATATAAACTAGGCGGAGCCATTGTAAGCGTTGTACTTGCCGGTATTGTAGCCGGTGCAATTCTCAACCCGCAAACTATCGCGCACTACGACTACAGCCAGGCTATTTATCAAGAACTGGCCGAAGATACTTTTGACGATAAGGCGCCTTTTGATGGAGAAGCAACTGGAGCAACCGGAGCATCTGGAGCAGCTAAATCAGCAGGTCTGGAAAGAAGAGAAAAAATATCAGAAGCTGTGAGGGATGCAATTGCTCAAAAACGTACTGAACAAATGCAGGCGGCAACTCAAACAATTCAGTTCTGGCAGATGGTAAAACTTACTCTTTTTACTGTAGGAATTTTGACTCCGTTCATAGGCATAGTACCACCCTTTCCGGTGTTTCCTTTCAGGCGCTGAATCCCGAGCTAGCGTGCTTTTTTGCGCTGCAACTCCGCCAGCAAGCAACGAAAGGCACATCTATTCTAAATGGAAAGATCTAAATGGAAAGAGCAAGCCTTAATAGACTTGCTCTTTCCTCCTCAAAGTTTTTTCAGGCAGCTACCTGCGCGGGCGCGGATGCGGATGTGGTCGCGGATGTGGATGATCCGGGCGCGGATGCGGATGCGGATGCGGGCGCGGCAGCGGAATTGGAATTGGAATTGGAATTGGAATCGGCACCGGACCAGGATATGGATAACCGGGTCGGCAGTATTGCGGAATGCGTCCGGCGTAATCGCCCCTGCCCGTGTATCGATCTCTTACACTTACATCACCGTCACGTTCTAAGATTATATCGTCTCTTCTGTATGGCGAACTGAGCTGCTGGGCTCTGTTAATCAAAGCAGGAGTTTCGCATGGACGCCTGTAAATTTCGTCTCTCAATACATTTGCAGCATCACGAGAGTTTCCTACTTCTAGATCTCGTGCAATTCGATGTGCCATGTACTCAAATTCTGGATTATGCATTTTCTTCCCCTCACAGCACTTTTACAACCCAAAGCCAGAGGCATCATAATTCAGGCATAAACACAGTCAATGCGGTAATCACGAATCGAAACCGAAGCTAGAATGCATCTATTTTTTTCAGCTTTATACAAGAAGCTGCACAAGCATTTGCAGCCTTCCAACTACTTTAAACATCCTATAATACTTCAGGCAGATTAGAGCGAATAAATCAAAATCAAGGTCAGAAGCCGAACTTCGTGAGCCTTATTAAAGCAATTTCTACAAAAGCAATTTCTATAAAAGCAATTTCTAGAGAAGGAATTTCTGAATCTCTCCTGATTTATATAGCCAGCGCCCCTCCACTTTCTCAAAATAACTTTTCTCACTGAAGCTAGCATCCCTTGCACCCTGCCTCAAATGTGCCGTGAAGCTTACACTGGCTTTTGTCTCACTTTCACTTTCCTCCCAGACTTTCAAACCTTCAAATTTGCTTTGCCGGCAAAAGAGCATTATGTCCTTGAGCCAGGCTTTGCGATTTTTGTTGTATGCAGGATTTTCCGGATGAGTTGTATCAACAATATAGTCAGCAAGACCCAGTGCGTATGCTGCATAGCGTGAACGCATCAAATCTCTGGCGCTGCGAGCCGGCACTTTTTTTTGATGAAGGGGCCGGCAACACATTTCATAGCTGAGTGTACTTGCACAGGGACAGTAGTTTAGATGCGGCTTCATGATTTCAAATTTACCGGCACTCAGG
This sequence comes from uncultured Candidatus Obscuribacterales bacterium, assembly GCA_964615655.1. Taxonomy (GTDB): domain Bacteria; phylum Cyanobacteriota; class Vampirovibrionia; order Obscuribacterales; family Obscuribacteraceae; genus JAIEPM01. Next base: position 227,308 of record CAZTQO010000001.1, on the reverse strand, counting down.
CTTCAAGCTTATAGCCGAAGCCATAAACCGTTTTTATCGGGCACGCTCCGCCTTCTGGAGTTACTTTTCTCCTCAGTGTTTTCATAAATGTACGCACCGTATCTTCAGAGCCGTTTGAATCCATAGTCCAGACCGATGCAAGAATCTCGGAAGGGCTGTAAACCCTGTTCGGATTGTTCATAAACAGCTCAAGCAGACTGTATTCTTTAGGAAAGAGTCTCAATTTTTTGCCCTGGCAGTATACTTCTCGGCTTACGCGATCAAGCTCAAGCGGTCCGACCTGAAGCTTATTTGAGCTTTCGACTTTACCGCGCCTGAGCAATGCCCTAAGCCTTGCACCTAACTCGCCCAAATTAAAAGGCTTGGTTACATAGTCGTCGGCACCTGAATCGAGAGCCCTTATCTTATCGGCAGCTTCGTCTTTGCCTGTAAGCATCAGCACCGGCGTTTCACCGCCGTGCAGCCTCAAACTAGAACAAACCTCAACTCCTGACTTGCCGGGCAGGTCCCAATCGAGCACTATCAAATCAAATGATGAAAGCTCGAGCATCTGGCATGCATCTTCACCGTTGGCTACATGCTCAACCGTATATTTGTTGAGCTTCAGCCATTCACTCAGCCTGGCTGCCAGGTCAAGATCATCTTCAACTAGCAGAATTTTTGCCATTTAAGTCCACCCTTCAGGACTAATATACCCCATGAAAGTTTTGCTCCCGGATGAATTTTTCGATCTCAGATAGCCGGGCTTCGTCCTTTGCCAGTTTTGAACAAACATGTGCTTCTTTAATGTAGTCAAAAGCGGCCTGACGGTTCTCCAATTTCACATTTGCAATGGCCATATCAAAATAAAGCTCTGCCAGCTGCCTATACTTGGCTGCACTTTTTGACTCCAGAGCCTGTTTGCCAATATGCAAACAGAGTTTAAACCTTCCTCTTGAAAGACAGTCACGTGCAAAATAAAAATTCATCCTGAAAAGATCGTTCTTGAAGCAAAAGGGATCTTTTTTCATCACAGTCATTAAATCATTAAAGGTGTCCACAGCACCTTTATCGTCGCCCAGAGCCGCATAGGCATTGGCAACCAAGCTCATCGCAGTACGGAAATCACCAGTATTTATTCTTATAGCTTCCTTTTGCACAAGCGGTGCCAGCTTTTCAATAATTTTCTGTGGCTCAAACTCGCGCTTGCACTCGGCAAGGGTATTGCTGAACTCTTCAACAACCGGGTCCGGTTTTAATGCAGCATCCAGCTCGCTAAGTTCTTGCTCCAGCTTCTCAGCTTCTTCCTCTTTGCCGGCATTTCTTAAAAGTGCCGACTGAAATCTCAAGCTCACGTTCAACAAAAGAACAGCACGGTAATTTCGGGGATCATTCTTTAGTATCTGTCTGCTGATTGCAATCGATTCATTAGAACGTATGTTTGCTTCTTCTGCCTGCTTGAGCTTTTCCAGACAGAATGCACAACTTGCAAGCAACTGCGCTTTCTCTATCGAGTCATCTATACTCTTGCTTAGCAGCATTCTTTTGACTAAAGCCAGGGCTGATTCATAGTCCTTAGCACCCAGGCATGCTGCAAGAATGCGATCTTCAGTTAGATAAATCTGTTTATCGTTTTCTGCATAGCGCAGTGCATTGTTAAACTCACGTCTTGCGCTCTTGAACTTGCGCTCGCGCATAAATTTTTGCCCGCTCAGACAATCGCGCTCCCAACAACGCAATTTGTAGAAATTGTTCATTGAAGCACATGCTGAAAGGGTGAGTGTGCAGCCTGCGCAAACTATCAATTTAAGATTCAGTTTGAACTTAGAATTCAATTTCAATTCTTCAGGAGTTCTTATCGCCATTCTCGCCGGAATCTCCCTCTTGTTTCTGTTCAAGCGGCACGCAAAACCAGAAACGGCTTCCTCTTTCCGGCCGGTCTTCAACGCCTATGTTACCCGAGTGTCCTTCGATAATAGCTTTGCAAATGGCAAGCCCGAGTCCGCTGCCCTTTCCTCTTTCACCGTCGGATTTTTCAACCTGCCTGAACCGATCAAAAATGGATTCCTTCAGCTGATCAGGCACCCCTCTGCCCTGATCAGAAACGCTTAATTCAAGCATTTTAGCAGTTTTCAGGGCCCTGACTTCCACACTTGCACCAACAGGTGAAAATTTGATTGCATTCGAAAGCAGGTTAATAAGAACCTGAGTCAGACGGTCCGGATCACATTGAAAGCTAGTCTCCAGATCTTCCATATCTATGTCAATCATTTTTTGCTCTGCACTTGCGGCCACAGCCTCAAAGGCTCGATCAAAAATATCACTGAGCTTGCACTCTCTGAAAAGCATCGATAGACGCCCGGACTCAAGCTTCTCAATATCTAACAGGTCGTTTATCAGCTCTATTAAACGCGTAGTGTTTCGCCTGGACCTGCCGATCGGGTCGATAAAACTTTCAGGAAGCTCGCCGAAAGCACCGTCAGATACCGAGCTCAAAGTTATCTCCACCGACATCAATGGCGAGCGCAAATCGTGGCTCACCATAGACATCAACTCTTGCTTTCTTCGAGCCGCATCATCAAGGGCATCGGCCATTTCATGAAAAACTCGGTCCAAGTGCGAGATTTCATCAGAACCTCCAATTGCTCTATTTAAAGGCTGCCTTTCTTTCAAGCGCCTGGTATTGTCCACAAGCACAGCAAGACGCTCGCTTGCTTCTTTGTTGAAGTAATGTGCCAGCGCAAACGCCATGATAGTACTTATAATTATTGCTGCGGCAAGAAAACTGATAACCAATGCACGGCTTCGTTCCTGAGCCTGAGGACTGCTTTCGGCAATACGATTTTCATAGTGGGTCAGATCGCTTAATGCTGCAATCAGCTTGGGTGCAACTGTTTCAAACTCCTTACGCAAGGAGCGCACGGAGGTTCCGGCAGCCATGATATTTGCATTTTCCAGTGCACTTCTTGTGCGTTGGAGAGCTATGCGCGTTTGCTGCGCATAAGTATCGATTTTTTCAAACAATTCCTCCTCTTTCTTGTGCCCGGCACTGAGTAATTTCAATGTTTGCAAATGAGCAACAAGTTTAGACTCACTTTGCAAATGCTGCTCAATCAATTGTGCCTGCTTGCTTGCGGAAAAGGCGAAAATTGACATGCCGCTGTCATAACAGAGCCTCCAGATGTCGTTGCACTCTGCAATCACTGCTCTGGAATGGGTTTCTTTCCAGACTTCAAACTCAGCCTGGCGCAACAGCACAAAAAGGATGCACACGAAAGTAATTTCGAAGATCACCGGCACAATCACCAGGATCAATCCTTTTTGTCCCAGATTCAATTTCAGTTCCAAGTCTATTCCCCTGTCAAAGGCATCCTTGTGTTCCGGGTCAGTTCCGGGTCAGTTCCGGGTCAGCTCCTGCTTAATCATTAAGATTAAGGCAATTAAACCACCTTGACATGCATTCAAATTCAAGTCAGGGGAGGATTTGATAATTTACGGGTCTCTTACTGTTGAGATTAGCGCTTCATTTGCCAGCATCTAAATCAGAATGCAGACTTTGGACCTTGAATAAGCTGCTTGACTTAATTGTGGTATATCGTAATTGAGAGTCACGCTGAAAGCGGGTGCTTCAATTGCGAATTTTCCAGAGAGGTCTGGTTCTGGTCGGCACGCCGCTGCTGATTGAAATCGCACTTATTTGCTCACTTTTCTTTTTGCTTTACCAGTCGGCCCAGGAACGGATAGTCGAAACAAAATACCGTTCTTTTTCTTCGGAAGTTTCAAGGCTTCTGGGTCTTGTTTCAAGCGCTCCCTCCGTTCTTGCAGCTTCGGTCCAATTCCGCTCCGAAAAACTTTTTCAAGAGTATGAAAAGCAAGTAGCAGAAATTAAAAGCTCACTTGAATACTTAGAAAAAATACTTGCCGAGATTCCGGAAATTCCCAAAAGCGACTATCAAGAGCTTGAACGCAGTATTGACGCGGTTCTGGATGTTACAGGCAAGATAGCAGAACAAAGGCAAAATGCAGACAGCTTCAGCTCAATTGAGAAGCTCGAAGCATTTCAAAAGAGCATGGTTAAAGCCAAGCAGGTTGCATACCTGCATCTCGAATCCATGTTTGAATCCTCAGACAGGATGACAGAGGCAGCTGAAGCAAGACTTGATAGAACCAGGCATCTGCAGATTCTCATACTGCAGATAGGTCTGGTCTCAAATGTTCTTTGCGCGATTTTGCTGAGTCTTTTTTACCGGGCAAGCATTCTAAAGCGCATAAAGATCCTTTCAGAGAACACGGTGGCAATCAGAAGCGGAAAAAAACTTGCGGCTCCGGTTTCCGGTAACGATGAAATAGCTCTTTTTGATCAGTCGATGCATCAAATGCTCAGGCAGCTTGCCTACGCTGCAAAAAACGAAAACGAACTTTTTGAAAATGCAAGCGATGTTATTTGCGTGCTGGATGCGGATCATAATTTCATGCGAGTCAACCCGGCATCGCAAAAGGACTGGGGCCTGGCAGCAGAGCAACTGATTTCAAAAAATCTTTGTGATTTGCTTACAGAAGCCGAATTTGCAAAAGCTGAACTTGCAATTAAGGACTGCCGTATGAATGCCAGAGCAAGCTCTTTTGAAACAAGCATCGAAACAAAAGACGGCAGAAAGAGAACCGGTCTCTGGTCTGTTTACTGGTCTGAATCAGAGAAGCAGCTTTTTTGCATTGTGCATGACCTGACTGAAAGCAAACAAATTGAAGAAGAGAAGAAGCAATTTCTTACAATGATCACAAGTGACCTGCAAACCCCTCTGACAAAAATCTCCACATCATTTGCAAGAGTAAAAGCTGAAATTTTAGAAGATCTGGGTGGGTCGAATAAAGACAAGCTGGACATGACTTCAAAAAATATCCGCCGGCTCCTGGGTCTGGTGAATGATTTACTTGCAGTTACCCAGATGGAGTCAGGCAGCTTCGAACTGGCTCCTCAAAACCTGGAAATTGAAGACCTGCTCGGATCTGCTGCTTCTGATCTCGAAGCCCTTGCTGCCCAAAAGAAGATCAAAATTGAAATCAAGGTGCAAAGCGGCCTCAGAGCTTTTTTTGACCCTGACAAAATCACTCAAGTGCTTATCAACTTGCTTTCAAATGCAATTAAGTTTTCCGGCACTGAAAGCACTATAACTATAAGCGCTCAGGATGCCGACCAGAACGAGAATGGTTTGATTGAAGTAAAAGTACGCGACCAGGGCAGGGGTGTGCCTGAATCGCACAGAACTTCTATTTTTGAAAAATTCAGCCAGGTTGATCTGGCTGACGGCAAACGCCAGACAGGCACCGGACTCGGTCTGCCTATTTGCAAGCAAATAATTGAAATGCACGGCGGAGTTATCGGAGTCGAATCAAAATACGGAAGCGGCAGCACCTTCTTTTTCAGCTTGCCGAAAACACAGCATGCGGCGGAATTATTACTAAAAGAAAAACGCGACGAAAAAATCAAAGAAGCAAATAGCAGCCGTTGCAAGGATATTTCTGAAACTGCAGGCGAAGCGCCGAAAAGCGGAGGTCTTGAAAAAGGCTCCGGGCAAGCAGAAATGAGAGCGCTGAATAAAAACAGTTCCGGCCTCTCGTTAATTATGGAAAAGCTCTCATTGCAAAGCAAAGGCTCTCTGCTTATCGCCACTCCTCTTATTATCGGGCTCTTGCTGGTGCTCTTTTGCTCGAGTTCCTTAAACCGGACAGAAGAAGAAAGAGAACGCGAACTGCATATGAGAAAGATGGCCCTTACTGCAAGCAAGCTCTCGAAATTCATTCTCTATTCATCTGGTGCAGTAATGAACACGGTAGAAACCATGCGCTGGAACAGGTTCAAAAGCGCGCTCCTGGCCTGCAAGAAGCATGAAGTGGAACTTGAGGCGCTTGTGGAAAGGTATCCTTATGCAAAAAAAGAATATGAAAAATTCCTGGCCCTCGGAAAGAAACTCTCGAGATACAGCACCGATCTTGTAAAACAAAAACAGCAGGAATCCGACGAAGGAATCGCAAGCCTTCTAAAAGAAAAAATCAGGCAGCTGCCAGCACTTGTTGGAGTCAACCGCCACTTGCGAAACATAATTGACTTTGCAGAAAGCGCCGAGTTCACAAGCCCAGAGAAGGAGCTTGCCCAGCGGCAAAGCCAGAGCATGTTTTTGTTGACCGGACTGATTGCAAGCATCGCACTTTCGTTTGTTCTGGCTGTTCTTTTCAGCCTTGGTGTTTCAAGACGTATTTTAATTATGGCCGACAATGCCGGGCGTCTGGCAAACGAAGATAGACTTAACCCGCTGCTTGGCGGAAAGGATGAATTATCGCAAATCGACATTGCATTTCATGAAACCGCCATGCAACTTGCTGAAGCAAGAAAGAAAGAGCGTGCTATTTTTGACAACTGCAAAGACGTTCTCTGTGTTCTATCACCATCTCTGCATTTTCTAAGTATAAATGCTGCCTGCCAGGAACGATGGGGTTATTCAAAGAAAGAAATTCTAAACCTCTCACTTGATCAGCTTATACCAGACGATACAAAAGAGATCGCAAACAAATTTTTTGCTTGCGATGATAATCTCAGCGCAAGTGAAATCTCTGTGGAGCTGCTTATCAAAACTAAATCGGGTACGGAAGTCGAAACCCTCTGGTCGGCATCTTGCAAGCAAGCTAATGAAAATATGTTTTGCGTTGTTCACGACATAAGCCAGCGTAAAGCACTGGAACGGCTGCAAAAGGAATTTCTGGCAATGGTAAGCCATGACCTGCGAACACCGCTTTCTGCAATTTCCGGCATGATTCAGCTCTTACATGCAGGAGCACTGGGAAAACTGAAAGACGAAAACATGCAGGTGCTGGCTGAAATCAAAGAAAACGCTGATTCGCTGCTTGAGCTAATAAATGACATTCTTGATCTGGAAAAACTCGAAGCCGGTAAAATGCAGCTCCACAGAGAAGATTTATTCCTTCATGAAATAATTGACCAGGTGCTCGAAAATATCGAATCAGCTGCGCTTCCCTGCCAGCTAAGCTCTATACTGAGCGAAAGCCAGGAAAAACTCAATCTTTCAGCTGACCGCGAACGATTGACTTACGCAATCACCAAACTTGCAAGATTTTTGATAACGCATGCCAGGTTAAATTCGAAAAGCCTGGAAGCAAATGAGAGGGTGCAGATTAAGCTGAGCGCCGAAGAAAAAGCCGACAGAACAATCGAAATCCGAATTCTTGATTCAGGTCCACCTCTGAGCCCGGAAATCCTGAGTGAAGTTAGAGCAAGTTCAAGCAAGACTCCTAAGGACTCCTCACTTGCAATACCTCTGGCCCTGAAAACAATCAGTTTGCACAATGGCAGCCTGAGTTTTGAAACAATCGACAGCAGCAAAAATCTTCTTAGAATTCAGCTGCCGGAAAAAGCACTTAGTTCGGGCACTTAGCTCCCGCAAAACTTTACAAAGCAAGACTTATGGGAATTCCACCATATGCCCGGGTCCGGGCAGCCCGTATATTCTAGCCTGTGACCCGCACTTGGACGTTTGGCAATTGAGCCGGGAAGCTGACGTGAAATCATTTCGTTTAACTTGGAATGCTTGCATAGCATTTGTGCTTTGCTTTTTAGTACTCGATCTTCAGCTTGGCTGCCTGGCAGTTTCAGCTCAAGAAATAGCCCAGTCGGTGCCGGCGGTAGTTGTGACTCCGCTGCACGGCGGTATAGTTGTGACCAGCAACGGTGCCAAAGTAATCCGTAAGGTTAAGCGGGTGAGATACTACAGGAAATCAGGCAAAAGAAGCGTTCGCCGCTATCATGTGGTCAGACACGGCGCAGCAGGCAGCACTAAGAGCCCGGTAACACGCAGCCGTGTAGGCAACAAGATAGTCACAAGACCAAAAGCAGAATCAAGCAGCAAAGAAGCAGGCTCCGCTGCTGTTTCAGGGGAAAAATCAGCATCAGCTGCGGAAAAATCAGCAGCGGCGCAAAACTCAGCAGCCGCGCCTGGCAGCCTGGAGTTGCCGGCAGAACTAATCAAACCACTGATAATAAACGGTATCGACAAACTTGAAGCAGGCAAAAGATATATAGAGATTACGGAAAAGGACGGGAAGTTCTTTATAAAAGAAGACGGCGAGATAGACCCCAACGGCAAGTTCCTGGAAGTCGAAGAAGAAAACGGCGTCTGGAAAATAAAGGGAACCGACATTCTTGTTGATTATGCAAAGACATTCGACATCAGCAAGGTTCCTCCCGCAGTTAAAGCATATTTGAATCCAAAAACCGACTTTATTGCTCCTGCTGGAAACTATGTTCAATTTGAGGAACATGGCAGCGGCGAGGTAATTCCTGTAAATGAAAGCACAATCCCGCCGCTGGTAAATGCGGGCGATTATGTGGAACTCTACCAGCTCCCCACAGACGGCAAGCTCACAAGCGGCAGCTGGGAAACAATCGAAGTACCTGTAACTGTAGGCAAGGACGCAATAAAAGGTCAGACTGGTCCACAACTACCTTTATATGAAAGCCAATCAGGCGTCACCGGCATTCCCGGCACTCCTGTTTTAACAGGAGGATCAGGTGAACAACCTGTATACGGAACTCCGGTTTATGGCACTGAAACAGGCAATGGTCCTGGTCCGGGAATTGGTCCGGGTCCGGGTCCTGGAACTCCGGTCGGCGAACTGCCGGTTGGGGGAGTCACAATACCAGGCATACCGATGACAGGCACAGATGAAGGTATTCTTCCGAAACAGGCACGCAGCTCGGTAGCAGGTCCGATTCCAGCTGCAGCCACTACGGTTCCGGCCCTGGGCATTCCGGGAACACCCATGCAGGCAAATGCCGCAGAGTCGCCACCATTACCGGCCGCAGCCGAAACAAGTCCTCCCTTGACACCTGAAATACCGATAGCTGGATTGCCGCCGGTGGCTCCGTCTGAAACTGAGCCTCAACCTGGCATGCTGGCTCCGGGTTTCCCAATGTCTTCACCGGATAGGCCAGGCAAAATAGTACCCGTTACTGATATCGGAAACACAGCACCACCGGCAGCAAGCGGTGGTAAAGGATTTGGCTTGCCTTCGCTTCCTGTAGGAGCAATTTTACCGGCCGCCCTTGGAGCAGCAGCTCTTGGTACGGTTATTCCTCTTGCATTAATGGGTAGAGGCGGCGGCTCAAATAACAATTCTTATATTCCGTATCCTGTAGGTGGCGGAACTTCACCGACAGTAGCTGGTGCTTCACCCGGCATGACGGCTGTACCACAGGTATCACCTTCGAGTTCGGCTCCTGTTTCGGCGCCCTCCACAGCACCGCCAACAAGCCCGGCACCGTCCAGCGGCAGCTGCAACACCGGTGGTGGTTATGGCGGCGGTGGTGGTTATGGCGGCGGTGGTGGTTATGGCGGCGGTCATGGCGGCAGCTGCAACACCGGCGGCGGCTATGGCGGTGGTGGCGGTTATGGCGGCAGCTGCAA
>CAZTQO010000001.1:68874-217753 GCA_964615655.1 uncultured Candidatus Obscuribacterales bacterium | reverse complement strand
CACCGGCGGCGGTCATGGCGGCGGTTACGGCGGCAGCTGCAACACCGGCGGCGGTCATGGCGGCGGTTACGGCGGCAGCTGCAACACCGGCGGCGGTTACGGCGGCGGTTACGGCGGCAGCTGCGGTCCGGTTCCAGTCCCTCCAATTTGCGGTCCGGTTCCAGTCCCTCCAATTTGTGGTCCGGTTCCGATCCCTCCAATTTGCGGTCCGGTTCCGATCCCTCCGATTTGCGGTCCGGTTCCAATCCCTCCAATTTGCAACCCGATCCCAGGCTGTGACACCGGCTACGGTGGCGGCTACGGTTGCGACACAGGGTACGGTGGGGGCTACGGCGGCGGCTACGGTTGCGACAACGGCTACGGTTACGGCGGCTACGGAAGTGCTAATTGCGCAACTATGCGTAACGCTTCCAAGTTCGGTTGCAATTCGTCAGGATCAAATGGCTTCAAAGAGAAGTGGTGGTCCCAGCACGGCCGCCCCTATGAGTACGGCGGCCCATGTGCAGCACAGCAATCACAGTGCGCAGCCAGCATGATGGGACCCGGTCTGGGTTCCGGTCTGGGTTCCGGTCTGGGTTCAGGACTCGGTCTTGGTTCCGCCTGTCCACCGGTTCCAAATTGCCCACCTCCGGTTTCTGTCTGCCCTCCATACTGAGCATTAAGCTCGCAGCCAGGGCTCCTGTTGAGACGCACACTCCAGATTCCCGGCAGATTCCCGGCACTTGGCAAAGTTTACTCCCTTGACCGACAACGGTTTTCTTTTCTGCTAAGATCTTTCACCCTGAGACAAGTCTCAGGGCTTTCACGTTAATTAAGCAAAGACCGAAAACCATGCACAAGTCGGCATTCAACAAATTTAGATTTCCTGGCAGGGCTCTTAAGAACTCAGGCAGATTTTACAAAGTCAGTTTCACCAATCTCTTAATAATTTTCTTGCTGCTGACAGTTTCTTTCCCACCAGCGGATGCCTACAATTCAGAAGAACACAAAATCACAGCAGATTTAGGTGCAGCACAAGTTAGAATTCCGGCCGGCGTGATTTTGCCCAAATCGGTGCAGTTCAAGTCTATTTCAAACACTGACTATATTCGCGCTTTCGAATTCGCAAAACACCTGGCAGTCGGATTTGCCAGCAACAACGAAAGCGATTACGACAAGTACAAGAGAGCGCAAGACAATTATTACTATCATGGATTCAGGCAAGAGTCCTACAATACGAAAATCTGGATACCACCAGCATCAATGGCGCCAAACCGGGTACTCTTTGTTCCTGCCCAGGTTGCCAACTTTGCCGAACCGTTCAGCTTTGGCGAACTGGTGTCATTCTATGGCGATTACCGGCGCACAGTTTCTCCTTCGCCAATAGGGGCGTGTTTTCTTACAAACTACGATGTGCTGAAAAATCTTCACTTCGAAAGAGGAACCAGCGATCCAAAAAAATATGCTCCGGCACCAATCCCCGCCAGCACCTATCTGCGCTCAATCGCTTCTGGATTAGTGCCACCATTTGGCAAGGGTGGAAACGCCTTTGGCTACACAGCAAAAGATGACGAATACGACGAAGCTGGTTGGTGGGGCGACGAAATGATGAGAGTAGCCGCCATAAACGACTGGCACTTTTCGGATCTGGCTTTTGCCTGGTACGTTGGATTGCATCGGCTGGCATTGTTGCATGTTGATAGAGCACGCAAGAACCCCGCAAGCTGGATAACTGCTCTTCACTATGAAGCTTCCGCTCTGCACAGTTTGACTGATCTTTTCAGCTTTGGACACGTAGCAGTAAGCAGAGACAAAAGTTCTTTCAGCATCTGCAAGCGAGGGAATTCTTTGAGTTCACCCACGGTTGCATGGATGACAAATGTAGTTTCCATGGGCGGTGGCTCGAGGGGCACAACTACCGGCCTTGTCGCATTAAGCGAAAGGCTTCCGGCACTGAACGACATCGAGGCAGTAAGATATAACACTCTCAAATGGAAAGTAAACTATTACACGGATCTTGCCGCCAAAAGGGAGAATGAATATCACGACAAATTCAATGCCAGTGGTGCGCTGGTAAGAAATCTCAATGGCGATGAGTTTCAAATTTATGGCGATTTCAAATTGAAGTCATCGTCTGAGCAAACACGTGGGCTCATCATCAGGACAGTCAGAGAATCACTGCAATCGTTGTTTGATGCTTATGTGCAATTGCAGTCAGGAAAAACAACTACAGTGACGATTGGGCAGACCGGCTCCAGTTATTTTCGTGCCCTCAAGTACATTCCTGTTTGGGTAGAAAAGGACCCTGACGATTTCTTTCCAGGCCGCTGGACATCCTACGCAGGATATGCAGACAAAATTGCAGGTACAAACAAGATTCCCAGCAACTGGCAAAAGTGCAAGATGACATTCATCGATGGCGAAACGGGACTTCCGAAAGGTCCAGCTTCCAGAGAATGTCTGGAGATCCGTTCTGCAAAGGTCACGCCGGAGCTGGGCTTCACTGGCTCGCCGGTGCTGCTGACCGTTGAATATTCAGGGGTGCCTGAAAATGAAGCCAACGAGCTCACGGCCAGCGCCGTTGTGCTTGCCCCCGGTGCAAGCCGGCGTGCATCCTCAATTGCTGGAACGAAGCCGTCAACTAAGGTCTGGAAGTTTACTCCCAGCAGAGCAGGAAAACATACTTTCAATTATGATCTTGGCTTTCGATGCGGTTCAAAGTCAGGGAGTGTTCCATTCAATGTTGAGACGCCCTCTCAAGCAAGCATTGCCGCAAACACGGGCTCCACTCGTTCCGGTCCGCAACAAATCACACTCTACCGCGTTGACCCACCTGAGATAATTGTCGGAGATCACTCAAACGGAGATCCGCGGAAAACCGCGAGCATAAGCCCTGCTGGATTTATTCTGCAGGGTGCTGAGGTCAATTCACGGCAGGGGATAATTACCAAACCGCTCCAAACAACAATATCGTTTTTGCAGCCTCCCGCAAGCATTTCAACTGGACAGGAAGTTTCACTAAAGATGAGTCTAAGTCGAAGTCCTGGACCACGAGCCCACGCAGTGTGGATCGTAAGCGGATTTAAGCGCAATGGCGAAATAGCAAGCGTTGAGAAATCATATTCACTGGTGGAAGGGAAGTTCACTGATAATGGCGATGTCATAGATTGGCCGGCAAGAGCAAGTTCGGTCTTCGAATCTACGGGCAAAGCTCTCTTTGACGGCTGGTCGAGAGAAGCTACGATTACAGCAGGGCTCTACAGCCAGAGTGGCACGAGTCGCATTATCTGGAAGTACAAAGCCAGGAGCGGCACGCCGTTGCCTCCCGAAAGATCAGGACCGCCAGCAGGTCAGAGCTCGTTTTCGTCCAAAAGACCATTGAATTCTTCGGGACCAGCTTTTCCGGCTGGTCCAACGCTCGATGACCTGTCCGGCACCTGGACGCAATCGACAGACGGCCTGGGACCTTCAGCCTGGATTCTGACAAAGACAGGAAAAGGAAGCTATGATGCTCGCGAAGAGGGGCTTGGCAGTTCAAGAGGAAAAGCTGTCGTAAAAGGAAATACGATTACCCTGTTCTCGTCCACCATGGATGGAGCCTATCAGGGTACATATCTTTGGACCCTGGATAATGATCTCCGACAGGGCACGGGAAAACTTGTCTTTTCCAAAAAGCCAGCGGGAGACCCACTTCCGATGTCGATGAATTCCAGAATTATCTTCTCAAAGAAAAACTGAGAGAAACTGACCTGGGATCACGCTTGCCTACGGTCTCAATTCAAACTATCGCTCAGCGACATAATCGGAATCACTTCCTGTTGTATAGGTGAGGCCGCAACCAGAACTTCCGCCTCTCCAACAAACACGTCAATTTCGCTGCGAATCCCGAACTCCTTGAGATAGACCCCCGGCTCAATCGAGAAGCAGGTATTCGGCAGAACGCGCCGTTCTTCTCTGGTTTCCAGATTGTCCATGTTGGCGCCGTTTGCGTGTACTTCCATTCCAATTGAATGACCGGTGCGATGAATGAAATAATCGCCGAAGCCGGCCGAGCTTATGAATTTTCTGGCAGCTTCGTCCACTTCCCATCCATAGAGAGTTTCCTTTCTGGCAACTCTTTCTTTTACAAGTGCGAGTGCCGCATCCCTGCCACCACTTACAACATCAAATATATCCTTGTACTTCGAGGGTACAGTCTCGCCAACAAAACCCGTCCAGGTAATGTCCGCATATACTGCATCATGTGGTTCTTTCATCTTTGCCCAGAGATCTATAAGTACAAAATCTCCATCTTTGATTGGAGCGTGGTTCTTTTCGTCCGGTTGGTAATGAGGCATACCGCTGTGTTCATTCACTGCAACAATCGATCTCGAATTGCTTGTCATTGATAGCTCTTCGAAACGTTTCCAGATGAAATCCTGAATTGTGAATTCATTTATGCTTTCACCATTTTTCAAACTTGATTTGATCTTCTGAAACGACTCAAAAACTATGCTTTTCAAATTGCTGCATGCAGTAATATGACTTTCAAGCTGTGCTTCTGTCCAGGTGGCTTCAAATCTGGAAATCAGATCAGCGGCAGACACTACTTCGACTCCGCAAGATTTCACCAGTTCCAGAGTTCCAGCATCCACTCTTGAAACATAAGGAACTGCGTTGCGCGGGGAGTACTGCATTGCCACTTTCTTGCACGACTTCAAAAGCATGGGGAGTTCTTCTTCGAGCTGCCGCCAGCCCAGGTAAACCTGCTTTTTTCCCGGCAAAGGATCAAGGGCGCCGTCCTCGATTCTGTGCACCAGTTTTCTAGGTTCACCTTCTCTGGGAATAAGATAAAACCAGCGCCTGGTGAAGTGTCCTTCATTAAGTTTCAACACTCTCAGTGCAAGAGGATCATTTTCGTGAAAGTAATAAAAAAGCCAGGCGTCCATATTCTCTTGCGCCAGGGCTTTCTGAATTGAAAGAATGTCGCAGCTCATCAATCAAAATTCTCCTTGCAAATTTCCCATTGATCTATTGCTCATGATTTATTGCTCAATCCTACTTGACTAATTAGAGATTAACCTGAGTCCTAATCTTCCTTCGCTTCTTTTCATCTACGGGTCATCTCCTGGTTGTCCCGGGTTATGCCCGGTCATCCCCGAGGATTTTCTCAGTAGAAGCTCAAGTCATGCGCAATTGCTCATCAGCTGATAGCTTGAGCATTCCCCAGCAAGCTTATAGAATTATCCCGGACCTGGGAGGTTTCCTGATGCGCCGCTCAATTACTAGATTTTCGGCTCTTGTTTTCCTCACGCTTGCATTCACGGTTCTATTCGGCATGCAGGAGGCAAGCGCAAGGACGCTTGTCATCTATAAATCGAAAGACTATATTTGCCGCTCTTATCAAGTGCAACATTTCCAGGACACTTTAGCAATTGAAGAAGGTCAGCAAAGTCTTCCACTGATCATGTCAATTTATAACGGTTCATATGAGGCTCCGTCATTTAAATGGTTCCGCATCATAGTGAATGGTGAAGTGCTTGCAAGCGAACAGGACATGCACGGCAAAGAGGCGGCAAGCAAAGACGTAAGCGGTCTTATTGGCGGCTCTAATCTGCAAGTCCAGGTAGAGGCCGGTGGCGCACCAGGTGCAAATTTATGGTGGACGCTGAGCACCGATCAACTGGAACTCAGATATGCTCAACCGCAACAGGTGATGCCTGGAGGAGAAATGAAACTGATAGGTTCAAACTTCCCGAACAATCCTGCTCTTCTTTCAGTGACGATGAACGGAGTAAGCGCCCGAGTTATTTCAGCAAGCAACAACTCCCTGGTGGTACAGGTTCCAACCAATGCCGGTTTAGGAGTTAACAGAGTTCAGCTTCGCTCTGGGGCCATAGTATCGAGCCCGATTTCTGTTACGGTTGCCTCAAGACCGGTGCCCGAAATTCTCAGCATTGATTGCTGGATGGCGCCACCGGGTGGAACTATAAACATCTCGGGCAGAAATTTTTCACCGGATGCAAATTCAAACAAAGTTTTTTTCGGAACTGTTGAGGCACAGGTAAGACAGGCAAGCACAACTGAACTTACCGTAGTTGTGCCAAACTGGTCCTATGGTCCAAACCAGCTCAACATACCTATTTCGATAGAAGTAGACGGAATGAGATCTGCAAACACTTTCCCTTTTGACATTGGACCGATGTATCACGGTGGCGTGCCGCAATTCGGTCACGACTGAAGCATGCAAAGCAGATGTCCTTATGCAGACTGTCTTCAAGTATTCGAAATAGAAGATCAAAACGAATTCAAAGCAGCGCAATGCAAGAATTGTGCACGCATCATTAGCTTGCGCAGTCTTGCAAGACATCTTGAAATAGATAAACAGGTAGAAAAGCACAGAAAGAACAACACGCTTGCCGTACCTGATTTCGAACTCAAAGAAAAGCCCGCCCGGCTTGTAGCAGTGCTTGAAGAAATACGCAGCCTTTGGAACGTCGGCTCGATATTTCGCAGCGCAGACGGAGCAGGATTTTCAAGTCTATTTCTTCTGGGCATAACCGGCTGCCCGCCCAGGAAGGAAATTGCAAAAACAAGCCTCGGAGCTGAGGATCACATTAGATGGCAATATGCAGGAAACTCTGTCCCCTTGCTTGAAGACCTGAAAGTGCTTGGCTACCAGATAATTTCCCTGGAAAAAACAGACGGAAGTCTAGCTCTGAACGTTGCAATTGAGAGGAAACTTTTAAAGCCTCCAATCTGTCTAATTGTTGGAAGCGAAACCAAAGGAGTTTATGCTGAGACGCTTCAAGCAAGCGATCTTGTACTCGATCTACCAATGAGAGGATTCAAAGAATCACTTAACGTGGCGGTAGCTTTCGGCATCGCCGCATATGCAATTGCAGAGCAAGTGAGCTGAGATAGGGCTCCAGGCATGCTCTTTAGCCTTAAGCTCTGTAATACTCTTTATGTGGCAAGCAAAGAAAAGACATGCGATAATCTCGAAAACAATAAGAGGGGCTCTTTAACCATGGTACAAAAATCAGATTTTTCGAATTCACTTATTGCAGTTGCAAGTTGCTGTGCAATTAGTTTTGCCATTGCACAGTTAGTACCGGTGCTGGCTGAACAAAAAACAGACACAGGCGAGAAATCTAGCACTACCGGCAGTACCACAGCTGATACAATCAATACCTTAAAGACCGAACAGCAACAGCTAAGAAGAATGGGTGAAGCAGTCAAACGCACCAAAAGAGCAGCCCTGGATCTGATCCAGGAATGCACTCAACCAGTAGAGATGATGGGCGAAATCGACATTATCGGGCAAGACGTGATTCCAATCATGCCGGCAACCGCAGAGGGTTTTGGCGGCAACTATGCCCCTCCACGCCCCAAATACATAGATCTTCATATGTCACAGCTCAACGCGATTGTTCCAATATTGCAGGATGAAGTGAAGACTCTGTCAATTCCTGAAGAAGAAAAAGAGTTTGCCAAACAGCCGCTTGAAGATCTCAACGGCAACATGGGTGACATGCTTTTGCATCTCAAAAAGCTCCAGGCACTGACCAAATCAGTAGAAGACTGGAATGTGCAAGAAATGCTGAGCGAGTCAAAGGGCATAATCTCAACTGTCAAAGAACTGGACAGCGCCAGAAAAAAACTCCTGCACATCGACGAAGTCCTGGAAAAGAAGGAAGAAAAACTCGAACGCCAGGAAAAATCCGGCAAGAAGTAACTCTTCAAAATCCAGCCTATAAGCGTATTTTTGCAAGACCAGCTTTTGCAAGACTGGATAGCTGTCCAGTAGGTGCAAGTTTCAATACCTGGTTATAGTCCTCAGCAGCAAGTTCATATTTGCGCATTTTTACATAAACAACCGCACGCGTGTAAAATGCCTGTGGATTGTTTGCTTGTTTTTTGATCTCCCTGCTCAAAAGAGCAATACTCTCTTCAAGACGGTTGGAATTCATCAGCGAAATAGCTTCTCTGAGAGGGTTATAGGGAGCGTACTTGACCTCTTCTTTCTTTTCCTCTTTTTTGTCTTTATCTTTATCGTCTTTCTTGTCGCTGCTTTTTTCTTTGTCTTTGCTATCTTTATCGTCTTTCTTTGCTTCGCCTTCTTTCTTTTCCCCGTCCTTTTCTTTGTCCTTATCTGCGCTTTCGCCTTCTTTCTTTTCGCCCTCTTTCTTTTCCCCGTCCTTTTCTTTGTCTTTATCTGCGCTTTCGCCTTCTTTCTTTTCGCCCTCTTTCTTCTCCCCGTCCTTTTCTTTGTCTTTATCTGCGCTTTCGCCTTCTTTCTTTTCGCCTTCTTTCTTTTCACCGGCTCCACCGGCTGCGGCTCCGCTTTCTTTTTCTTTGTCCTTATCTGCGCCCTCGCCTTCCTTCTTTTCGCCGCCGCTTAAGAAATTCGACGGCAGGCCGGCATCAGCAGTCGTTTCCGGGACCGGCGTCTGATAGACTGTGCCTGTACTTCCAGGCTGGCGACCGGGCTGGTCGGAGTCTTTGCCGAGATTACCCTGAACAGCTTCGGGAAACATCTGGGTTTTTCCAGGGCTCGGATACTGCGGTTGCATCTGGAAAAGCCCTTTCAAATAATTGGTCTGATCTTTTGAAGGCTCGGCCGGGCTTGCAGACGGATCTTTCCATTGAGTCTGGAATGTATTACTTGCAGTACCGGGATTTCTGCCCTGAACATCTCCATCCTTTCCCAGATGGGCAGGAGTTGCTTCCGGAAACATCTGGGTCTTTCCAGGGCTAGGGTACTGCGGTTGCATCTGGAACAGTCCCTTAAGCGGATTTTCCGGTGTTATCTTTTCTTCCGGCTTGGCTGCATTTGGATCAGGAGCCCATTGCATTTGATAAGTATTGCTTGCACTACCTGGCTGACGTCCCTGCACGTCCGAGTCTTTTCCCATGTTTGCTGAAGTTGGCTCAGGAAACATCTGGGTGGTTCCCGGACTTGGGTATTGAGGCTGCATCTGGAAAAGCCCCTGCAAGCCATTAACCGGCGTGAACGGCTTGTCGTCGCCAGCCGCCGACGAGCCTGATGAACTGGCACCGGAAGATGAATCCCCCTCCTGAGCCAGAGATGGTAAAGCCAGCTGGGAACTCAAAGCTATACTGAAAGCTGTTCCAAGAACCAGCGAATGTTGTAATAACCCTATCTTCTTTCCAGCCGCCAGACCCATAGCTACCCCCAAGATGCAAAGATTAACAATATTTCTTTCCACTTCAAGCGTACAGGCAAAACGCCCTGGCGGGCAAGGGATGCTTTTGCATTAGATAGTCATATTATTACAAGCATTTAAGGGAGTAAAATACGCAAATTCCTTTTGAATTATTGAGTTGTCATGTGAGAATTAAGCTTGGATAGCAATATCCTTTAATCAACTGGAAAAGATCTGTGAAAAGAAGCAAGGAATTTGAGATGAGATTTAAATCTATCCTGGAAAAGAAACTGACACCGGGAATTCTTGGCCTGGGCTTCATTCTGTTTCAGTCCTGCCCTGCAGGTGCCCAGGAGTTCTGGTATATACCTCATAGTGACGAGGCAAACACTCCCAGAGAGCTAAAATTGCAAAGTAGCGAGCTGGCGCTGCCCGGATTCGGAATCAGTTCCACCCGAGCACAGCTAATAAAACGGTTCGAGTATGCCCTCGAACACAAATGGCTTACGGCTGCTCAGGTACAGCAATTCTGCAACGAACTCAAAAGCATCAGTGATAAGGAAAACAATCACAGGGATCCGGATGGAAAACTCAGTTTCGAGTCCAGATCTTCTCTTGCCAAACAACTTTCAGCGCTAAACGACCGCTTTGAAGAAATGGTTCTGGTAAGAGAACAATCATCACCAGGTCAGGAAGGGCTTCAGGCACGCAAAGCCATGATGCTGCAGCGACTTAACCAGGCGGTCACAAACGGCAAATTGAGCAACAAGAAGGCTTTCGAATTGAAGAAAGAAATTGCTCAGGCAACAGAGGCGCTTGCTGGAGAGGACTTCTCCGAAGCTGATGCCAAAAAGGTATCTATCAGCCTCAGCCAGCTAAACACTGAAATTGATAAGAATATGAAAAGTCCATCTATGACCGCAAGCAAGGTTGTGCCTTTCAGCCGCTAAAACCGCGTGAGAGTTGTTCAAGCCTAAACGAGAACCCAGACTCACTGAATCTCTGATTCAGCTCGCCTGGTTCTGTTTTGCCTGGGACATCTTCTAAGTCGGTTTATAGTCGGCAATCAGCTGACTGTTTGAAAAGAGTTCTGCGGAAAGGGTATATCCTGATTCGCTTCAGTTTTCTCTGTTTTCATTTCCGCCAATTTCACAAGGTCGGACACTGAAAGTCCAAGCCCTAACGCCAACCGGAACAAACTTCTTAAAGAAAGGTTTCGCCTGCCAGCTTCTATATCGCTTATATAAGTTCTGTGCAGGTCGGCTCGATTGCCGAGTTCTTCCTGGGAAACACCTAGACTGATTCTGCGTTCTTTAATGGCGCGTGATATTGCCACTGTTAACACGGAAGAGGCATCTGCTGCTCTAGCCATCTAATTACCTCCATGATTTCGCCTGCAAATTTTCCAGGCAATCTTAAAGCACACTCGAAGTCTACACTTTTAACGTGAACACAAAGTGAACTCTGGGTGAAAATCCCAAGCCTGAATCAAAAGAATTTACCAGAAACTGCTGCCAGCAATGATCGGGCAGAAAGCGGGTTCTGGATCCGGCAGAAAGCGGGTTCTGGAGCTGCCAGCAAAAATCGGCGAAAAGCCAGGCAAAACAACCTTGACATCCGGCGAATAAGAATCTATGCTCTCTTTAGTTCTTTTGGCGGCTTACCAATGAATTTGTTGTTTTTCATACTGCTTGGAGCGGGAGTATTGGGCATTAGCCAGCAAAATGCGCTGGCCCAGAATTACGGTTCCTCCTATCCGCAAAACTCAAGCCAGTACAGCCAGAATCAGGGCGCATTCGGCAACCAGTCTTATCAACAAAGCTATCCCGCACAGGCTCAGGATCCTTATTCGCAATCAAGCCAGCAGAGTTATGCTCAGCAAAACTACGGCTCTTACCCGCAGTCAAACCAGTACGGGCAGCAGCAGAACTATAACCAGCAGACCCAGCAATATGGCGGGCAGCAAGAACCGACTTACTACGGCTACGCTGCGGATGCAACCCAGCAGCAGCAATTCCAGCAACAGCAACAACAGCAGCAATACCAGCAAGCACCACAGCAATACCAGCAAGCACCACAGCAAGCACAGCAATACCAGCAACAATATCAACAACCGGTTTACGGGCAACAAGGACAGCCTGTGCCTGGTCAGCAAACAGGCAATTTAAAACAATTTCTGGGTGATGAAAACGGCGGACAGCAGCAGCAACAAGGTCCAAGCCGTACCACCGCCATGGTTAAACAGGGCGCCGGCTCACTTGCAAAAGTGGCTGGAAACATGGCAACCGGCTATTTTCTTGGCAAAGCAGCTCAGAGACAGGCAACTAATATGGGCGTGCCGAAAAGAATGACAAAGGGGATGGGCACAACAGGCATGATGGCAGGACTTGCAGGGAATCCAGCGGCGGCGATGGGTATGGGTATGGGTATGGGTATGGGGGGCTATGGCTACCCGATGAACGGCTACGGTTACCCGATGAACGGCTACGGCTATCCAATGAACGGTTATGGTGCTCCAATGGGAGGCTACGGCATTCCGGGCGGCAATGCACTGGGACCAAATGTGATGAACGGGCTTAATTCACTCCTGAATCGCTAAATCGCTATCTCAACCCATTAACAACTTGACTGGATTAGATAAGACCGCGACGCATTGCCTTTACAGCTGCCTCAGTTCTTCCGGAAACTGCCAGCTTTTCAAGAATGTGCTCCACATGCGTTCGTACTGTAGATACTCCGATTACAAGCCTGTCGGCAATTTCTTTGTTGCTCAAACCGTCAACCATAAGCTTGAGCACCTCCGTTTCACGCTGGGACAGAGGCGTAAGCAGCTCATCGCCTTTATTTTGCTCCATATTCGGCTGAATTTGCAAGTTATTGCTTTTGCCGAAGCTTGTCAACACCTTGCCTGCTATCCGCGGATCGAGCCAGGCAGCCCCTTCTGAAACACTGAGAATCGCACGCTTCAAACGCTCGGGCGCCAGGTCTTTCAAACAATACCCGTTTGCGCCCGCTGCCAGTGAAGCAAAGATTTCCTGGTCGTTATCGTGCGAAGTCAACATGATTATTTTGGTGCCTGGTCTTTTTTCACGCATTTGCCTGGTAGCTTCAATGCCGTCAATGCCCGGCAGGCCGATATCCATGATCACCACATCAGGATCGGCTGTCGTTACCTTGTGAACCGCTGTCAAGCCATCGGCAGCTTCACCCACAACCTCGAACTGACCGTCTTTGTGTAATGCAGCTCTTAAACCGTCTCTCAACAGCTCGTGATCTTCAACAAGAAAAACCCTTACCACTGTGCTCATAAAGAATCATTGAATCCTTTGCTTACTAAATGCTGCTTTTAATTCTCTTTTTCCCGCAAGCTTCATCATTTAGTTATTATATTGCCATTGTCCTTCATTTCTTTGACTATTGGATTTGCCTGAAGAAGAATCATAATGAAAATCCTGGTTGCCGATGACGATCCCCATTCGCTGCGTCTTTTGAGACTGCTTCTGCTGAAAGAGGGATACGAGGTAGTCACGGCAAACAACGGAGAGGAAGCGCTTGCAATACTGGCAGGCCCTGATTCTCCTAAGCTCGTCGTGCTTGACTGGATGATGCCTGATATAGATGGTCTGACGATTTGCAAACGCATACGTTCTCAAGAAAAGGAAAACGAGTACTGCTACATAGTATTGCTTACCGCCCGCTCCGACACTGAAGATCTGGTCGTAGGCATGACCGCAGGCGCCGACGATTATGTAATCAAGCCATTTCAGGAAGCCGAGCTGAAAGTCAGGTTGCGAGCAGGCAAACGAATTCTTGATTTGCACAAACAACTTCTGGAACGAAATCAAACGGTGCAGGATTTTGTTTATGCATTTTCTCATGACATGCGCACACCACTCATAGCCATAAACATGACAATGTCGCAGGCTATTGAAGGAACCTTCGGTGAATTACCAGGAGACTACCTGAACATTCTCACAAAATCCAAACGCTCGATTCAAGAACTTATGAACATGGCCGACACACTGCTGATGGTGGCACGTTATGAATATAACGAGAAGGCACTGGAAAACGACAGCATCGATCTTTTGCAAACTGCCAAAGCCTGTGCTGAGGAACTTGAACCGATATACACCAGCAAGATGATCGAACTATGCATTACTGCCGACGAGACGCGTGCAATGGTTGCAGGCGACGCCCAATCGCTCCGAAGGCTGCTGATAAACTTGATGGATAATGCCATCAAATTCAGCCCGGAGCAAAGCAAAATAGGAGTAAACTTCGTTTTTAATAAAAGCAGAATTAAAGTTCAAGTGGTTGACTCCGGTCCCGGAATTTCAAGCGAGGAACAAGCTCATCTGTTTAAGAGATTCTCCACTGATCATAAGAGGCGGAAAGGTTCAGGAAGTGGTCTCGGTCTATATTTATGCAAACGTATTGCCGAAGATCACGGCGGCACCTTGACTTATCAAAATACAAGCGAAACCGGCAGCGCTTTTGTTCTTGAACTACCGGCTCTGTCAAGCTAAAAAAATCCGAAAAAAACTCTTTCTCGTTTCAAATCAATTTCAGATTCGGCAAATATTATGGCAACATGAAAACGGGATGCGGTTATGCTACAACCCTGCCAACTCCAACTCCAAATCCTCCGTACCCGTTTTCTTTTACTAATAAGATTTTCCCGTAGCGCTGCTCAATTTTGCCAGACTTCTTTCCCAGGCAGCTTTGTTGTTTGGATCGGAAATAACTCCGCCAAATTCTTTTTTGAGCACTGACTGGCCGGCTCTTGCAAGCGGCTCGGCAACATCCATAAAATTACTCTTGACAGTAAGGTCGAGCATAAGAACCAGATAGGGAAAAGCATCTGTTCTCTGTTCGCTAGTACCTGTTTCCACAGTTTTTTCTATTTCCTGTGCAACTCTAAAACACTCGTCGTGCCTCATAAAACGGAGATAAGTCATATAGACGCCGGACTTAAAGGCCACTACCCGTATATCTTTCGCATCCATGCGTCTCATCTGATTTTCGTATGCCTGATTCTCAAGCTCAATTGCTTCAGGCGCATGATTGAGGCTAGTGAACAGCTGCGCAGTAAAAGTTATGGCGTTGTTGGCTCTTTTGTCTGTAAAATGCTTGGCTTTTAGAATCCGGTAGGTTACAAGCGCAGTGCGCTCGGCGTCCTTATATAGGCCGGCCATGTTTTCAGCTGTTCCACGCAATGCAAGCGATTCACATACTTCAATGCTGTTAGCGCCATACTGGCGGCTGCGAAAAGCTATCTGCTGATCAAGAATGCTCACGGCTTTCTGAATGCGATTCCGTCCCAAATAATAGTTTGATTCCATGGCAAGAATTCGATCAAAATCACGATCAAACCTAAGTTTACGTGTTTGCATATAAGAATCAGCAAGATTGAAATAATTTTCGAGTTCGCTGCTATAGTTTTCTCTTACAAGCACACTGCAGAGATTGAGCAGGCAACTCATAACTCTCCTTCTTGCGTAAACGGACTGTTCTGCCATCTGCAAAGCCTGTTTGAACCACTGCTCGGCAGCTTTCAAATCACGTGCATGATATGCAGCGGTTCCTTTTGTAGTTGCTTTGAGACAGTTAACGTCTGCAATCAGGCTTATGCACTCGGCTCTGCGTCGCTGCGCAAGCAAAAAAGACATATATGAATCCCTCAGTTCACGCAAAAGGAACTCAGGGCAGTACGATGAAAGCGCATAATCAAGAGCACGCTTATAAGCAAGATCGGCCTTTTGCGGATCTTTTTCATTCACGGAAACACGGGCCAGCCCCATAAGGCTACAAACAAGCTCCTGTCCAAGCGGACAATCATCAACCTGCCAATGATCCTCAGAGAGCAA
This sequence comes from uncultured Candidatus Obscuribacterales bacterium, assembly GCA_964615655.1. GTDB lineage: Bacteria > Cyanobacteriota > Vampirovibrionia > Obscuribacterales > Obscuribacteraceae > JAIEPM01. The sequence goes on along the minus strand of CAZTQO010000001.1, from coordinate 202,758 downwards.
AGACTGATAGGCATCTGCGGCCTTTTCAAAATTTTCGGATGCCTCTTTATAATGTCCTTTGCTTTCATAAAGGTCGGCAAGCTCAGCATAGGTGTTTGCAAGATCCTCTCGGGCCAGGCGCTGGTCAAGGTCGGCTTCTGCTCTATCTTTGGAGCGCCCTTGTTTTTTTGCCAGGGCTTCCTTGCTTGCGAAGTTTTTTTCTGCGTCCTGCAATACCCTTATTGCTTTTTTGTAATTTGCTTCGGCTGTTTTGGCTTTTCCACGTTTTTTTTCTATATCAGCCAGATCTCTCAAGCTTACCCCATAACGAAAATCCGACTCGCCAAAGCCCTGGGCCTGAGACACAGCTTCAGCAGCCAACTGGTTTGCATCAGTATACTTGCGTTTATGCATTGCCTGTTTCGAGGCAATGCGGCACTTTTCCCAGAATCTCAAACGGTATTCCCTGTCCAGACTGCTACCACATGAAGACAACGTGAAGCAGGCAGGCAAAATAACAACAAGCACGGCTTGTCTGCTTAAAAATAGCCTCCACGGCAGCTCACGCGTTTTTGCCTTTCCAGTCATTACTCTTCTTACATCTTTAACCGAATTCGGTTTGAATTCCGGTCCATACCAACTTACATCTTTAACCGAATTCGGCTTAAATTCCGGTCCATACCAACTTACATCTTTAACCGAATTCGGTTTAAATTCCGGTCCATACCAACTTACATCTATCAGATTATTCATGCCCAGTCAGGGCAGGTTTGATTTGGGTGAACTTTGTGGAAAATCTCAGGGAAGGTAGCTAATATGCTAGGGCTCTAAAGGAAAACCAAGGCTCCATGGCAAAAATCTTGTTGGTAGAAGACGACACAGATCTTTCCGGTCGTGTAAACGAATGGCTCAACTTCGAGCAACACGCCGTAGAATGCGTTTTTGACGGTCTGGAAGCTACAGAAAGGCTCAAGTTTTATCAATACGAGCTCATAATTCTTGACTGGGATCTGCCGAAAAAAACCGGCATCGAAGTCTGCAAAGAATACCGGGGCAGGGGAGGTCTTACTCCGATTCTAATGTTAACCGGCAAGGGCACAGTAAACGACAAAGAAATCGGACTCGATGCCGGAGCCGATGACTATCTGACCAAACCGTTTCATCTTAAGGAGCTTTCGGCAAGAATCAGAGCCCTTTTGCGGCGCCCGGCGACCTTTACCGGCACAACTCTAAAAATCGGGACCCTGGAAATCGACCCATCCAGCCACCAGCTAACTGTGGATGGCCGGGAGGTTAGCCTTTTGCCCAAGGAATATGCGATTCTCGAATTCTTAATGAGACACCCAAACGAAGTTTTCAGCCCGGATGCCCTGTTGAATCGGGTTTGGAACTCCGAAAGCGATGCATCCACCGACACTGTGTACACCTATATCAAAACCCTGCGAAAGAAGCTTTCACCAAATGCGCCTTCATCTATCATAAAAACAGTACATGGTGTCGGCTACAAGCTTGAAAGCAAGTAAAAGTCGGGGGTTTTTACGAAGCTTTTTGATCTTTACTTTCAGACTTTTTTCAGACCGCTGCCCTAGATTTATTTCATCGGGTTTCGGACGGAAAAATTATGGAAATCAAAAGGGATTCAAGGCAAAGTCAGATTCATTCAAGTAGTAGTAGTCGTAGTAGTAGTCTGGAAGCAAGCCAGACTACTACGGTGGAGACACCAGTATTAGGAAAGTCCAAAGCAAAGAGACTGACTACAACCTGCAAGTCATCAGACGGCAGAACAATTTCAACACTTGTAGAAGAATTTCACGACAACATGTTAATGTCGAGACAGTTCGAACAGGTTGTTGGTGAGAGACTGAGCCGCAAAGAGATTTTTGAGAAAGACGGCAGCCTTATCGTGAGTGAAACAGAAAGAATAAATTCTGAAGGGCAGCGCACAAAAATCACAGTTCGTGGCTGCGGCAAATCAGCAAGCACCAGGATTGTTTGCGGCGAAGTAGAAGCAAGAGCAAGCGAAAGACAGGTCATGATTGAGACTCCTAAAGCAAGTTATAGTTACTTTCCATTTGAGGGCAAATGGACGTCGTACTATAAGGAAATCAACATGAAGCTTGAGCTGACAGCAAACTTTTTGAAAGGTCTTGAAGAAACCCTTCAAGGACCGGACGGCTTGCGGCTTGTTTTCCGCAATGGCAGGCTAGCTGATTTATACGTATCAGCCGAGCCGGGCGAAAATTCAAATACAAGTACAAGTATTCCCGGTATTGTAGAGTGAGCTGAAGAATTACTGATTATTCATCGTCTTCATCGTCTTCTTCGTCTTCTTCGTCTTCTTCGAAATCTTCATCTTCGTCGTCGTCATCATCATCCAATAGATCCTGTATTTTGAAAAAATCCTGCAATCTCAGGAAAAATGCGGCTCCTGCAAGCAGCTTAAACAGAGATTGATCATGCTCTTTAAGCCGGATCTTTTTGTTCTCGACCAGTGCTTTGTTCTCAGTAAAATGATATGGAAAGCAAGCCATAGCACGTTTCTTGATTTCGATACCTTCTTCTTTGCTTGCCAGCTCGAGCTCCTTATCCTGGCAAGCTGCCCTTGCAAGCTCAACTGCCTGCTCTAGACTCTCTTTAGTCATTTGTGGAAAGCTGGATTTAAGAATAAATTTCGAGTTTGATATCAGTCCTTTGAAAGCATGAGTTCCAGGAACTACACTCTCAGCTTCTCTCTGCTCGTAGGATGAAGTATAGAAGTCCAGATGACTGCCTTCCGGAAGCTTCTTTAAGCGTGAGCCCAGCTCGATAAGTCGCTGAACGAAACCAGCACTATCGGTATTCAGACCGAAACCAATTCTTATATGAGCATCTTCAGGAATTGCAACCGTATCTTTTTCCCATTCTCCGTTTGTATCAAAATGCTTCCCTGCCGGAGTTTTAATTATCAGCTCCGGCAGTACATGAACCTGGCAAAACTGTGAGATCTGATATAAATAAGGCAGGTCGCTTACTATATCCAGCTCCAGCTCGCCTCCAGCAAGCGGCATATCTTTGAAATTCTCAAAAACCGGATAGACTGTTTGCGGCCAGACCCATTTACCTGCAGCCCGCGAATTTTCATTTTTTTGCGGGTCTATTGCCACAATACCAAGCGGGCATTTTTCGGGTTTGCGTGCCCCGGCTTCCATCTTGAACCAACCGCCGTTAAGCTGAGCTTCCGGATTGTTTTGTTTTATAGCTTCTTTTTCCACAGCTTCAAGATGAAGCAGAAAATCACAATATTGAATTATGTCTTCATCTCTAATCCATTCTTTCTTTTCCCATTCTTTTTCATGTCCGGGATCAGTGCCACGGTCGCCAACACAATAGTTGTACAACCAGCAAGGAAACTCCTGACCGGCACGGGTTCTTCTGAACCATTTTCCCAGGGGCTCGGATTTTTCATAACCTCCTGCCAGATGATCCAGACAGGCCTGGCCGTTTACACCTGGCACATACATATATAGCGTTGCTCTATAAAAACCTTTCGGAAGCTCTATAAAATGCAAATATTCGGAAGCGAACTCGAGCGCTTCCTCACCGCCGTAAATGTGCTCAGCACCTCCAGCCATACAGAGCTTGCCGTCCGGAAGATCAAGAAAAGTCTCAATTTTACCAACCCACTCTTCCTGCTCTTGCAAGTTCAACCCCTCTCCGGCTAAAACCCTGAGAACAAATGGGTCATCCTGCACAAGCTCCACCGGAATCAGACTGCCGTTCTTAACAGCACGCATCCATTTGTTATCTCCATCTTCAAATTCAACTCCCAGCATTTTGCTGTTACTTATAGAGAATCCGGTTGCTTCGTTATAGCAATAGAAATCCTGCCGGAGCGGAAGTGAGTTCTTAACTATTTTCTTCTCTGCTTTTAAGTTCATGGACAAAAGCAAGCTTTTGCCGTCCTCGTCTTTCGGCTCAAATCCGTCCTGAATACGAGTAGCAAGAAGCGACTTTAATGCCAGCTTCGCTTGATTTTCATCGGCGTACATAGAATAGCCGACAAGACGTTCTGATGAGTCTTCTTCTTTGCCATCCCATTCATGTAATGAGAGGGTGTTGCCAATCTGATTTATCACACAAAAGTGTTTTCTTTTAACATGTGTTTTCAGGAATGCAGGCATCTTTGCTTACTCCCTAATATAGATATCTACTCACTCTTTTCTTGCCTCAAATTTCTCAAAAACGCAAATCTTCTCACGCACGAGTTCTCACAAAAAGTTCTCACACAAAGTTCTCGCGCTAAACTACCTTCCGGCACTTGCCGCCGACTCCTGTATGGAGGGGAGATTCTCCGGAGCTTTCTCCACCGGTATTTTGAACCAGAATGTGCTGCCCTCTCCTTCGACACTTCTTACACCAATTTCACCACCATGCAGTTCCACAAGCGATTTACAAATTGCCAGGCCCAGCCCGGTGCCTTTCTTCTTTTTGGCATCTCCAATCTGGTCCACCTGCTGAAAGCGCTGGAACATGCTCTTCATAAAGCTCTCCGGTATTCCTCTTCCCTGGTCTATTACACGCAACTCAACAAATGCATCTGCAGGAACCGCCTCAAGAGTAACAGTGCTTTCAGGCGGAGAAAATTTGATTGCATTTGAAAAGAGATTGACCAGCACCTGAATAATACGATCTCCGTCAGCATATATTTCCAGATCGGTGTCAATGATTTTGATATTTACATTTTGCTTATCGGCAAATGCTTTAACAGCCTCATATGAGCGTTCGAATATCGGCAGCACCGGGGTTTTGTGGCAGTCGATCCGGAGCTGGCCTGCCTCCATTTTCTCAATGTCGAGCAGATCATTGATTAAATTAATCAGCCTGTTGGTATTGTTTTCGGCATTTGTCACTTCTTTGTGGGCACGTGCAGGCAAGGAACCAAGCACGCCTTCGGATAACAAAGTTAGTGAGGCCTGCACTGAAGTCAGCGGTGTGCGCAAGTCATGGCTTACCATGGAAACAAGTTCTTGCTTTCGCCTTGCTGCCTCCGCAAGCGCCTCAGCCATATTATGAAAAACATGATCGAGATGCGCGATCTCGTCACCGCCGCCGATTCGCTCATGAAGGGTCTGGTTTCTGGATAGCTTATCTGTGTTATCCATTAGAATTAAGAGCCGCCTTGAAGTACCGCGGTTGAAATAAAGCGCCAGTGAAACTGCAAGTACAATGTTTGCGATAATGCCGAAAACCAGGCAGTAAATAACCACAAGCCTGGACTTAGCTTCAGCCTGCGGATCAACCTGCTCTGATTTTTCCATCTCTTTGACAAAGGCACGTAATTCACTTGTTAAATCAGTCAGCAGCTGCTCCATAACACCGCGATCCTGATTCAACTTCTTGATCGACCGCGAATCCGCAATTAACAAGCTACCCTCCGAGAGCAACTCGGTTGATTTATTGCCTATTTGCTTCACCCGTTCTAAAGAAGCCCGCTGGTTCTTGCTGTCGCGAAGTAAAATTTTGAGGCTATAAATCTGCTTTGGTATTGCAGTACTCAGTTCTTTGTAACGCTCCATTGCTTTGTCCGAACCTGTGGTTCCGTAAAGATATAGAGCAAAGCCGCAATCAATCACATTTTTCAAAAGCGCATTAGACTCGCTCAGCACAGATTTTGAATGGCGCTCGCGCCATATTTCAGTTTCCGCCTGCTTCAAAGCCAGAACCAGCACTCCTACAAAGAAAATTTCAAAGAGGAGTGGGATTGCTACAAGTATCAAGCCTTTATGTGAAAGTTTGAGATTGAAGTTAATCTTCATTGCTCAGTTATTTACCGAAAGACTGCTCCAAGTAAAGAATTACCCGCTAGTGAAATCTTCCAAGCCTTATATTCAGATGATTTTGCTGCTCTGTGAATTCAGAATTAATCTTCAGAAAAGCTTTTTCAAGGAGTTCCATACTTGGAACAATCAAAAGACCAGAGACCAGACCGATAATCTGGGATTATATAAAAATGGGGTATAGTGAATTTAATCGGATTTTCTAAGTGATAATTTGCACTTTTTCCCAGCTCCTGAAAAAAAACGGGCACGGCTTCATATCTAAAATGCTTGCCTGCCTGCTTTGTCTGGCGCCTGGGCTTCAATACACTTATGCTCAAAGCCCGCCTCCCTCTCCTGATCCGCTGGGTCAGCCACCAAATCAAGCAAGCGAAGCAGCCCCTGAAAAAACCGACAAGAAAAGCCAGAAAGAACAGGCTGGACAGAAAAGCCCGGGTGGAAGCCTTGTTCCACAGGAGGACATGCCTCCGGAGGCACCGCCAATTCAAAGAAATGATGGTCCAACAAATATTCCGGCGAATCCCCAATACAATAATTCTCCAGTCTTTAATTTGCAGGCCCAGCAAATTGACGTAAGCAGGCCGCAAATGCCTGCCATGCCGATGCAGGGCGCAAGACCCGGCTACGGGGGCATGCCTTTTCCCGGCAATGCGCAGGGCTGGGGTCCGCTGAGAGGCTTCGGCAATATGCAGGGATTTCCATTGCAAGGCATGCCGATGAACCCACCGGGCTACGGAGCTATGCCACAGGCAGGATATGGAGCTCAGCCTCCTTACTACGGCAACGCCCAGCAAAATCAGCTGAACGCTGAGGACAATACAGCAAGCCCGCGCACACTCACCCAGATCGATCTGCAAAGACTCGCAAAACACGATGTTGTGCTTTTAATAGACCGCTCGTCTTCGATGGCTTCTTTGGACTGTCCGGCAGGAAAGGGTGGGGCGAAAATAGGTATGCTGCCGGCTTTGCTTGGCTTGCCTATAATGGCAACAAGCAGGTGGGAATGGTGCCAGCACCAGACGGCAGATCTCTCAAGGCAAACCCAGGGCATATTTCAACAGGGCATCACAATCGTACTTTTTTCATCAGGTTTTGTAACACTGCCGAATGTGACCGTGGATGCAGTGCCGCGCATTTTCGAAAACAACTTTCCCATGGGCGGAACTAATCTGGCTCCACCGCTTGCCATGCAAATAGGCGAGTATTTCAGACGCAGGCAAATGAGCAACGGCAGAGCCAGACCGGTGATGATTGGTGTGATCACTGATGGCTGCCCCACAAACAAGATGGCAGTCAAAGAAGCAATTGTGGAAGCGACCCAGATGATGCGTGACCCGCAAGAAATTACAATCGTCTTTTTTTTGATCGGCGCCATGGATTTTATGGGCGAAAGATTCGTGAACGATCTTGCAACCAATCTGACAAGACAGGGAGCCAGATATCAAATTGTCAAACAGGTAACCTTTTCCGAATTGCAGCGGCTTGGCCTGGCCAAAGCCATCGCAGACAACTTGCAATAAGCTGTCTATAATAAGCCAGACGGCGCAGTACTTTCAGGGACTGCTGATGGCTGACTTAGACAAACACCAACCCACAGAGCGCTTTTCCAATCGGGCGAAGCTTTACACACTCGGCCGTCCCGATTATCCGGAGGCTGCGCTTGACTTCATCATAAGCCACTGCGGTCTTGAAGTCGGCGACAGAATCATCGATATCGGTGCGGGCACCGGTATAAGCACAAGAGCATTTGCTGCAAAGGGTTTTAATTTAACTGCCGTCGAGCCCAACCAGGCTATGCTTGATCAGGCGCGGCAAGTTCCTGATTTCAAGGAAAAAATCGAGTTTGTAAATGCCAGAGCTGAAAAGACCGGACTTCAAGCTGCAAATGCAAAGGCGATAGTCTGCGCCCAGGCCTTTCACTGGTTTGACGCAAACAAGGCACTTGAAGAATTCAAGCGCTTGCTGGAAGCAGGCGGCTGGGTAGTTCTAATCTGGAATGAAAGAGACGAAAAGGACAGCTTCACAAAAGCCTACGGTGATCTATTGCGTACGCTTCCTGACACATCACTTGTGGAAATAGAAAGAGGCAGCGCCGGAAACGCCTTGTTAAAATCGGAGTTTTTTTCAAAACAAGAAAGAACTATTTTTGCAAACTCGCAAAAGCTGGATCTAAATTTACTCAAAGCCCGCGCATTTTCAGCGTCTTATGCACCGGCACCAGACACCGATCAAGCAATTGCTTTTGAGCAAAAGCTGGAAGAACTTTTTTATACCTACCAGAATGAAGGCAGCGTTTCAATAATCTACGAAACGTCAGTATACACGGGGCAGAAAAGTCCGGACCTGGATTTGAGCATAAAATGACTTACAAGATATTGCTGCTCGACGACGACCTTCATTTCAGAAAAATGGTGGTGCCCAGGCTCATGGGCCGCGGCATCACGGTAGTGGAGGCAAGAAACGGTAAGGAAGCAAGCGAGCTCATAGAAGCAAGCGAAAACAATTTTGATCTGCTGGTCGTAGATGCGGTGCTGCCAGACACCGATGGTATCAGCTGGCTTGGCGACTACAAAAAATCCGGTGGGAAATCACCGGTAATATTCATATCCGGGCACTGGCAGCCTCAGGAAACATACGAGATTCTCACTAAAGAACTTTCAGTCAGCCAGATAATTCACAAGCCTGTGATACCGAGAGTTTTTGCAGAGCAAGTTTACTCGGAAATTACCCGCCCCGAGTGGTCGAAGAATCTAAAGGATGATCTGCAACTCGATTCGATAACTACTTCGATGGACGAGCTCTGCCGGGAGTATTTCAGCGAACTGCCGCAGGAACTCGACAAAATCGAGAACTGTCTGAAAGAAGCAAGAACAAGCGCCCCGGAAAAGCCCTTGCAGGAGCTGCGGTTTTTGAGTCATAAGTTACGCGGCACGGCCGGCTCTTTCGGGCTTGCAGGACTCGGCGAGCTGATGGGTCTCATTGAAGATAAGATTAGAGAAGAACAGCAGAAACACAAGCAAGAACTTCCAGAGGAGTTCTTCGAAGTTCTAGAGAATGCATTTACAAACGCAAAACGAATATTTGCCGAAAAGCAAAAAAAGCTCGGCACAAGCCCGCTTGCCCCTGTACCAGCTCAGGAGCTGCGTCCCGTAATTTCAAGAATACTTATTGTGGGAGAAGACCATAGCTTTCTTGATTCTGTAGAAACAGTCGCAAGCCAGAGGCTTGTAGATGTGCTGAAAGCCGGAAGCACCGGCGAAGCACTCAGACTTTTAGACACAAGCCCGATTGATGCCATACTCATTGATGTGGATTCTGAAAACATTCAAAAAGCCTTTGAGCTGATAACAACAATTAGAGAAAGTAGAGCAGAGGAGATTCCAATTGCTTACGTTTCAGGAGACAGCAAACTCGACGACAGGCTGCTTGCAGCTCATCTTGGTGCCTCTCTGTATTTAAGCAAGCCGATTGATCCCGATACGCTCGAGGATGCAATTCAACGCTTAATGATCCTTTCTTCAAGGCAGCGTCCAAAAATTCTCATAGTCGATGACGATATTCATTTTGCAAAACGCGCATCAAGAGTACTGGCAGATCGCGGCATGGAAACAAAGCTTTTAAATGAACCACTCCAGATTCTCGAAAAGCTGCAGGAATACCGGCCGGATATTTTGATCCTCGATTTGATGATGCCTTATATCAGCGGCTTCGATATCTGCAAGCTGCTGAGAACCACACCAAGATGGCAGGATCTGCCGATAATTTTCGTTACGGCCCAGACCGGCATCGACACAAGAATTGCAGCTTTCAGTTGCGGCGCCGATGACTATTTGCCCAAGCCGATGGCAGATGAAGAGCTGGTGGCAAGAGTCAGCCTCAGAGTAGAGCGTTCGCGCTTATTAAAAGAGCGAAGTGAGCGAGACCCGGTAACCGGTCTTTTGATTCGCCGGAGTTTCATGGAAAGGTTCAACGCTTCGCTTGGCACGGCAAAAAGAACAAATCAAAGTTTGAGCATTGTGATTTTCGACCTCGATAATTTTAAAGGAATCAATGACAGCTACGGGCACCTTGCCGGCGACACCGTGCTTGCCGGATTGGGCAGACTGATGCTCAAGCGTTTTCGCGTTGAAGACATAAGGGGCCGCTGGGGTGGAGATGAATTTGTGCTTGCATTTGTTGGCTGCAATTCCGAACAATCACAAAGGCTGATGCAAAGCTTTTTAATTGAATTTTCCAGAATTGAATTTCAAGGTGAAGCTGGCGAAACTTTTCACGCAACTCTATCTGCCGGAATTGCCTCTTTTCCGGAAGACTGCCGCAATACTTACGATCTGTTGAGAGCTGCAGATCAAAGGCTTTATGAAGCAAAATCAAAAGGTAGAAACTGTGTGGTTGCAGGCACCGAATTAGCCACCCGGAAGGACGGTTGAAATTATGACAAAAGCAATGGTCCTGGCTGCAGGCGTAGGTTCCAGACTGGAACCGGTGAGCCATCATATTCCCAAGCCTCTGGTGCCCGTTCTTAATATACCTGTAATTTCACACATACTATACGGGCTGCAAAAGCACGGCATTAATGAAGTGATTGCAAACACACATTATCTTGCTGATACTCTTTCCGAATACTTTCAAAAAAACAGTCCGGAGGGCATCTCAGTAGAGCTGTTGGAAGAAAAGGAACTGAGCGGGGACGCAGGCGGCGTCAGAGCCTGCAGGGCATTTCTTGACTCAGAGACTTTTGTGGTGATCATGGGAGACCTGCTGACTAATGCCGATATTTCCCGTTTGCTCATGGCTCATAAAGAAAAAGGAGCCATTGCTACAATCGGCCTGAAAAGAGTTGAGAATGTCAGTCGCTTCGGTGTTGCAAGACGAGACCAGGACGGCTTTATAAAAGAGTTCCAGGAAAAACCTGAGCCTGGCCGGGAGATTTCAAACGACATCTCCACAGGAATTTATATACTCGAGCCTGAGGTATTTGAGCACATTCCCAAAAGCGGTGTATACGGCTTTGGCAGGCAGCTTTTTCCGTTATTAGTTAAGAAAGGCCTCAAAGTTCTTGGAGAAAACATCGACGGCTACTGGTCCGACATCGGCACTCTGACAGATCTTTACAAAGCAAATATGGAAGCCTTGAACGGCAAGTTCCAGCTGGCACGAAAAGCCCCTGAATGCAAACAAGACTTTCCCGATATCAAATTCGAAGGAACTTATTTGCTGGGCGAAAAGCTTCAAATAGGAAAGAACAGCATGATAGGCAATAACTGCATAATCGGAAACGACAGTGTAATTGGCGAAAATGTGCAGCTCAAGAACTGTCTTGTTTTCTCCGACAGCCAGATTGAATCAGGCTCAATAATAGAGAACTGCATTTTCGCTTTTGGCGAATTGATACCGCTTGAGTTAAGAGCTGCCAGCAGGGGTTGACACCTTCGACAATGAGGACTTTACAAGTACGAGTATGCCTCAAGCCAAGTCCTCTGAATTGCGGTAATTTTCTTGTCCTTTTTGAGGACAAGAAAGCCTTCTGATGACTGATTTTGTAAATCTCATGCCATAATTGAATCCTTGAATCGTTCTTAAGTAGAGTCTTAGATGCCTGGTGACACACCTGAGCCCAAACTACCTAGCTGGCGTGCAATGCACGCCGATACAGATCCGCGAATCGAGGCGATGCAATTTCGGTTTTATCGGGAAGCTCCAGCCTGGCGAAAGTGTGTGATGGTCGGAGAAATGAATAAGGGCATGAAATTGCTGGCTTTAGCAGGTTTACAAAGTCGCTTTCCTGATGCATCTCCAGTAGAGATTCAACGGCGGCCGTTATTTCAGGGTCACCCAAAAACACATTTTTTGCATACAAGTAAATGCAAAATATTTTCTCTGAAGAGTCCATGAACACAACTATGGAGTTAGCAGTCTTATTTTGCCTTTCCAGCAAGCTTTTGTTGCTGCAGCGCATATTTCAACGCAATGTTCAGCCTGCTGGTGTCCTTGGGTAAGCTAACCGAAATCGCCTTTTTGTAAGCTTCGATTGAGCCGGCATAGTCTTTTTCTATGAGCAAAAGATATGCGTAGCGCTCGTGACCATAACTGTTCATGGGTCTTTTCTCCGAAGCCAGTTTATATTCCGGTAGCGAGTCTTTAATTTTCCCTAGCTTATAGAGATAGTTTGCAAACTCCCAGTGCATTTCACCGTCATCGGGCTTGAGTTTCAAGTATTCTCTGTACTGTTTGATTGCTTCCGGATCGTCTTTTTGAACCAGGGCAATTTTCACTAGCGTTTGCCTTACTAAATCCAGATTCTTTCCGTATTCAAGCGCTTTTTCAAGAATTGTGCGCGCCCTGTCATAGCGCCTTAACTTAAACTGAGTGACGCCGTAATCTGCATAAACCTCCTTTTCTTTGGCAGGGTCGAGCTCAATTATTTTTTCAAGCGAAAAAGCAGCATCACTCCAGTCGTTGGATTTAACACAAACAGAATAGAGCTCTTCGTATAAAGGCAAATTAGTTTGATTGCCACCTATTGATTGCTTCAATGCCTGCTTTGCGTCGCCAAACCTCTTGCGGTCAACCTCTAGACGGGACTTTTCAATGGCTTGCTCCGGCGGGATCACCTCTATGGGTTTGACCTCCACCGGGGGCGGTGCCGCTTTCTGTTTAGCCGCCTTTTTCTTCGCGCTTTCTTCCTCATCTTCATCTTCGTCGTCTTCATCACTGTCCGTCGACTTATCCATTTTCTTTCCGTCTTCGTCATCTTCATCATTGGCCTCAGCCTTTGCTGCCTGGGCGATTTTGAGCGCTGTACAATGATCAGGATTGATAAGCGCCGAAACATCATTTGCTGCACTTGAAACTTGCGAAAATAACGAAAGCGTAAAAGACAGAATTAGAACTTTTGACAGAAAGAAAATTCCAGGTTCAGACTTTAGATACATTTGAGTCCTTTCAATAAAAAAGCAAGAAGAGACCGAGCTATTTAAGATATGCCACATGTCTGATTCTCTTTTACCCCCATAGCCCCTTCAAGAGCGGACAAATTGTATCAGACCTGTTCACAATAGCCTGCAGACTGTTAATAAGTACCGGCAGCAGGGAATTTACAGGCTACCCCCCTCCAGAACCAGAAAAATAAGTGAATAGAAATTCCCTGAATAATATTGCCCTCAGGACAACGGTCTGCGTTTTGTTGCTGTTAAATGCGCCTCTTTCTGAAAGCGGCGCTGGAAGCCTCACTGGTGAGGCCGGTGCTCACCTTACAGATGCACACAACCGGGTTGATAAGCGCCTGAAAATTCAACCGCATAAGCAAGGCTGGGGAGCTTTAGTTCCGGCAAAGCTCGGCGATTCATTGCCTGAAGGCACACAGCTGCACACCGGCGACAGTTCCTGGGCACAAATAAGTTGGCCAAGAGTAAGCACAAGAATCTGGGAAAACTCGATTGTAGCAATTGAACCGAATAAACGAGTGGTTTATCTTTTTGACGGACAGCTCCTCTTCAATCTAGACAAAGATAGTTCAAGCGGGTCTAAATCAAATAAGGAATTTGAAATCTGGACCAAACTCATACAGGCAAGAGTTAGAGGAACAACATTCATAGTTCAATCATGCAAAGACTTTTGCCGCTTTTCAGTACTTGAAGGCAAGCTTGAACTGACAAACAAAATTGACGGCAGCATAATTGAAATAAAGCCTGGAGTAATTTATGAAGTCAGGGTAGGGGCTGCACCTCCTGCCACCTGGATAAGAGAAGAATCCGAAGGTGCCTCACCCCTTCAAGGACCATGGCAGTCGCCCGGACAGGGACCGTCTTTAAATAGTGGTCCGCGCGCTCCCGAATTGATTAAAAGCAAGGGCTCTCTTCCGCTCAAGCATACTGAGAGCGAAATTCAGATGAAAGCAAATGAGCTTGCTAAGGGTGATCCAAAATTGCGTGAAATCTATGTGGCAAAACTCAGAGAAATGAACGTAGTCGAGAGCAAAAAACTTGCCCTTGAAAATGAGGCAAAAAACAAATGGTCTCAAAGAAACAATGCTAATAATAACCCCCTCCACAAAGGTAATAGTGCCTTTGAAAGAATGAAAAGCACTGGTGTTAGAAACTATCCCCGATATTCTCCCCTGGCAGACACCAGTCAATATGCACCTCTCAAAAATCCTGCGCAGAGAACAACTGCGCTTTCTTCTTTAAGTAAAAACAAATGGGTACAGGATTTCAGCTCACATTCAGTTCCTCCCAGATCATTGAGCCGGGACTCAAAACAAGCAAGCAATCTTTATATAGCTGACCTTAATCAGTTGCTCAAGCACGGTCTAGTTCAGGGCTTCAGAGAGCAGCTATCAAGCATGCCTCTTATTAATAGTGAGCTGGCCGGGCTTCCTGAAATAAGCCACTCTCAATCATATTACACAAATGACAGAAGACAGCTATTAAAGCGCGATCAGGTATTTGCACATGCAGCTTCAATCATAAAGTCGTCTGCACAGAACAAAGCAAGTTCAAAGGCCGACTAGCCAGCCGCAATTCGAACCGGCGCACTCTTAAATGCCGGTGTTCTTGAGCGTTCGTCTATATCTGCGCCCAGCAAGACATTTGCTTCCGGGTAATACATTGCAAGCACGCCTTCTTTAATTGAAGTTACAAAAAGTTCTATATTATCCATTTTTGCAGATTCTCCGATAATGCTTACCTTCTGCCCGTCACGCAAGTTGAGTTTTCTGGCGTCGGCTTCTGAAATCAGCACGCAATACCTGTGCGGCACACCCCGGTAAAGATCATATTCTTCATAAACAACACTGTTGAATTGACCTTCCGAGCGCAGGGTTATCAGGCGAAATTCTCCGGCATCATTTTCTGCTTTTTTTTCAGGCAGGCAAGTTTTGTGAAAAACAGCCTTAGCTGATTTGGTTGGAAACTCAGGGCTATGAAATACTCTGCCGCCTATTGTGAATTCGTTTCCTGTTTGCCCAATACTTTCTATCTCTGCAAAACCAGGTATTACAGCTGCGATAATTTTGCGAATTTCGTCATGTTTTCTGAGTTTTGACCAGTCAAATGGTTCTTTGCCCAGTACTTTTTCGGCAAGGCTGACTATGATCTCCGATTCGGCTTTCATCTGTCCTTTCAAATTAGCTTCACCGCCGTCAGAGAGTCTTACAAAATTGAACATCGACTCCTGTGTCGTGCTCTGAGCTTCTTCGTCTCTTGCCAGAACCGGCAATATAAGTGTTCGTTTTCCGCGTCCATGAAAATGTCCGGGGTTCAATTTAGTTGAAAGGTATATATTAAGAGGCACGTTTTGCATGGCTTTTGCAGCCCAGTTCGAATTGGGATTTGATGCCCATAAGTTTCCACCAAGAATGAAAAGACAATCGATTTTGCCTTCAAGACATGCTTCCATTAATGCATATGTGTCATAGCCGGCGCCCTCAGGCATTTTTTTGCCGTAGGCTTTTTCAAGCGCCTGTTTAACTCCTTCTTGAAGCGCCGGCGTGAACCCTACAGATCCGATGCCCTGCACGTTAGAGTGCCCGCGAATCGGCAGAAGCCCGGCGCCTTGCTTGCCGATGTTTCCGGTAGCAAGAGCCAGATTTGCAAGTGCAAGTATGTTGTCCACACCCCATTTGTGATGAGTGAGACCCATGGCCCAGGCAAATATGCATGACTTTGCAGATGCCACTTTAATTGCAAAGTGCTCGATAATGTCTTTAGAGAGACCGCTTGCTTCTTCAATTTCCTGCCATGAAATATTTTCAATAGCCTTAAAATAAGCGTCTGAACCCTCTGTATATTTTTCAATAAACTCAGTTTGCAAAAGCGACTTTTCTTTAAGAGCTTTAGCTGCTCCCATAAACAGTGCCAGATCTCCGCCTGCCAGCGGTTGAATATAGTCGCTGGCAATTTCGCTTCCAAACAAAAGCGACAGGGGTCTTGATGGCACGTAGAATTTCTCGAGCCCGCGCTCTTTCAAAGGATTGATTACAATCACCGAGCCACCGCGCCCGCGAAGCTCAGCAAGTGCAGTCATTAAGCGCGGATGATTCGAAGCGGGATTGGCCCCGGCAAGCACGACTAAATCGCATTTTTTTAGATCTTCCAGCTCAATAGTGGCCGTGCCTGAGCCGAGGGACATTTTAAGTGCCACGCCTGAAGCTTGATGGCAGTAATAGCTGCAGTTCATCACATGATTGCTGCCATAGACCCTGGCAAAAGACTGCAGTAGAAAAGCTGCTTCGTTTGATGATCTACCGGAAGAATAAAAAGCGACTTTTTGAGCGGCTGCATTTCTTAGCGCCTCAGCCATAATATTCATAGACGCTTCCCAGCTAAGCGGCTTAAAGTAATTGCTTCCCGGCTCAAGTATTAGAGGAAAACTCAATCTTCCTGCGTCTTCTGCTTGCTTGGGGCTGAGTTTCAATAAATCATCAAGGCTGTTTTGCTCGAAAAACTCAGGGTCAATGGCGCCCTGCATATCGGCTACCTGAGCCTGAAGGCTTTTTTTACATACTTCGGGAAAGTGGCGGCTTTCATTTACCATGCCGCCTAACTGGCCGCCCATACCAAGGGCGCAGGTTTTGCAGGCGTTCTTTGAGCGCATTTTTTTCCAGAGCCTCACAGGCCCTGCTTCAAACGCTTTATTAAGCGTGTAAAAAATGGCTGGAAAGCCGCCTCCGTACCTGCCCCTGGCCATATGAAAGCACCTTATTTACGGGCTGCAGCAAGTCCGATTTCTTCTTTAACAGCTATTAGAGAATCTTCAAGCGCATTTAAGAACTTGTCTATTTGCTCGTAGCTGATAACTAAAGGCGGCTCGACTCTCAACACCCGTGCATTGATGTAGGTTCCAGATATAAGTATACGGCGGGCAAAGAGATTTTTGGCGACCATATAACCAATGTCGTTATTTTTGAACTCCATGCCAATCATCAGACCGATACCGCGGGCACCGCTCATTATATCCGGATATTTTTCTGCAAGTTTCAAAAGCCTCGGCAAGAGATAATTGCCTTTTTCGGCAGCCTGCCTGGGGAGTTCTTCTTCGAGCAATACGTTAATGGTGGCAATTGCAGCGGCGCAGGCAAGCGGGTTGCCACCAAATGTGGTTGTATGCAAAAAGGGATTCTCAATATACTTTTCCCAGGTTTTATGTGTACCCACCACAGCACCAATAGGCATGACACCGCCGCCGAAGCCTTTTGCAAGCGCCAGCAGATCAGGCGTGACATTGTCGTATTCGCAGTAGAACATTTTACCGCTTCGACCCATACCGCATTGGATTTCGTCAAAAACAAGCATTGCACCATATTTGTCGCAAAGCTCGCGGCAGCCCTGCAAATATCCGGGTGGAGCAAGGTTAATGCCGCCTTCACCCTGAATCGGCTCAAGTACTATGGCTGCAACGCGGTCGCCTGTAAAATCACAGCTTTCCATCATGACTTTCATGGCATCGAGATCACCAAAAGGCACGTGTGACCATTTAAGCAAGGGTAAGAACGGCTCTCTAAATACAGCTTTAGAAGTACCCCCCAGAGCGCCCAGACTTTTGCCGTGGAAGCCGCCGATGGCGCCAATAAAATGCCTGCGACCGGTGGCAAGCATGGACATTTTCAAACAACCCTCTATCGACTCAGTTCCCGAGTTTGTAAAAAAGGCATAGTTGAGGTCGCCGGGGGTAATCAGCGATAAAAGATGGGCCAGATAGCAGCGCAGCGGGTCTATGAGCTCCTGCGAATGAATCGCCTGCCTATCAAGCTGCTCTCTTACTGCTTTTAATACTTTAGGATGCCGGTGACCAACGTTGTAAATTCCGAAGCCACCCAAAAAGTCGATAAACTCAGTCCCGTTGACATCACGAAAAACTGCGCCTTCGTCATCCCACTCTACTGCCGTGTAGTCGGTGCTCACAGATTTGCGATACTGCAAAAAGCCGGCATTGACATGATCTTGCCAGTATTTGACCGAGTCTGTGGTCAGCTTTTTGCGTTCGTCCTCTGCCAGTTCTTTCTTACCGATTAATGCAAGTACTTCTTCAGACTTCTGCTTGGCAGCATCGAGATCCTGTACCATTATTCTTGCTCCTGCTGAAAATTAAGATTTGGCGCACTTGCCCGACGATTTATCAAACCAGGCAATTCTATCGCATAAACTATTTTCAGAGATTATAATTGCACTGTGATTTTGAGGCGACTGTTAATGTCCTGGTGGCAAAGTCTGGGATTGCCCGGAGCACAAATAGACAAATCAGCTATCAAGTTTCCGTTTGAAGTAGAGCTGGTACCTGAGCTTCTCAAAGCAAATATAATGCTTGCCAATTTTTCGATGGGCTCGGAGGATCTTGTTTGCTGGACTTATACTACAAACGGCTTAAAACAAGCGGGTCAGAAAGAGCTGCTTATAAGCATCAAAAAACTACAGGGTCAGAGCCTTTCAGATTTGCCCCAGGCACCTCTTGAATTTTTCAAAACCGTTCTTTCTCACTGTATGGCAAAGGAATTCATTGAAATAGGCAGTATTTCCGATTTCGGTGAGAACGGATTTCTGACAAGCAAATTTCCGGCGGCAGCTTATGTACGCAGCCAGACCATGGGTGACTGGTTCCCGCCCGAGCAGAGCCTGGCAACTATACTTATGACAGGCGAAGAGCTTGAAGCAAGCCAGATAGGAGGGCTTACAAGAGTGCTTGCACTACTCGGAAAAGATAGCCTTCATTATCCATGTCCGGTCTGGAACGACCTTTCAAGAGTCTCGGTCGTAAGCGCTCAGATGCTAAGCGCCATGAAAGAGAGTTTTATCGCCCAGATGCCAAGAATACTTGTTAGAGACTCCGGTATTTCATCGGCTGACAAAGTGATAGATCTTCAACTGCCGTTGAGCGCCCGGCATTTTTTCAAGCAATTGGAAGATCTGCAGGCAGACAGCCCCCTGCTTTTGCTCTGTGATCTGGATGAAAGAGCAGATGCAGTACTTGTATTTCAAGAAGACAAAACTCAGGCACCCCTGGCAATAAGCGCTCCGGGAACAACAGGCACGCGTATTGCAGGCTCCTTTATTTGCTTTGCTCCCGGTCAGGACAAAGACAACGGCATGATTATTGAAGACGGCTATGCTCTTTCTCTTAAAGATACAAGCTGGATGGAGCTGAAAAGCAGCCTGCTTGCCGGAAGCCCCTTTTATCTTTCAAGAAGCGATGACGGCTTTGACTTTCGCCTTTCCTGGCATAACGATGAGAATCAGGCTCCCGGTCCCGACACGATTCAAATTAGCGGGATTGAGCCCGGCTGCAGCAAGGATCTAGATGAAGCCGCTAAGGACAACACAGGTGCTGAAGAAATGGTGCCTGCGTTTGCCACTTCCATAGACCTGCTGACACATGAAGCCGAAATAAAGGAGCTGATTGAGCTCAATGTGCTCAAACGCTACATCGAGCACATCGAAGACGTGGTGAGAGATCACTTTTTATGCATGGGCCAAACAGATGGTTTCAATTTGACTTTGAACTGCAGCATATTGCCTGATTGCAAAGCAGAATTTGTTGCAAGCAGCAATCCAATAATGGAAGCAGAAGACGAGAAAGATTTGCTCGACCGGCTGTCGATCACATACGCCCCTGAAATTAGCAAAAACAGAATCAAAATCAAACTGGAATTTTGCGTATGGGGCGGTAGCTGAAAAGCGCGGTGAGCAAAAACAAGGCAAGTACAGGGCAAGTACAGGGCAAGGAGGCTTTATTAATGACGGGCGCAAGCAAAACCTGGACAGTCCAGGAATCGAACGCGTTTATAGAAGAGTTTGAACTTGGTCCCTGGAAAAGCGGCAGCCTGAGCGGCCTTCAATTTGCAGTCAGCGAACTGATAGACATCGAAGAAAAAGCGACTGGTTGCGGCAATCCGGCATGGCTTGAGACCCGCCCACCGGCTGCCTGCAATGCCCTCTGCCTTGATATTCTATTTGCCTCCGGTGCTCAGTGCATTGGCAAGACAAAGTCTGACGAATTCACCTTTGGTTTACTCGGGGAAAACAGCTTTTACGGAACGCCCCTGAATCCAAACGCACCCGAAAGAGTCCCGGGTGGCTCTGCAAGCGGGGCCGCATCTGCAGTTGCCTGCGGCTTGGTTCAGTTTGCAGTTGCAGTAGACAGTGCCTCGTCCATACAGGTAACGGCAAGCAACTGCGGTCTTTACGGCTGGAGATCCAAATACGGCACGGTTCCGATGGCGGGTGTAGTGCCGCTGGCACCCTCCTTCGACACAATCGGCATGCTGGCACCTGATGCTCATACTCTTACGCTTCTGGCTGAACTTTTTTCATCCTCTCCAAACAGTTCCTCTGCTCGCAGTTTGGAAATTCATGTCCTACAAGACGCTTTCGATCTGGTAAATAAGAATCTAGCAGAGTCACTCAAGGAAACTATTTCGAGTCTTGGAAAGAAAGTCGCATTTAGAGAGCGCAGTTTAAGTATGCGCCAGATCTGCGCAGAAGACGGCGGTGCCCATCTGCAAAACTGGTATCAGACTTATCTTGAACTTTACAGCATGGAGTGCTGGTCGAGCATCGGTACCTGGATTGAAGACCGCAAACCGGATCTCAGCCAGGAGACCAGAGCAAATGTACACAAAGCACGCATGACCGACAGAAGCGAGTCAGCAAGAATGTTTAAACGGCGCGAAACTTATGCACAGGCGCTAAATCATTTTCTTGCCGACAAAAAAATCGTTTGCTACCCGGCATGCTCAGAAATAGCGCCCCCAAAAGGATTTATTGCAAATACTGATGACCCGCGCAGTTATTATCCGGCAACACTTTCACTTGCCTCAATTGCAGCAATCGGCCGCCTGGCGCAGCTTACAATTCCTGCTTCCTATTGCGACGGAGCACCGGCAGGGCTTTGTTTTGCCGCATCCGACGAAGCCGTTTTGCTGCAGTTTCTGAGAACTCTAGAAACTTAAGAGGGCTCATTTTCTTGCTGGAATTTGGTGAGCAGACTTTGCCTTCAGTTTCTCCAGATATGATTCAATCAAGGGCGCAAACTTCGGGTCAGCAGGGCTCTGAGCTTTTGCAGCCTTGAGTGCAGCTTCGTACTGGGATTGTGCCAGCAGATTATTACCATGCGCTTCACTATCCATAGCTGCCATAAACAGATTGTATGCTTTTGAATCTCTGAAATCTCTATGCTCAGCTAAACTCGACTGCTGAGCCTTTTCGGCAGTCGAATTCAGCTGTTGAGTTCTATTAGGCATTCTTCGTCCCATTACCGGAAATGAGTCGGCGCCGGAAGGTTGAAGCGGCGGACTTTGCGCTTGAGTCTTTGGATTTGAACCACTCTGGCATGAATCGCCTGGAAGCATTATGAATTTACCGCTTTTCTGATTGGTGCTCGGGGCTGAAGATTGATCAACTGCTGCTGGCACTAAAATAGCTTCTCCCATCATGTCTGAAGGAAGGGACTGCCGATCGGTTGGCTTGCTTGTGCTTGTGCCTGAGCTTGTGCTTGTGCTTGTGCCTGAGCTTGTGCTTGTGCTTGTGCTTGCGCCCGGCAGTTCCTGAGCAGATGCAGAGTGACCACGAGCAATTGGAACCAAAGCTATAAATGATGCTGCAAGTCCGGATACAAACTTAAGAAACAAACGGCATTTGTTTCTTATGGCCCTCAAAGCGCGAGGGCAATTATCAGTCATTATTCTGCCATCAGCGCGGCGATAGAATCTCATACATTCTGAAGCACCGACACCGGCAAGAAATTTCTCCGCTTCAGCTGAACTCATGCTTGAGATGTTATAAACATCTCGAGAGCAGCCCGCACAATGCCTGACCGTGTCGTCACCTGTCATCGATTCCCAGGAGATAGGGCAGGGAGCCGCAATTATGAGATTTTCCAGCTTATCCATTCGTCCACCTCATTCCGACAGTTCAGGTCACGTCAGGGTGATGAATACATTAAAATCGATAATTAAAATCGATAGTTCCACTTTATTAAAAGAATCTACCGCTTCAAAGAGGGTTTCCCCTGATTGAAAATACTGAAAGAGATTAAATAGCTCGGGTTCTGGACTTCTACATGCTAAATTGATAAGTATGTAGATTTTAGCGGGAATGGCAGGATGCTTTCCAGTTTTGAAAAGCCCAGAGTTACTAAGGCGCCCAATGCCTTGCGGTTTGCACTGAGCATGCTGCTGGTTTTGTGTTGTCCTGCCTTTGTATTGAGAGCGGGTGCAGCGGACAAATCTATCGCAAGCGCACCAGAAAAACTTTCTCAAATCGAAAACGCGATAACCGGAGAAAACAACAGCAGGCTTGCAATCGAAAAAAGAATCAGGCAGCTGGAATTAAAGGTTTTTGCCGGTGTGCAAAAAGGAAGCCTTGCCAACCGTATTTCGGCTCTGGAGAAATTTGCGGGACTGAGTTCAGAAGACTCAATGCCACCGCTGCCACCACCGATTACAAAGGCCAGACAGGATATTGCAAACAAAGCGAAGATTACACAAACCAAAGACCTGCATGCAAATGAAATTCATGCAAATGAAATTCAAAAGAAACCCAATCAAACAAAAGAACTTTCAAGCAAGCCTAAGCATGCAAGTACTAAAGCCAGTCCGCAAAATCTGGAACATAAACTGGAACAAGCTGTAAAACTGCATCATGAAGGCAGGGTAGTAGAAGCAGAAGAGTCATTGCAAGAAATACTTAAAGAGAGCCCCAAAACTGCAGATGCCTACTTCAGCCTGGGAGCAATCGCAGAGACAAGAGGCGATTACCAGACCGCACTTGGCTTTTACCAAACTGCGGTTCAAATTAACCCTTTCGACTCGGAAGCTCAACAAGCAATTACTGAGCTTTCAAAAAGAATAGCAAACGCAACAAGTGCAGGTCCATTTGTTAATCCCCTCAGTCCACCACCTCAAGCACCGCCAAACGTGCTTCAAGGCAGTGCTCTTGAGTTGACCGCCGCAACAGGCATGGGAGTGACAAATGGCCGATATAGAGGACATGCCCCACTTTCACTGAGCGCTGCCCAAAGCAATCAACAAATGCCTAGCACGGCAGTTCCAACTAATAGTTCGTCACAGCTGCGTTCGCGGACAGTCGCTCGAACTCTGGCAAGGGCAGCACTTGGTGCTGCATTGAGCGGTTCCGGCTTACATTGCCCGATGTGCCAGTTAATGCGCGGATTCTGATATGCGAATTCGCTGCCCGTTTTTTATTTTAGCTTCTTCCATTTCGGCTTCTTCCATTTCGGCTTCTTCTATTGCAGCAATTCTGATAGCATCGCTGCCTGTTCAAGTTAATGCGGCTCCAGCGAATGCCGATTTCTCTTCGAATGCTGCGGCTTCTTCGAATATCGCTCGTGCTACCAGAATCAATCGGCCGGAAAATCAGCAAAAATCATTTCAATCGTATTTGCCTTCATTTCAATCTTATCTACCGGGACTCAGCTACAGATGGTGGCGAAAATTCAAAAACCCATCTTTCTGTCCATTTGTTTTGTGCGGAGCTTCCTGTGCTGATACTTCAGGAGTTCCACGCGTCGGTGCATATACTGAAGAACAACTGTTTTCAGATCTTACGCCCTGCGGCCTGGAGCCCGGACTGTTTTCTTCAATGGATGGTTGTTGTATGTCCAGCACAATAGAAAGCAGCTACAAACACGAATCAGGTCTGCAATCTGGTCCTCCGCAGACGATCAATGATTGTAGCGGCAGCTGTCATCTTGACCAGCTCAAAAAGGAATAGTTGCTCCTGCATTAGTTGCCTGCATATGGTCGACACACATGCCAAGTGTGGACTGACCGGCCGATTCGAATCATAATGGCAACGTAAGTGACGCGATCCTGTTTTCGAGATTCGAATTTGGATTATTTGAGTTGGAAAATTTGTATGTTTAATAAAAAGATAGATATGAAGCTGAAACAGCTTGTATTAATAACTGCAGCAACATTGCTTTCCGGGTGTACGATCGTCGACCCTGGCGAAGTCGGTGTCAAAGTGAGTATGGGACAAATGAATCGCAACCTGCTTAAGCCAGGCGTGCAAATCTATATACCTGGGGTTGACTCAATTTACAAATACTCGACAAAACAGGAAACATTAGCTGGAACTGCCATGCCTCTTACAAGCGACCAGCAGCCGATTACTTTGCAGTACAAAGTATTGTTCAATTTACCGGAGGGTGAAATTCTCACACTTTACGAAAAATACACCGGAGATCCGTTTCAAAAGCTGGTAGATCCTCAGATACAGGAGGCTATCCGGCAGGTAGTCGCACAATATAAAGCAGATCAGGTCACCAAAAGCGTAAACCTGATCAAAAATCAAGTTCTATCGATGACCAGAGAAAATGTCAAAGGACTGGTCAATGTCGTGGATATACCTATTACGCATGTTGACCTTCCTGAAGTTCTACAACATGCTATCGCTCAAAAGCAGGTAATGGAACAACAAGCATTGCAGAAGCAATATGAACTTGATAAAGCGAAAAAAGAGGCTGAAATCACAATTGCGACCGCAGAAGCCCAGGCAAAATCAATTCAGTTACAAAGCGATGCCTTGCAGAAGTCGCCGCAGTTGATTGAATACGAAAAGGTAAAACGGTGGGACGGTAAACTACCAAACACAGTTATTACCGGTGGAGCGAGCGGAACACTTTTCCAGCTTAAATAGTTCTTTTCCTTTTCCTTTTCCTTTTCAGTCAAGCTCCTGACTTTGTCCAGCTAAGCCGCTCTTTTTTCGGCCATATGAGTTGGCATATTTTTCGATGCATTGAAAATTCGAGAAAAAACGAGGGATAGTTACACGAGCCTTGCAACAGCTGGTTTTCCA
Organism: uncultured Candidatus Obscuribacterales bacterium; assembly: GCA_964615655.1. Classification (GTDB taxonomy): domain Bacteria; phylum Cyanobacteriota; class Vampirovibrionia; order Obscuribacterales; family Obscuribacteraceae; genus JAIEPM01. The sequence continues at coordinate 178,151 of CAZTQO010000001.1, read as the reverse complement.
GTTCCTATTGCCGGGAGGAAATCTTAAGGCCGCGCATCATTTTAGATGCCTTCTCACAGGGGAGTAAAAAGAGGTAAAAGAAGGGTAAAAACCCGGTCAGAACTCTTTATCATTAAAAACAATAATTTATCCGCTAAAATGTGACTTTAATCTTGCCTGGCAGAGCATGATTTTGCGTTTCACTTACAAAGATTGATTATATGGGCATTTTTCTTCGAGTTTTTCTTCAGAGAGCCGCCTTGTCGGCAAGTATCCTGGCATTGTGTTTTCTATCGGCCTCAAGCAGCGCCGAGGCAAGAAGTCCACGGCAAAACGTATCTCAATCGCTCGATTCTCTAAAATCACACACAGAACAACTCGTAAACCAGGTACAGGCTTATTTGCAAAACGCTGGACGCTGGTCTCCAAGTCCGCAGGGCAAAGACATGCAGTTGTGTCAGGCGCTGCAGTCTTTCCAGAAAAAGGTTGGAAAAATGAAGAGTGACAATTCATCAAAACCGTACGATACGGTCCACATGGATTTGCAAGTGTTGCAATTCGAATCGCAGGCAGTTGAGCAGCTACTGAATCAGCAAACCCCGAGCCCGCTTGTCGCGGCAGCCTGGATGCAGCTGAGAAATGACCTCTTAAGCATTGGTCAAGCACTGTACCCGGTACAGGGATTTAATCCGGGAAATTTTTATGACATGGAATCAGGCGTAGTCCCGAACACGGCATTTCCTGAAACTGGGTTCCAGCCCGGTGCCGGCTCATTTCAACCATCGCCTTTTGCAAATCAGGCAAGCCAGACAGCCCATTTCGGTCCAGCTGTTTTTTCCAGCCTTAATGGAGCTGAAGATCAAACTGAAAGATTCGTGAAACAATTAACAGCTTACCTGCAAACAAAAGGACAGTGGCCGCCAGCGCAGGGAAGCCCAGAAATGTCACTCTGCCAGAACCTCCAGAGCTTTCAAGAACAGTTGAGGAAATTCCGCACAAGCCTTCAGTCCAATATGGCCTATTCACTGCTTCGAACTCAGTTGAATCAACTGGGTTCGATTTCACAAAACATTGATCAGTTATTGCTGCAGATATCAGCAAGACCTGAGATAACAAGCAGGTGGAACGAAGTCAGAACAAATATGAACAGTGCTTACCAGGCATTTTATTCCGCAGGCAGCAGCGGTTATATGTGGATGAGATGATGAAGCTTGACAGAAGTGAATTGTGAATTGTGTGTGTGAAATTGAATTTGCACGGTGAATTGCGAATGTGAATTGCGAATATGAATTGAGAGTTGCGAATATGAATTGAGAATTAAAAGCTGACTTGAGTTGATCTGGGGTTGAGGTGAAATGAAAATCAAAACTGCTCTTACATTGATGTCCGTTCTTATATCGACAGTTGGTCTGTCGGCTTATATTCCGGGCGATAATCTTCATGCTACAGGCATTCCAACAATTCCTGACTCACTTGTAGATGAAGTTAATCGCTACACTGAATTCAGAACTGCTCACATGGAAAGCTGGCATCCCAAAAATCGAGAGATGCTTATAACAACACGATTTGCCGATACCCAACAGGTGCACCATTTGAAATTCCCCGCCGCCGCAAGAGAGCAGCTGACCTTCTTCAAAGACAGCGTTGCCGGCGCTTCCTACCAACCTGAGGAAGGCAACTATTTTGTTTTCACCCAGGACTCGGGCGGAAACGAAAACTACCAGAAACTCAAGTTCGATACGGCAACAGGCAATATCACGCTCTTGACCGACGGCAATTCACGCAATACAGGCGGCGTCTGGTCAACAAAGGGAGATCGCATCGCCTTTGAGTCAAATAAACGAAACAAAAAGGACATGGATATTTATATACTGACACCATCGACAGGGGAGCTTCGTTTATTAGCCGAGCTTGAAGGCGGCGGTTACAACGTATCCGATTGGTCTGTCGATGATAAAAACCTGCTTGTCACGGAAGAAATTTCAATAAACGAGTCCTACCTCTGGCTCATGGATCTTGAAAGCGGCAAGAAAACACTTCTGACTCCCAAAAAAGAAGGTGAACAGGTTGCATATAACATTGCCAGGTTTTCCAGGGACGGTAAAGGCATTTACCTGGCCACAGACAAAGACTCTGAATTTTGCCGTCTGACTTACATTGATCTGAAAACTCTCAAGTACACTGTGCTGAGCGATAAGATAAACTGGGACGTGCAGAGCATAAGCCAGTCATGGGACGGCAAAGAACTGGCCTTTGTTACAAATGAAGACGGAATTGACGTTCTACATTTGATTGATAGCTCAAGCTTGAAAGAACTTCCTCTGCCTGAGCTGCCCAAAGGTCAGATAGGGTCTCTGAAATGGCACAAGAACAACGAAGATCTGGCATTCAGTATGTCATCAGCAAAGTCGCCAACCGATGTTTTCTCATATAACCTTAAAACAAAGAAACTGGAGCGCTGGACAGAAAGTGAAACCGGCGGGATAAATTGCAGCAATTTTGCCGAGCCGGAATTAGTTCACTGGAAAAGTTTCGACGGCAAGACAATTTCAGGACTGCTTTATATGCCGCCAAAAAAATTCACCGGCAAGCGTCCGGTGCTGATGCTGATCCATGGTGGTCCGGAAAGTCAGTCTACAGCGGGGTTTCTTGGCAAACTCAATTATTATCTAAACGAAATGGGAGTGGCGGTTCTCTTTCCGAATGTAAGAGGCTCGGCCGGATACGGTAAAACATTTCTGAAACTCGACAACGGTTTTAATAGAGCCGACACCTATAAAGACATCGATACTCTAATTGACTGGATAAAGGCCTCCGACAGGCTTGACGGTGAAAGAATCATGGTGGCAGGCGGCAGCTACGGCGGCCATATGAGCCTGGCAATCGCTTCAAATTATTCGGACAAAATCAAATGCGCCCAGGATGTGGTAGGCATTGCAAATCTTGTGACTTTTCTGGAACGCACCGAAGGCTACAGGCGCGATCTCAGGCGGGTTGAATACGGCGACGAGCGCGATCCCAAAATGCGCGAGTTTCTTGAAAAGATTGCGCCGGTAAATCATGCTGATAAGATTCGCAAACCCTTATTTGTGGTTCAGGGCAAAAACGATCCGCGCGTGCCTGCCCAGGAATCCGAAGACATGGTCGAAGCGATTCGCAAGAACGGCACCACAGTCTGGTACTTGCTTGCCGATGACGAAGGGCACGGATTTCGCAAGAAAAAGAACTCAGACTACCAGTTCTTCTCGACGATTCTGTTTATGAAAAAGTTTCTTCTGGACAGTAACGGTTGAACCTCAGCGCGTAGCCGGCAAGCCTGCCATTCTTGAATAAGTGCCGCGATGGTCTGTAACCAGACTCAGCACCGCATCCATTTTGAGCACCTGGGCGACAACCTTTTTGTCGAACGAGTCTTTGCTCTCGATGACCTTTCTCATCAGTGGATCATATTGCATCAAGCTGGTCAGCTCGATTTCGCTCTTATTAATAATCACAGTGCCTGAAGCTGTTTCAATGCTGCGAACATTTCGCCTGGTTATACCATCATGCTTCATCTGGCTGAAAACCGCCGGAACAGTTCTGCCGATTATCAACTCGGAACCGGCTTTGCACTCTATTGAGCGTCCCTTGATTCTGGCACTGATACTGTTGCTTGCAAGTTCCTTCAGATTCCTGATTACAGTCAGATCTTTTTTGGCAAGCACATGAACAATTGCTCCATCCTGAATATTGATCAAGCAATCATTTATGCGCAATCTCATCGGATCTTTTGCAACAAAAATCGCCTCGCCGGTATTTAGCGCGATACAACCGTCATGCTCAACTTCAATCTGGCTACCTTCCAGATATTTCACTGCGCCGTTTTGTACCCAGAGGGATTTCAAATCTTCTACTACCAGTGGAAATGGCACCGCAGCCCTGTCTTTGACATGCTTATATGCCGGTACAAAATACCTTGAATCAAGAGAAGCTTTAAATGAAGTGGGTTTTGCAGTACTGATTTCTGCTTGCAAAATCCGCTTACGAATTTCATCCTGCCTGGCATCCTCGCTGATTCCAAAAGACGAGAGCATGCATTTGTAAGCATTACTCATCCGCAGATCTGTAATCGGCGGATTTACCGCTTTAAGCTCCTGCACAAATCTGGAAGCATCCGGATCAAGATTTCTGGTATGCAGCTTCAGGTTCGCTGATTCAAGAGGAACTTGCTGCGCGTTGGCAGCATTCAGTTTGGAATTTGCTGAACTTACAAAATCGGAGACTCCGGAGCTTGCAAGTTTGGATTCGCTTATCGTAAGCTCTTTCTGTCTTGAAAGCGCAAGCTTTGATTTATCGTTTTTGTATGAAAGCTGTACTTCGAGCTCATCCCCGTAAAGACTTACAGCTTTTACCCGGTTGAACCAGCTTTGCTCAACTGCAGCTATTGAATTCGGTTTTACCTGGACCGCGCCGTATTTGGTTAGAACCACTATCGGTCTGTTGCCGGAAAGAACCCACATGGTGCCGCAGCGTAACTGCATTGCCCTTGGTCCGCAGGCGTTGAACATGGTGCCGGGGCTGACCATAACCAGAGCACTCGGGTCTCCGGGAACAGCAAAAGATTGCCCCTGCAAATGTGCCACCATCCAGTTGCTTTGATCATGCTTATTATGGTGCAGAGCCAACTGCTGGCTGCGGTGTTTATCCTTGCGGTACACCGATAGGGGAATATGAATTGGCGTCGTGTCAGTAGCCGGCAGCATCGGAGTAGGAAGATTAGGGGTGGCCCGCAAAGAAGTTATCGGAATGTTCATAACCCGGGCATTGTTCAGGAATTCTTTGAGCTCAGGTGATGCCTGGTAATAGGGAAACATAGTCATGCCGGCAAGCGGATACTGGAATGTGTCCTTAGGCAGGGCAAATTTCTGGGCTGTTATCGCTGCTACACCGGACGGCAAAACTACCATGCGCCTGTTAGGCTCAGGGTAATTTGTAATACCCTTTCCTTCATTCTCAAAATTTGGCAGCTGCTGGGCACTTGCTGAAATGCATGTAAAAGAAGACAGCAGGACTCCTGCACCCAAAATCAGCGGAATTCGAGATTTTTCAAGAAATGAACTCATCGGTCTCCTTCCCGGAATCTGTTTTCTAATCCTGAGCCAGTTAGTAAATCGGACACATCCACCCGCAAAGAGGTTATCACCTTGGAATCCATATTTCCAAATAGCAAGCCCTTTTAGACTAAGTTTTCGGTAAATTCCCCCTGATATCAGACATTGGCAAACAGCAATAGTCAGCGCATGCTTCGGGCTGCAAAGTGGGAATAAATCTTTTCATTTGTAGCAGCCGCCGATGAATGTGGCATAGATTTAAGAGAACAAGCCAGTTTTAGAAGCAGTGCAGAAGATGTACTTCGAATATCTGCAAAAGATGGCAAGTGTATAAGTGTATATCTATTTTCTGGTCCTGAAATGAGTTCCACTTTTAATTCGCAGAAGAACCCGCTGCTTAGAAATCTGCTTTCGCCTAAAGAACTGGCTTGCTCCTTGCTTTTGCTGAGTTTTCTTAGTTTGCTCTATCTTTATTCCGGTCCTGCGGCAATCGGCCAGCAGACGGCTGAATCCGGGCAAAAAGAAGCAGTTGAGGAATTTTCCGAGCATCCCGAGCCAAAGGAATCAGAATCAGCCCGCAGCTCCGACATTCAAGTTTTCTTGCCGCCGGTTATAGAAAAAAACAAGGCGGTTTTCGGCACCATGTATTTTTATAGTGAAAACGGTTCCGTAACACTTGCTCAGCAAAAATACAGCGTAAATGACAGGGAATACGCAAGCGACGACTTTGGCTCGCTGAGCTTTATTGCACCTGATGCCGAAGAAGTCAAAGTTAAGGTCACATTGAATGACGGCAGCTTCTGGGAACAAAAGTATTTCAAATCGGAGCATGGTCTTCTGGTTTCGGATAAAGACGCAGTCGGTCTTGTCGATAAACTTGATGCACTATCGCAAAGCTCTGTCGAGCCGGTCATTTTACTGGCACCGTCAGCGGTCGAAGCCTTTCAGACATTTGTGGTTATAGGCAAGAACTTCAGCGGCAAACAAACCGAAATTGATCTTGAAATTGACAATAAGAACTCGGATATCATTGCTGCCTCAAACCACAGCATAGTGGCGATTTCAAACCGATATTTGAAAGTAGGGCCGATTAAGGAAATGCGAGTTTCCTGTCGCGGGCTTGACTCGCTTCCGGTCGAAATCGATGTTTGTCAGCCTGCTCTAAAAGTCGAAGAACAGGACGGAAAACGAATAGCATCAGTGAATCTGGTCGGGACAACTCTGCCACTTGCAGTAACTCTTTTAAATCTAACCGAATCCGAGCAGCTGAGATTCGGTGGCTGGAAGCTTGGGAATCAAAATGTTTTTCTCAGCCCGGGCGGAATGCAAAATCGCTTTTCGCTAAGCGCAGATGCCGGAATCAAGAGCCAGAATCTCAGTGCCAGTGTAATTTCAAACAGCTTTTTCGATCCTTATACGCTTAAATCAAGCAAAAATATTCTTTCGCAAAAACTGCTTGAAGCTCTTGAAAAAGCAGAGATCCTCAGGCTAAAAAAACGCGCAGCAGCTCTTGAGTTTCAACTTGCTACTTTGAGCAACAAGAGACAGTCTCTCTTAAAAAACGGCAGTCTTACAAGCTCTGAGGACAGCAAACTCGAAAACCAAAGCAAGGCGGCCTCTGCAAGACTTTTCCGAATTAACAGAATGTTGAAAGCAAGACGAGCAGTAATCGAAAGTTACGGAGCCTTAGACTTCAACAAAATCATTGAAGCCGCAAACTCCGGTATATTTGAGAATCAAAGCCTTAGCAGCCTTGATTCGATTCTTCAAGCCAAAGACCTGGGGTTTAGCGAAGCAAGGCTAATTAGAATAGTCGGAAAAAGGGCAGCTGAAAGAGAGCTTGCCGCCAAGCAAAGCAACTCGGTTTCTTCAGTCGATTATCAGAAGCGGCAGGCTGCGGTCATGGAGGCATACAAAAAGAAATTCGGAAAACGTGCCTATATACCGCCGCCACCAGGAACGGTATCACTTGTTCCGCCGCCGCCGGCGTTCATTCCGGACCCGAAAGACCTGAATGTTTTTCCATTCGACCTGCCAATACCCCAACAAGCTAAGAAGGCAACTGTAGATTCGGCCAGGCGTGGCAGTCGCACGTTACATAGGAATGCAGCCAAATCAAAATATGCAAGCCCAGGTGCAAGAGCTGCAAGCCAGGGTGCAAAAACAGCAAGGCCGGGAGTAAAAGCTACAAGCCAGGGCGCAAAAACAGCAAGAGCTGCAAGCCAGGGTGCGATTAAAAGCAAGCAAGGCGGCCCTTCAGCCGGCAAAACAGCCGGCAAAACCTCAAGCAGCAAGCACTGATCTTTGTCTAGCTGCGCCAGCGCAAGAAAGTATCCGGAACCGGATTCTTAAACGGGCGTTTTTGCTTCTTCGACTCCGCCCATTCTTTTTTAAGCTGCAAATACCAGGCTCCAGGAGTGCCTGCATCTTTGATTGTCGGGATAAGCTTCGGCTTGTGCTTCAGATTAACAGCCTGACGTTCTGCCACCGCCTGATCCTGCCCGAGAAACACAGTCACGAAATACTGGACTATTGGCTCGATGAACTTAGTGCCCGGCAGGGTCCAGTATGTAATGTGATTGAGCTCTGTATGAGTTTCATCAATCGGGGTTAAACAGCTGATTCCAGCTATTATGGTTCTGCCTGCAAAGGTTATATATTCCCGTCTGCAACCGGGCAAGCGAAAGCCAAACTCATCTTCGATATATTTCCCAAATAACTTATATACAATTGAATGTGCAGACGGCTGATGCTTCACAACTGTCCAGCCGCTACCGTCAGGCACATAGTGTTTTTTCTTTTCTTTCAGAGCCTTAGCAGAACGCCACCACCAGCTTTTGTGTATGTACGGTACGTGGGCAGGGTCAATCAATGCAAGGGCAGCATAATCGATATGTGTAGGCAGTAAAAGCGTGGTAGTTGCCTGCTCATAGAGCAAGTCGCCCAGACCCGGTGCCTCAGGTACTTCCGGCAAATCAGCCGGCGCGACCGCGTCTCCAAAATAGACCCAGATTGCTCCTCTGACTTCCCGAACCGGATACGACTGCGTTTTGATTTTGCAAACAGGAAATTTCTGATCGGAACACAATGAAGGAATTTCTGTACAACTACCGGCAGTATCAAACTTCCAGCCGTGGAAAGGGCATTGAACATGCTTGCCGTCAAAATGCCCGTCACTGAGAGGAACTGCTTGATGCGGGCAGATATCTTTCAAGGCAAAAACCTGGCCGTCTGCAGAACGTCCTATTAGTACCGGCTCATTGAGCATGGTTTTGGCTTGCATCTTGCCCGGTTTGAGTTTTGCCGATGGCAGTGCGAAGTACCACATATCTCTTAGAAACCAGGTACCAAGTCCACCTACTTGAGCCTGGTTGACTGATTCTATTTCGGAAATGTCTGCTTCTTTATCTGCAGCTGCAATCCCTGTGACTTGTTCTGACGAAGCTTCAGATGCCGCATTTTCTTTCGAGAGCTCCTTACTTACACAAGCGCGATTCTCCGCAGCATCAGCTCTAGATAGCTCAGTCCTGGTCATGGTCGACGACTCCTCGAAACAGGTCAGATTCTTAGCCCGGCTTAAGAATTGATTGCACCTGTCTTAACTCTGTATGTTATTTGCCGGATAAATCGGCAGTCAAGGTGCAAACTGTAATAAAGCCGTAGCAGCATAGAAATAAGGGCAGATGGGACTTATCATTCGATAACGAGCCGTTTGGCTCAAAACGCAAGAAAAGCTCACTTACAAGTAAGTCTCAAATATCTCTCTGTCAGGGGATTCCAGGGCTTTTGAGAATCACTTAATCAGGCTGAAGAGCGTTTGTAGCTGAGAAATACGCAGCTAAGTCTCCATAAGAGCAAATTTTTTACTTTCAAAGCTGGTTGTCAGGGATGGATAATTCCTGTGGAACGGAATTCTAAGCTCAGGATGAATTCAACTCAGAAAGGTAAAACCAATGACACGTGCTTTGACATTAACCCTAGCCTCATTTTTGCTGGCAGCATCAGCTACTTTGCCGGTTCTAGCTGAGGAGAATTCGAATAGTCCTCCGACGTTTCCTAATGATCTCAGTGCCCAGAAAGCAATCTCGCTTGAAAGCGATTCAGCAAGCACCTCAGCAAGCGATTCAGCAAGCAATTCAGCAGGTGCCTCAGAAAGCTCTACTGACAAAAAGCTGATCGCCGAGAGCGGTGATGCTCACGATAAGCATGAAGGAAAAGAAGATTCGAAAAAAGAGCCTGCAAAAAAATCCAAGTCAGGCGGTGGGGGTAGCAGTACAGGGCTTGCTACCAGATTAGCCTCATTTACTACGGGAGTTGTATTCGGCACGCCGATTGCAATTGTCAGACGCACCGGTATCGAGATCGTTCAGGGTGAACACGACCTGATTGGCGACACCGATTCCTGGTACAAAAAAGCTGCTCTTGTATTTCCAGGGATGATTTCAGTTCCTTATGGAGCAATCAGCGGTGGTGCCAGCGGCTGCCTTTATGCTGTTAAGAATGCCTGGAGCGGAAGTGCAGACGAACCTTTCGGCAAAGAATCATTCAGCCTCGGCGACATAGGCAACTAAGGCATTAGGCGACACAGGCAACTAATTTTTCTTGCCGCCTTTATCCACAAGTATTAAGTGAAGATCGTCGGAGCTCTCTTTACCGGTGATGGTTCTGGCTATTCTCTTGCTCAAGGTTTTTGGATCAGCCGCCGGAGTGGCACAGAAGTTCGAGCCGGATCCTTCAATCTTCTTATATACCTTCTTGATCATATCGTCGTAGAGACTCATTTTACGCACCTCGCTGGCTCGATCCCCTGATTTCATCTTATCAGAGACCGGGTTGAAATGGCAAAGTGTCGACTGGTAGTTGAAGACGGAAACCTGACTATGATCAAAACCTATGATCAGCATCAAACCTTCAACATTGCATGTGCCTGTATGTAGTCTGACAGCTCAATAGGCACGGCTTCTACATCCCAGATTTCCTTGCAATATTCTTCGATGGACCGGTCCGAAGAGAATTTCCCCATGCGAGCCACGTTCAAAATGGACATTTTCGTCCACTTCTGCAGGTCTTTGTAAGCGGCTCCCACTCTGTCCTGGCACTCTACATACGAATCGAAATCTGCAAGAACCATGTAATCATCGGAATTCAACCAGGAGTCAACAAGCGGCTTGAAGAGCTCTTTGTCTCCGTGTGAAAATTGCCCGGACGAAATTGCGTCGACCACGTCTTGCAAAACGCTGTCCGACCAGTAATGTTCATATGGCCGGTAACCATCAAACTTCCGTCTTGATACTTCAGAAGCTGTGAGTCCGAACAGGAAGAAATTATCTTCACCCACTTCCTCTCTCATTTCGATATTGGCACCATCAAGAGTACCAATAGTCAGGGCGCCGTTAAGAGCGAATTTCATGTTACCGGTACCGGAGGCTTCCTTTCCGGCTGTTGAAATTTGCTCTGACACTTCTGCAGCAGGATAAATTTTCTGCGCGAGTTTAACATTGAAGTCAGGCACGAAAACCACCTTCAATCGACCATCGATATCGCGGTCATTATTTACGACATCAGCAACAGAATTTACCAGCTTAATAATCAGCTTGGCCATCTGGTAACCCGGTGCTGCTTTTCCAGCAAAAAGGAATGTTCTTGGAGGATAGATATCCAGACCCGGATTTTTTTTCAATGTTTGATACAGTCGAATTATATGCAGCACGTTCAATTGCTGCCGCTTGTATTCATGAATTCGTTTTGCCTGCACATCAAAGATGCTTTTGGGATCGATAGTTATTGAGCAGGTCTCTTTTATGTGTTTGGCAAGCAGCTTTTTTCGCTCGAGCTTTACTTTTCGCCATAGCTCCTGAAACTCCTGATCAGTAGCAAATTTCTCCAGTTTTCTCAGATCAGTAAGTTTTGAAACCCAGCTGTCTCCTATTCGGCTTGTTATTAACTCGCTCAACTGCGGGTTGCTCACGACCATGAAGCGGCGCGGCGTGACTCCGTTGGTTTTATTGCTGAATCGCTCCGGATAAATTTTGGCAAAATCGTGAAGCACGTCTTTTTTCAATAGCTCGGTGTGAAGCCTGGCTACACCATTTATAGAATGGCTGCCCACACAGGCAAGGTGAGCCATTCTTACATAGCGCCCGCCGCTTTCATCAATAATCGAGAGACGTTTCACAAGCCCTGTGTCTCCCGGAAAACGCAGTCGCACTTCATCGAGAAATCGCCTGTTAATTTCGTAAATTATCTCGAGGTGTCGGGGAAGCAAACTGCCGAATAATTCTACAGGCCACCGCTCCAGAGCTTCAGGCAAGAGAGTGTGATTTGTATATCCGAAAGTCTTGACTGTAATTTTCCAGGCGCTATCCCAATCAAGCCCGTGCTCATCGACAAGCAAGTGCATCATTTCGGCAATAGCAATCGATGGGTGAGTATCGTTGAGTTGAACCGCGAACTTGTCGGCGACAGTTTCAATAGAGTCACCTGAGGCAAGATGAAATCCGATGAAATCCTGCAAAGAACAGGAGACGAAGAAGTACTGCTGCTCGAGCCTGAGAAGCTTACCCTGAGTTATGTTGTCGTTGGGATAAAGCACCTTCGAAACATTTTCCGAATACACTTTGTCCTGAACCGCACCAACATAATCACCGGCATTAAACGCGTGGAAATCAAACGACTCCGGGGCCTCCGCTTTCCACAGCCTTAAAGTGTTTGCAGTATTGTTCTTGTAACCCGGCACCGGCGTGTCGTAAGGCACTCCTGAAATGATTCGATCCGGAATCCAGCGCACGCGGAAATTACCATCATGATCGGTAAAAGACTCGGTGTGCCCGCCAAGTTTTACTTCGCATTTGCCCTGCGGACGAGCCAGTTCCCAGGGGTTGCCAAAACGCAACCATTTGTCGCTTATCTCATATTGCCAGCCGTCTCTGATTTCCTGATCGAAGATACCGAATTCATATCGAATTCCATATCCAATGGCAGGCACTTCCAGACTAGAAAGCGAGTCCATATAGCAGGCAGCCAGCCGGCCAAGACCGCCATTTCCCAGACCGGGCTCTTCCTCTTGCATAACCAGTTCGTCCAAATCAAGACCTGAATCTTCCACAGCCTTTTTCACACGATCATAGATATCGAGATTTACGAGATTGTTTTCCAGCTGGGGTCCAATCAGAAACTCTGCAGACAGATAACAAACTACTTTTACATCCTTTTTTTTGTAGGTTTGAATCGAGTTAAGCCAGCGCTGCAAAAGTCTGTCTCGAACCGTATAGGCAAGTGCCATATAAAAATCTTGCTTACTTGCTATAGCTGGAAACTTTCCCTGGATGTAAAACAGATTATCCAGGATCGCTCTGCGCAATGTTTCAACTTCCAGCCCTGTGCGATCATCTTCAACTAACAACTTTTCAGCCATAAAGCTCAGCCTCTTCCAATTCAAGTTTCGAGAAGTTCGGACAAATTCGGACAAATTCGGACAAACTCGGACAAATTCGGACCGGTTCGAATCAGTGACCCGTGTTTGTGTTGGCACATTATATATCTAGTGCAGCAAAAGCATATTAGTTTGGGTGGGTATTGCTCCTGGGTATTTCTCGGAATCAACCGAATTGCTGGTCGAACTTAGTCCTCGGAGTAGTCCTGCCGACCTGGTCCCGAAGAAGGCTTGGCAATATGCAAGCCCACCAGCCTGGCAACCAGTATTGCAAGATAAATTTGAGAAAACAGTGCCTCGCTGAATGCCAGGGTTCTTGTCAATCTGGCCACAGGTTGAATATCTCCATAACCGAGAGTTGTCAGAGTTACATAAGAGAAGTAATTCAACAGGTTCGAGCGCTCGAATGCGCTTAATTCACCGTGTTTTTCCAGTTTGCTCATTTCAAAATAGAAACAACCGGGATCGACCACATCCAGAAGTTGATAGAGCTGGCCGAACAGAATTCCGATAAGCAGGTAAAAGCATACGGACCCGCATAGTTTGTTCAGGTCTACATCGCCTTCGGCAATCACATCTCTAAAAATGACAAGCGCAGAAAGGAAGTAAAGCACAATTGCAAAAACTTTTGCAGTTGTCTGATAGAGAAAACTATTAAAAGGCGGGGCATTAACTGTAAGGACAAGCGAGCCATAGATTGCCACCATAAATGAAAGCAGGACGCCCACAAAGAGTACCCGGCGCCTGGGAATCGTGGCAACACAGGTGTTAACCAGCGCAAGGCAGAAAAATATTGCCGAGAAGATTCTGCCTCCCAGATCCTGACCTACAATCGGGTTTAACAAAACACATACCAGAAGTACCGCAAGCAAATACTGATAACGCCTGGGTCTCATTTTATGAAACCAGCTGATTTCTCTTTTGTTATCTTGACCTGAATCCATTGCCACTTACTTTCGCACGGCTAAAGAATATCAAGTCCGGGCCCCGGATATCAAGATCTCGATTAGTGGGAAGAATCAGATACTCTTTTCAGGCTTCCGTACGTTTTCACCTGCAGGCTTGGTACGTGACCCCGGCTCCCTCCACGATGCGCACGCCCGTTCCTTGGACTGAGGTCGCGCATCGTTGCCGTGTGGGACTTCATCTCCTCCCCAGCGATTTTGCCGTTCTCGTCCAGGCTGTCTTCGTGCTTATCATAAAAATGTGTCCCGTAGTCTGCAAAACGGCCAGTGTCAAAACTGCTGTATGAAACAAAAGGTCGCTTGCTCATACGCTCATGCATGATTTCGTCTGTAGTTTTGACGAGGTCATCACCGCCAGCCTGCCAGTCGACAGCATTAGGGTTTCTGGTCATTCTCAGAGTATCGTTAAATCCGGGTCTTTCAAGTTCGTGCTTTCTGTCGAAGCTCTGCATATGGCTTCTGGCCACAAGCGCACTCGAATGTTGTCTGAAATGATCCATGTGCATACGGGCAAACTGGGCTTTCTTCTGCGCCATGCCCACTGATCTGTCAGTCCAGACCGAGTCGAGCCGTTCGGCAAAACGCAATTCACCAGCTAGATCATCGGGATTCCAGTAACCAGGCAAACAGTGCAGCACTGTGCCATCGGGATCCATAACAAACATCTGAATATTGTGCGGTCCGGCACCGTTTGTTGTTTCAACCGCATTGCCGTTTGTCGAATGCACACCTGAGTTGCCAGAATAGCTTTCGCTGCTGATATCTCTGTATCCGCAAACGAAGCGGTTGTGCAGTAAGGAGAACACGGGTTCTTTGGAAAGCGACACGGCTCTCAGGCTATTGCCGGCACTTCACGTCTTGCCGTCCATGCTTCCGAGCATATGTACCCAGAAAACGAGCCTGCCCGAGCTTGCAGCTTCCGCCCTTGCATCAGCCAGATCTTTATGCCAGATAAATCTCTTATTAACCTGAAAACTTTCCTTACTAGCCTCTCTTGCAGGCACAACTGTAACTCTGTCGGCAAAACCCGGAAGAGAAAAGCAGAACATAGCAGTGAACGCCAGTGCAAACGCTCCAAATCCAGATCCACCCTTAATTTGCCCAGGTATATCGCGCTTGAGACGCCTTTCAATTTGCTGCACTTCAATCCGCTGCACTTCGGATTGCTGCACTTCGGAATTCTGCGCTTCGGATTTCTGCATTTCTTGCTCCATTGCCAGCTCCCGCCTTGCTCCATATTGCCTGCAACCGGATGTTTCCATAGCTCAATCATGACTGCCCTTTAAGGAGCAGTCAAGAGACAGATAAATAATTAGACGTTTTTTGCCGGGCAAATCAGGGCCGGATGATTCAAAATAGCATGCTAGTGGGAATATCGGAGAACGGAAGCCCTCGATTCGTGCTTCAAACAAGGGGTCGAGCATTTGAAACTCAAAGTATTCCACAAAGGACTTATATTAGTGGGGGTTCCGCTACTTGTGGAACTCCTATTGATTGCCAGTCTCTCGGCTCTCATATTCGAAGCCGACCGCGAAAAAAAGCAGGAAAAGACTTACAGACGCTTTGCCCTTGTTACCGCACGTTTAATGGCGCTGACTTCGGAAGCACCATATTTGCTTTTTGCGTCAATTCAGTTTCAAAACGAAAAGCTCTTCAAAACTTATGAAACCAAGATTCAAGAGATTCAGGATTACGGAAAAGAATATGATGCACTTGCAGCGAGAAATCCGGAACTCAACTGGAGTTCCGGCACTCTCAAACAAAGTGTGCTTCAGCTTGTTGAAATAGCAAAAGAGGTAGCTGAATCAAGAAAATCCGGCAGCATTCTCGATTTGATGAGCACGCTGCCTCAATTAACACCACGCTTTGAGTCAATTAAAGACACGGCTGTAACAAAACTGGCTCAAATGGTACGTAAGGGTGAACAACAGACCCTGGATATGCAGGCTAAACAAGCCCACATTCGCAATATGATCTCGGTAATTCTTGTAGCCGGTGTGATTTTCAATATTGCAGTTGGCGTTGTGCTTGCGATTTTCTATAAGCGCAGCATTATGGAAAGAATCCGGACTATAAACCGCAACACAGTGGCGCTCTCGCGCGGTCAGAAGCTTTTACCCGAAATAGGCGGCGATGACGAAATCGCTCTATTAGATACGAGCTTTCACTCAATGCACAAACAGCTGCTTGCGGCCTCCGAACGCGAGCGAGCACTCTTTAATAACGCAAGCGACGTCATTTGCGTTCTTGATGCTAACAACCGATTCAGTAAAGTAAACCCTATTTGCTTTCAATACTGGGGGTTCGAGCCCTCTGAATTAATAGGCGTGCCGCTTTCAGAGCTAATTCTGGCTGACGATCTGCCAACTACCGAAGATATAATCGTCAACGCAAAACTTGCCAAGGAACCGGTTTCGTTTGAAAACAGAGTGAAAACCAAAAACGGCAAAAGCCTTGAAGTGCTCTGGTCCGCATACTGGTCCGAGAGTGAAATGAGTCTGTTTTGCATAGTTCATGACATATCGGAGCGCAAGCAAATTGAAAGAGTCAAGAAACAGTTTCTGGCAATGATCAGCTCGGATCTCAAAACTCCGCTCAGCTCAATTTCAGCGGCTGTTTCGGTGCTGGTTACAGACCTGAAAGACAGCATGCCGAAAATGGCAGTAGACAAACTGGACATGGCGAAGAAAAACGTGCTGCGCCTGCTTGGTCTTGTAAATGATCTTTTGCAAATAACCGAAATGGATTCAGGCAGTCTCGAAATCAAAAAAGAGAACAACAATATTGATGAGCTACTGCGCAGGTCGATTCAGGACGTAGAAGCAATTGCAGACAAACAGAAAGTCAAACTCAAGATTATTCCGCTAGACGGTTCATGGTTTGTAGACCCGAACAGAATCATGCAGGTACTGGTAAACCTGCTTTCAAACGCTATCAAATTCTCACCGCAGGAGGGCACCGTCAGTCTTGTTGCAGAACGGCAGGGAGACTACGTGCTCTGCAAGGTCATCGACCAGGGACGCGGTGTGCCCGAATCACACAAACATGCAATTTTCGAAAAATTCAAGCAGGTGGAAGCAGCCGACGGCAAACGCAAATCAGGCACAGGGCTAGGTTTGCCAATTTGCAAACAGATAGTCGAAGAGCACGGAGGCATGATCGGCGTTGAAAGCGAAGAAGGCAAAGGTAGCACATTCTGGTTTCGCGTTCCGGTTGACGAAACAGTAAGCATGAAGATAAGGGCTCAGACAAAGGCAGTGCAGGCTGCTGAGCTTGCTGCCAGATCGCGAACCGATGCTCTTGCAAAAATGAAAGCGATGGAGCTTGAACCGCCAAAGCATAAACAAAGGCCGAAAGGCGGCAGCAAACTCAAGCTTGCATGGAAAGGACTCATATTAATTGGTGTGCCAATCGCATTTGAATTGCTCTTTGTAGGCTCGCTTTCTTTCTTGTTGATGCAAATAGACCACGAAAGAGCAGAAGAGCTGCATCAGCGAAACATAGCGTTTAACGCCAGTAAACTACTCAACATATACTTTCAAGCTGCAGTAATTATGGCCGGGCCAAAGACAGAAGAAACCTGGGACGCAGTAAAAGCAACCTTTGAGGAGGCAGCAAGAATTAAGGCTGATTTGCATAAACTCGTAGAGGACGACCCTGACGCGCTGGCTCACTTAATCAAAGTCGAGCAGCAGCAAAGCAAACTCGAGCGTTTTGTAGAAAGGGGCAACTACATTATGTCTGGAGGAGGAGGTGGAAAGAAACGACGAATTTATGATGCGCTGGGCGGCAGAGACAAGCTAATTCCTGTTGTAATCGGCGTGGCGCACAAGATTCAAAAAGTCATAGATGATGCAGAAATTAAAGAGCTGGACAACCCTCAAACACAGCAACAATTGCGCCAGAAACAGGGGCAGGTTTTGCTTGCCGGACTTGCCGCAAATGTGCTTGCTTCAATAATGCTTGCACTCTTTTTTACAAGAGATGTAACATCAAGACTCACAATACTTGCAGACAATGCCGACAGGTTGGCAAAAGAAAAAGAGCTGAACCCGCAGCTTGCAGGCAGCGATGAAATAGCACAGCTTGACCGGGTTTTCCATGTAACCGCCATGGCACTTGCTGAAGCCCGTCACAAAGAACGCGCCGTCTTCGACAACTCACAGGACGTGATCGGCATGATATCGGCAGAAGGCAAGTTCACAAGCATGAATCCCGCTTGCGAAAAAATGTTCGGCTACACAAAAGAAGAGATGCTGAGCAAAAACATATTGGACCTCACTCAAAGCGATGACCAGGAGGCTACGGCCAAAACCTTGCTCGGAGACTTCGACGGGCAGTCCAGGCTTTCATTTGAAAATCGCATAATTAAAAAAGACGGCAGCATGATTTATGTACTCTGGTCGGCATCACGCAGTTCAGGTGAAGACAGCACTTATTTAGTTGCCCACGATATTAGCAACAGAAAAGAACTCGAGCAATTGAAACAAGAGTTTCTTGCCATGGTAAGCCACGACCTGCGCACGCCTCTCACATCAATCACAGGTATCGCCAAATTAATTGAAGCCGGTGCTTTCGGAAAAATTGACGAAAAGCCCCTTCAAGTGCTCAATAGCATCAACAAAAACGGCGATAAACTGCTCGAATTGATAAATGACCTTCTGGACATTGAAAAGCTCGAATCAGGTCACATGCAGCTTGTTCTCGAAACAGTAAAACTGAAAGAAGTCGTGGAAAAATCTGTGTCGCAGGCAGCTCAGGCTGATGCAGTCAAGCTTGAGTTTCACGGCGACCAGCCGGAAATTGAAATAGTAGCTGATCGAGACCGCCTGACGCAGGCACTGGGTAATATTCTTTCTCATGCCTGCCACAGATCAGCGACAGGCACTCAAGTACGCTTCATGACTCGGAACACTCCCGAGGCTATTGAATTTCAGATAATAGATACGGCTCCGGCAATGGCGGAGAAAGTGAAGCAACAGCTCTTCGACCGCTTCAAAGATATGAGCTTACTGGCTGGAGCCTCGGTTGAAGAAAGAATAGGAACCGGTCTTGCTCTGCCGATTGCAAGAAAAATAATCGAGAGTCACGGTGGCAGTGTAGGTGTGATTACCGAGGGAGCCAACGGCAATATTTATTTCATCCGCTTGCCTTTGAATCAAATACCCGCAAAAGTCGAAGCTGCTCATTGAAACCGGTGCTGTTTTAGCTCCGACCTTAACCCTCCTGACAAGAGTCCAAGTTCTTGACGGGTTGTTTTGCCAGTTGGGCAAGATTTCTCGTGGCGTTTCCAGAAGGCACATCTTACTGGAGGATTGGCATCTTGACGTCCACCTTCTGCAGGCTTGCCATCTTGGCAAATGAGCGAATTGAATGGGGGCTATTTGGAAGCAAAGCCTGGAATGTATAATTGGGATGGCTGGCAGAAATGCCGACGTAGCTCAGCGGTAGAGCAACGGTTTCGTAAACCGTAGGTCGTGGGTTCAAATCCCACCGTCGGCTAAGCTTTTCGGGATTCAAGAAATTTGCTGGTACCACGATAGTACCTCGTCAGAGAGAAAGCTCTGTGAGTTGAGGGAAATGGTGGTAGATGTTTCTTTGCAACTATTGGGTACAGGCTCTTAAGGCACATCCAGAGAAGAAGCACGTTTCTAGAAGCGGAACGTGCTTCTTCTCTGGATGCAATGCTTGCAGCTGATACTACAGGCGATGGCAAGGCTGGGACAACAGTGGCTTTTGATTGGTTCAATGGTATCTGATCCCAAAATCACGGTGTTCCAGGGACGTGCTAATATGTGAAGGTGGGAGGTGCATCATGACTCAATCCAAACCAAAAAAACTCTCGCTGGACGAACTCATTCAGCTCGTCAAACAGCTGCCTGCGGAGCAACAAGAGCAACTTCGTCTTCGACTAAACGAAGATGCTGAAAAACTCTCGGCTATTCCTCAAAACCGGCTTATGGTTCAAAGGATTGATATTGACCAGCTTGCCATTGAGCAGGGTGTTCCAGAAAGTTGTACCGTTGAAAGCTTGAAATTTGATTCTTGGCCAGAGGACGAAGAAATTGAGGAATTTCTAGCTACCCTCCGGCAGTGGCGTAAAGAAAGCAGAGTTCCGTAAATGTCCGAACGAGTCGTTGTTGATACTGACGTGATCTCGATTGTGTTGAAGGGACACACCAGTGCAGCCAAATATGCAGCATTACTGGATGGCAAACAGCCTGTTGTTTCATTTATGACAGTAGCAGAGCTCAAAAGATGGGCACTAAAAAGACAGTGGGGCGAAAAGCGCATTGCCTGGTTCAATCAACATCTCCGACAAATGATTGTGTACTCCGTAGATCTTGAACTCTGCCAGCGATGGGCAGAGGTTGTTACAGAGGCTGAATCATTAGGACGTATAATCTCTACCCAAGATGCCTGGATAGCTGCGACTGCTCTGCAGGAGAATTTACCGCTAATCACCAACAACAAAAAGGATTTTGAGTTTCTTAGCGATCTCACTATCCTTACAGCAAAATGAATTGCAGCTAAGACTGCTCCATTGTTTTGAGGAATAGGAACAATGAAAAAAACAATTACGGCAACAGTCTGGAAAGAAAGCGAATGGTTCATTGCTCAATGTCTAGAGGTTGCCGTAGTAAGCCAGGGCGAAACAGAACAGGATAGCCTGCATAACTTAGCTGACGCTCTAAAGCGCAGCTTCTTATTTTGAGCTTGCTCTTTTGATCGTGCTTTCTGCTGCCTCAAAAATCTTAGCTGCAAACTGCTCGACTTTTGCATCCTGTTCTTTCGACAGCTCAGATTTCACCCCCTTAAGCAGATCTGCTTTCAGGGTTCCGACAGTAACGAGATCATTCTCTTTGCCCGATAGCTTGCCCAGCTGAAGCCAGATCGCCGCCTGGGCAATTCGCCTGCTTCGCATTTTAGGATCTACTGGAACTGTAGCAAAAGCACTTTCTTTTTCAAGCTCGCAAGCAGCCTCGACAATACGCCGAAGCAGCTTGAACGTGCTTTCGTCGGGATAGTTGCCTATACTATATCCAAGTCCTTCCTTAGGGGGTGTTTTCACAGATTTAGTAGAAACACAATAGGTGTCAATCGGCAAGCTTGTTTGACCATGCGCGGGCACCAAAAACTTCGGATCTGTCCCTTTCATCATGTTTTGATTGCTTGCAGCATCCGGGGAAAGAAAGCAGGTGTAAGCAGGCAGCGTCACTTCAAGAGCGTGTCCGCCGGGATTTTCGACAGTGAGTTCGCAATTGAGTGGATCGCTGTCGGAAGATAGCTTTATTTTGCATTCCTGGCTCTGGGCTTCCTTGATATCAACAGCTGCTGGAGCACTTGATTTTTCGTCCAGACCTTTCAAGTTTTCCTGCTGTACTATGAAGGCTTTATAGTAATCATGTGCAGAGCCATTATAGGGGTCCGGCCAATCTTTTGACGGATCCCAATCCGGAGATGTGGGATCGCTTAAGACCGGATCAGGGACTACAACTACATGATTCACAGCACCACTTTCTGAGTAATAAAAAAGATCCGGATTAGGAACTGGCGTCGCGTTGCCCGGTACAGGCTTCTTAACAGAAGGAAGCGGGTCTCTATCAGGAGGCAATTTCACAGAGCCATCAGGGTTCTTGTTCAATCTCTTCTTTTTGATTTTCTCCAAAACTTCTTTGATGAAAGCAATCCAGGCCTCAGAAAGCTCAGAATTGCTCCAGACCACATTAACCGGCACTTTTGGACAAGCCTGATCAGAAACAACATCCAATCCAAAAGCCATTGATTCTGGAGGAGCAAATGCCAGGGTGGGACTCGGACATAAACTCATTCCGAAAACACTTTTCTGATCATTAAAGCCTGAGCCAGGTTCTTTGCTTTTACCTTTTGATACTGGTAGCTCCGGACAGAGTACAGTGAAAATTACCGGAGTCGGACAGGGAATCTTATCAACAGAATTTGGCACCGGGCAGGCTAGCATATCGAGCACGTGCTCGAAGTTGTTGGAGGAGCTTGCTGGAGTCTTGATATTCGGCGTTTGCACGTCGGCAGCTTTGAAGACTCTTCCATCTCCAGTTATAAGTAACTTCAGCCCAATTTCACCTGGATGATCTTTGTTGCTGCTGCCAGCCAGAGTGCAAAATGTCTCGCAGCGAATCAAGGCAAGTTCGCTTCGCGGCAAATCGTATATCTGTCCTTCCGGCGAAATAATCCTTATGGAGTTTTTCGTGCATTCTGTTATTTTGCCTGTCAATTTTGTGCCATCATTCAGAGTGACCTTAGCAATACCACCAGCTTTGCCTTGCAGCTCTGAGAGCTTCTCGCCGCCTGTAAAAACACACTTGACCAGCGCAGTACCATTATCAAGAGCTTCCTTGCTGAAAACCTGTCCTGTAAGTATTGGCTTTGTTTCGCCGTTTTTTGCCTTGTCTTTTACTGTAATTGAATCGTTCTCTTCAATAAACGCGCTAAGGTCGTTTCCCAGGATGCTGCTAACCTTGTTGCTAGCAGTTGCAGCCGCCATTGCTGCCCCCGACCCGTTAATTAAAACTCCGGTAACTGAGGGGGGGATTGAAGAAAAGAGCGCCAGGAGTGCCAGTGCAATGACTCTGGAATAAACTGCTTTCATTTTCAAATTACCCTCAAATCTCCCGCGAATTATACTATGAGTGACCGCAGCTAACCCACGGATTGGTCATGCAGTCTATAGCATGACCAACAGGAAGAACTACCTGATTCTGGTTAAAGTTAAGCCTAAAACGTCCTGATTGCCATAATGACTACGTCCAGTGCCCGAGCGGTAGTCGCTTGAGAATTCCACATACATCAAATGCTGGAATCCATAAAGTGTTCCTCTTAGACTGGCCGTTCTGCCATCATACGTCCCCATCATCTGTGTCAGATTCTTATCGGTCAACGGCGCTGCGACCATTGTTTGTCCAACGGCTCCGGACACGATCTTGATATAAACATCCTCAGTTGTTCCGTTTTTATAGCGATAAGTCACTTTCCACACAGTACCGGTCAGATCTGCCAATCTACCTGTTTTTGCTGGCTGAGGCAGCGCAGACGGTGAGCTTGCCTGACCCAGGGAAGAAGGGGCGCTTGTAGCACCAATCGGCGTATTTCCCGATTTGCTCGGAGCTTTGCCGATCTTACGATCTGCATAGAAATCTCGAGGATCTTTGCCCCATTTATCCTCGATGTAGTAGGTGCCGGAGATGCGCTCCATATTCAACTGGTTGTAATTTGGATTATGCGTAAAAGTGAATGTTCCTTTTTGGTTGGTTCTCGGGCATGACCATGTACCCCTGATGGTGTTTCCTTCCATTACGCCTCTCCATTCGGTTGCGTATTCATGGTCTTCTGTGCTCAGCACGACTGTATTGCCAGCCTGTGCAGCGATGACTCCACCGTTGCCGCCGTACCAGCGTCCGGCGAGATCTAGGCCAGGCGGTGCTGGGGTGCTTGGCGTATGTGTAATCGTAGAGGCGATGGCAGGGGTGCTTGCTGTGGAAGCTGCATTCGTCTGTATACGAACGGGCGGCTCGTGCGCTTTAACAGCCGGATGATCCCAACCGGGGTTGGCTGGACTGCTAGCGGGTTTGGGATCATCAATTACTACCGGAGCATGTTCGGCCGGCTTGCTGCTCGGGTTCCATCCGGTGTTCACCGGCTTGGTCGCTAACTTGGGATCATCAATCACGACCGGAGCATGCTCCGCCGGCTTGCCGGCCGGATTCCATCCAGTGTTCACCGGCTTCGCGTCTTGTATTTGACCATCATGCACATTCTTATTGAACAGCGCTGTGGAATTACCAAATTTGGCGTTGGTACTGGGCACAATTTGTACCTCGAGTTCCAAATAAATGGCAGCAGCACCTTTTTGTTTAACTGTTATTGGAATTCGGTAAGTACCAGGATTTGCACCTTTGAGAGCTTCGTAGCTTTGAGGCCAGCGGTAAATTCCGTTATCAGTTTGCAACCTGGCTAATGCATCAGGAAGCTGGGTGCCGCCGGCATAAACTGCACGAATATTATTGGGCAGCATGTTTCCCGGGCCCAGTCCTGGATACGAAACCTCAATGGGCTCGGCAGTGTCTCGTTTCCAATTCTGCACCAGAATGTTATTGGATACTCCCGGCAGTTTGCCAGCTTCAAGAATTATCTTACTCTTTTCCAGCTTTGCAATTATCTGACCGGACTTGACTGTATCGTCTGTATCCTCTTTGCTAGTCTTGGTACCTGGCTCAGCGACGTATTCGAGTTCAAATGGTGCAAGCACGCGAGCCGTGAATCCATTGTTCTCACTGCCGCCGATGCCGACGAATGTTCGTCCAAGATTCCGTAGAAGCAGTCTTGGCTGGTGCGCAGTCTCACCGTCGCTAAACTGAGCGCGCTCACTCACTATTGGATATGGCTCCCAACTTAGAGCACAGCTCGTTGCACCGCCACCTGCATACATGCGCTTGCTATGCTGCAGCTTTGCGTTGCTTCTAACAACACCAGGCGCTTCAAGATCGTCTACGAACAAGCCCACCATGCTGTCGAATGCATGTGAAGGTCCGCTCAGGGTGAAAGTAGCGTTCGCTTTGCACTTTATGCTTGCGTTGCCCGTGAATAATGTAGGATCGGTTTGATAGCTATTTAAAAAGAGCTTGTCCGGGAAGGTAAATGTGACAGTGCCTCTGGCTGTCAGTTGTGCGGTCCCAGCCTTTCCTTGTTTACTCTCCTCCCAGGCAACTGGTACAGACACGCTAGTCGAAGTGAATTCGGTAAATTGGGGACCACTGTCTGCCTGAGCTGAATAGCCGGCGTACGTTATTCCAGCAACAGCGGTGTTCGAAATCGTAGCTCGTTTGAAGTGGTAGACAACTTTGCTGCTAGCATCTTGTGCAGTCATACCTGTGCCGGAACCAGCGCTGCCATCTTGTCCGGAACCAGCGTTGCCTTCTTGCCCCGAAGCAGCGTTGCCTTCTTGCCCCGAACCAGCTCTGCCTTCTTGTCCGGAACCCGCGCTGCCTTCTTGTCCGGAACCCGCGCTGCCTTCTTGTCCGGAACCCGCGCTGCCTTCTTGTCCGGAACCCGCGTTGCCTTCTTGCCCGGAACCAGCGCTGCCAGCTTGTCCGGAACCAGCGCTGCCATCTTGCCCGGAACCAGCGCTGCCATCTTGTCCGGAACCAGCGTTGCCTTCTTGTCCGGAACCAGCGTTGCCTTCTTGTCCGGAAGCAGCATTGCCGTCTTGCCCGGAACCAGCGCTGCCTTCTTGCCCGGAACCAGCGTTGCCTTCTTGTCCGGAACCAGCGCTGCCATCTTGCCCGGAACCAGCGCTGCCAGCTTGTCCGGAACCAGCGCTGCCAACCGGTTTGTCTTTTCCTTGTGTGTTCTGTCCCTTTGCTACTACCTCAACCAGCAAAGTCAAAGCTACTTCGCCCGCTCCCTTTTGGCGAACAATAATTTTGACGGCAGTCACTCCGCATGGTGCCGTCTCTCGCGCTCTATAGCCCTGACCTGAGGCGTATTCCCTTATATAGTCACCTGCTCCTCGCATGCTCCAGGGGTCCATCGAAGTATTTCCCGGGAAAACCTGAATCTGCCCTGGCAGCGAGCCCCAGCCATCCATGATTTGCGGATAGACAAGCTCTACTCTATCTGCCGTGTTTCCTCTGTATCCACTAATGTGGATGCTGCAATTTTTGGTTTCACCAGGGGCAAGCACTATTTTTGAATAATCCAACCGTGCCCTCATCCGCGGTGCCTGTTCTAGTTCAGTCACTTCGTACGGCACAGACCCATACAGACTGCGGTAACCGGGGGCATCAATTCTGAAGTTCCAGACATGACGCCCGCTTTGTGTCGAGTCAAAGCGAGCGAGCTTCACAAAGGTGGAAGCTTTATCGCTTGCAATTTTGCTAACGGTTTCGTGAGTTTCGGTCTTAGCGCCGAAATTCACGTAATCGTTCTCTTCGACGTTTACATGCTCACCGGTTGTCACTTCATTTAATTTGTAGCGCACCGTGAGTACGAATGCTGTTCCCACAGGTCCTTTGGCGGGAGCCACTCTTGCCCCGAGCAGCTCAATGTCGCGCAGACCCTTTTCTTTACCCTCCACTTTGAACGGCAGAGTCCCTGAAGTCTTTCCATACGGTCCCGCATCAATTGTGTATGACCAGGCATAGTCTCCTGGTGTCATGCCAGTGTATGACTGGTCGAGATTGCGGATTGAATCAGCACCTTTAACCGTTTCGGTTCGTGAAGGAAAAGATACGCCCGTCGGTCCGCTCGAGACTGCACTCTCCGTTACGATGCCGAGTGATTCCGTTCCACCCAGACCTAAGACATGGTATTTCACATGAAACTTGAACCTGGTACCGGACGATGCCGTGATTGGTGTCACGCTCTCCTCATCGATTACCAATCGCTTAGCAGGTTTTACAACAAATCTCTGGCTGCCTGTAGCTTCTCCATATCCCGGAAGAGAAATCCTATAAGTCCACTCATAGACTCCCGGTTTTCTCGCCTGAAACCTAAACACCCTTTGATGCTTTATTGGGCCGCCGTCCGACTTTAGTTTTGGGTTTCCCGCCCCTAAGTCCGTGTTGACACTGTCGTACTGCTGGACACCTGCCCACTCCTTCGGCGTCACTTCAGCATTTCGATCAACTCCTGTAATTTCGTAATCAACTGTCAGCTTAAACTCTTCGTCGACTTGTCCTTCGGTTTTGTCGATTGAGGATTTTGACGTGATATTTTTGGGTTCCTTCCCTAGAATATCAATCTCGATAGTTGACCTGGCCTCTTCATTTCGATCGCTGAAAATTCGTGGATACCACCTGTACTTTCCCGGTTGCGGTGGAATCCAGGATTCTTTGTATTTAGTGTTCAAACCAGTTCCATCGCCACGTAAGTCCTGTTTCGTAAAGGTATGCTTGTACGATCCATCAATGATTTCAATGTAGCCATCACCGTGCAACACCTGCTTCGATGCTTCGTTATAGTTACAGTCAACCAGCAGCTTGATGTTTTCGCCCACGTATCCTGGGTTCGGATCTGCAACTGCATTTATGATTTCGATCTTTCCACCGCCAAGTTTCACTCTCCGTGTTACAGGTTTGAAATTGGGATCACACTCATATTCAGCAAGCGCTACGATGTTGTATTCGCCTGGCTTATGACCGATAAGCAGGCCAAAGGGTTTCAAATCCAATTTCTGCTCAGCGCCGGTCTTAAATTCCAGAATTTTCTCTTGAGCAGAATTGGCACCGCTCTCGGGCTGATCTGTCCGTTCAAGATAAAGTTTCAAACGGACTTTGATAGGCTTTTGGGGATCTTGCATCATGTTCGCGATTCGAACAGACACGCTTCCTTCGATCGGTTTGGTGCGGGTTGGTGCGTATAACCGGTTGACGCTCAGATTCAGAATTATGCCTGGCAGCACGTTGCCTTTAAGTGAAGGCAGAATGAGGTTGGCGCAACCATCGTATTTTTGCCAGATTATTGTTTCAATGTCCTTCCACTGCCGCGCTGTTTCGTCCACTGCCAGCTGATGCGCCAGTTGGAAAAAAGTCTGTCCGTTGTACTTTGTAAACGTTGGATCTTGAACCACTACACCGCCCTGCAGTTCAGTGGGCCAATCTTTGTTGAGTTCCATGTGCAAACAATCCCAATCTTGCCCAGTGGATTTGTCAGGCAGTACATAGTTGAGGGCTGTGTAGTAGTGGTCTCTCGCTGTGCTGAGTCGTCTCATAAATTCTTCATGCGTGTGGAACGGAAGCCTCGCATGTGCTTGAGCATTTTCAACCAAATGAGGACGTAATTCATTCCAATCCTTGCCAGGTGGGATTGGTCCCCATCTCCTCTCCGCTTCGATCTTGCCTAACTCCAAGGCCGCCATGCCGGTCTGGCTTAGTGCAGGATGCAAATCTACGACTCGACCAACTACTGTTTTCCGTGCTTGCTCCAACTCAACCTGGATACAGGCCTGGAATTCCGTCAAAGTAAAGAATCCTGTTTTGAGCCATCTTGGTGGCTTGGAGAAAAAGGCTTCCGGATCAGGGGGGATAATCAGATCTTTGTCTTCGAAAAGGTGCTTCTCCAGGTAGTTTGAGTGTGTGTAGAAATCTTGAATCGCATGATAGCCCTCCCCGAAAAACTGGAGCGCTTCCCTGCGGTCTGCATCAATTGAGTAGCAGAACTTTGCACTGCTAATTCCTCTGTCACGCATTCGCTTGAAATAATTCCAGCCTTCGGTGATTTTGCGATCATCGAAGTGATTCTGCGGCATTGACTTAAATCGTTCAGAATTCACATCGTCTTGAAGCGCTGCACCATCGCCTATCAGCTTTACGGAAGCTTCTTGAAAGCCGAGCGGACTGAGCGCGGTACTCAGAATATGTGTGTGCACGTCTCCATTCGGTTTGTACATCAAGCCGGTTCTGTCTGTCTTGAAAGCAGAAACCGGCTCGGCAATTGATGCCAATATGAGAAGGAACAAAATAAGCCACAAGGATCTGTCGGAGCGCAGTTTCATTTTCAACGTTCCTGCGGCTGTGTCTTGGCTTCTATCGATTGTCTAAAAACGTCTAGAAACTGTAAGTACGAGTTATGAAAAAAATTTCTGTCCCCCTGTTCGAGTCTAGAAAAGGCTAAAGGGGGGGGAAGCGTACGCGTGTTAAGGGAAGGCTCTACAAGGATGAAGAAATTAGCTTGAATCTGTTGCTCCCTCGACTTTGCATCGCTAAGCAATTCCTCTGCGCTTTTCTTCTTTGAAAGGAACCTTACAATCGGATAGGGCCAAATTGTCTTGTCGCAAAACTCCTCAGCCTGTTGCAACATGGCAGTTGCTTCCGAGTCTTTGCCTGCCTCTTTGTAGCCGCAATACGCCAAAAGAACTGTGAATGTCCCAAATGGAGTCCTGGCTCCGGGTTGTCCAATATCGTTTAATGCGTTGATGGCATGAGCTGCGGCGTTCACTCCATCTAAGCGTTGGAGTGAAGTGAAGGAAGCCTCAAATTCGTCGATCGCATATTGCGAAGTTGCTCCGGTAAGCGATTTATCGCCGATGGGGACTCTTGTCGATTCAAGCGCTGATAGCATCTGCTTTGTAACGTCGACTGTGGCTTTGGACAGGAGATCAGGCTTGGCGGACACGCATGACTGAATGACAATCAGATCAAGACCGTTTTCTTTTGCTACCTTTTCGCCTGCCAATGAAAGTGCTTGCTCATAACAATCGTCCAGGTTGCCCACGTGCAACCAGTTAGGTCTATTCTGGACTTTCACGATAGATTTGAGCTCCTCGACCGCAATATCAAAGTTTAGATGGAGAGACGGCCCGCGCTAGTGCGTGTGTGGAATGACCGGTCCGATACCAAGACCCAGCGACTTAATATTGACTCCACCTTCCTTATCTTTCAGGGCTTTTTTATCCAGCTCATTTACTTTAAGAAGCTCTTTCAGCTCTCTTTGTTTTGCGCCGCGTCTGTCATTTATGTTTATCTTGTTCATTGTCCGGTCCTCTCTCTCAGTTCTTTCATTCAACAAGCAATGCGTGGAGAGGATGTGAGGAAAGTCCAGAGTATTTCACAAAGTAAAGCGCAAGGTCTTTTTCCTTGAGTTCCCTTGCTGGAAAGTCAACTCAATCTTTCTTCTTCCAGGCACTGATAGCAAATAAGCTGATGTTAAAAATCCAATTTTAAGGATCTAAAAAGCGCACAAATGCGTAAAATACCTGAGAACGTACAGTTCGAGGTTGCCTGAAAGTGATCGATGCGGATGCCACAGAAGATATATGCAACGGCCGACATCACGGGCCACTGCTGCATATCGATGATAAATTCGTTGTGATGAGATGCTCGTTTTGCGAAGAGGTATTCACAAACCCGAACCCCGAATCTAAGACTCAGAAGAAGAAGTCATCAAAAACCTGCATACATGCCTGTGATTGGGTCACCTGCGATAAGACTGTTAGCTGCAAGTCCTGCGGATACAACGGACCGCTTCCATAATCAAGCAAGGAAGCAGGAACCTTTGTTTGCTGGTCTCGTCAAACTTAGAGGAAAATACTTTTCAACAGGACTCCTGATGAACTTAAGCAGACAAGCTGCCCTTTTTCTGGGATTCGCGGCTAGTGTAAACATGTTGGCCTTTATAGAACCAGGTCAGGCAAGCCAGAGCGCGAAATCAAAAACAGCAAGCCAAAAAAGCTCAGCGCCGACAAAGGCAAGCGGCGCTGCCGTTACAAAAATGCCGGCTGTCGCCCCTGCGTTTAAGAAACAGAAAGCTATAAGCAATGCCACTGACACTAACTATAACTTTGAAAAGAGTACTTTTAGAGTTGAGCTGCCCGCCAGCAAAAATCTCAGTGCAGCAACCACGCTAAATGCAGCAGCTCTTGAGACTTTGCTAAATGCAAAGACGGTCATTAAAACAGAACCGGCAAAAAGCCAGACAAAACCGGTGCCTCCCGAAGTATTTAGAGCCTGGCTTGAAAAAGCACACCCTCAGTTTGCTTTATCTACAAACGCCCTTAGCGAAGATCTTGTACTGGTTGTAAAAGGCGTCTATGACAATTCCGGCAAGACCTTAAAATCACTGGGAATTCCATTTAAACAAATAAGAGGAGCTGATCTGGCAAGTCTACCGCTTTCGAATACACGCATAGTGATAGTGAACTGTCCGGGACGTGTGCCGAAGCAGTCTATAAAGAGCCTTCAGAATTTTGTTGCTTCCGGCGGTTTTCTTCTAACAACGGACTGGAGTTCGGATGATGTGATTCAAACGGCTTTTCCAGGCTATATCACATGGGATAAACATAAAAACAAGAAGGCCGTATATGACGCAGCGCTTACTTACGCAAGCGCAAATTCTCCGCTTCATACAGGACTCGTTACTAATGCCGGCTGGAAGATGGATATTGATTCGCACATGATAAAGCCCCTTAGACCTGATGTGAAAATAATTGCAAAAAGCAATGAACTTGCAATCGAAGATCCGCAAAGCCAGGGGATTCTTGCAGTGCTTTTTCCATACGGCAAAGGATACGTGATGCACCTTGTTGGTCATTTTGATAACAACACATTGATGCAATTCAAAAACATGCTGGCAGATCCAGCGCCACATATAGGCATAAGTTTGAGACAGGCAATTGCAGCAAACTTTGTAGTTGCGGCTATTCAAAAGAAGAGACTTTAAGTAAAGTCCGCATTATGAAATATAATGCCTGTGGATCTGCTTTTTATAGAGACCGGAAAGAGCAGCCGCCTCGGAACTCTTCCTTTCATCTTTAATCATCTGAGCATAGTTGTCCTCGAATATTTTCAGTTGAGCGTCTGCTCTTAAACCTGATTCCCTGCAACTTGCAATTGCTCTTTTATACAGAGGCTCGGCTTCGGCAAAGCGGTCCTGAGCATGATAGACAAGCGCCAGATTATTGCAGGCAGATGCAAACCCCGGACTCATGCCAGGAAGTTTTTCATAAATGGCAATAGCATCTTTTAATTGCATTTCAGCAAGCGAATAATTGTATTTCAAGCGATAAAGCTCTCCCAGATTGTTCAATGTTCCGGCAAGATCCAGAGTTCCGGGAGAGCTTTGCTTCAGCACCGAGGCTGACCACTGCAAGAGAGTTTCTGCCTGTGCAAAGTTCTTCTTTGCCAGGTAAACTCCGGCCAGATTGTTTCTTACATTGGCAGCCTCGATACTGTCTGCACCCTGGCACTTTTGATATATTGCAAGCGAATCTTCAAACATAGCCTTTGCCTCATCAATTCGCCCCGATTCAAAAAAGACACGTCCTAGAGCATTTTCGGCTTCGGCAATTTCAACACTTCCTGCCGGCAGGTTTTCTTCTCTGATCGCAAGCGCTTGCTGCAAAAGAGCTTCGGATTCTTTTAAACGCGACTCCTGAACATAAGCATTAGCAAGACCGATAAGACTTTTGCTCAATGAAAGCAGCGCCGGTGCCATAGCTTCCTGCTGCAATTCAGTTGCTCTTTTATACATGAGTTCTGCTGCCAGATAGTCACCATTTTTCTGGTAAAACTCCGCAAGCGCGGTAAGCGGCTCTAACAACTTTGTGCTATGGCTTCCATGCTTGCGTTCGGCTTGCTCGAGTTCTTTTTTCCATTTGAGTTCGCTTGCCTCTGCGACTTTCAGTTCTTTAGTTTCTTTCTTGAAGCTTCCGCTCATATTATTGTCATTGTTGTTCTTATTCAAAACAAAACTTGATGCTGCAGCAATAGAAATGGTTGCAGCAATTGCAGTAATTGCAATTACCGGCTTTCTTCCTTTTATATATTCAGAAAGGGTTTTTAGACTCCTGAATCTTTGAACTGAATTATCCGGCTTCATTTTTAACTCCCCTTTGCCAATTCATATAACACACACACAATCAATCCAAACCGTTTTTGAGCAAGCTTGCACCAAGACCTACGGCAGCTCCGACACCGGCGCCTTTCAATGTGGCTCCGCGGCGACCGCTTGCAGCCCCGATACCGAGTCCGACAAGTGCGCCTGTGCTTGTATCTTTAACAATCGGATGTCTTTTCATGGTATTGCTTGATCTGACTAGACCCACACCAGCACCGGTGCCGGCTCCGATTGCAGCTCCGCGCACAACACTCCTACCTGCTATCAATCCAGTTACAGCTCCGGCCCCGGCACCAACTCCGGCGCCTATGGTGGCAGCTTTTACTTTTGGATGGCGCTGCCAGTAGCTTCGATTGTCTTTGAGATAAACAGTCCTGTACACAGGTCTTTCAACAATTACAGTTTGGACCGCGCCTTGCTGGGCAGCCCGGCTCACTGCAACAGCTCTGCTTGCAGAAACATCTCTATTCGGTGCTGAAAGCGCCGGATTTGATAACTGCGGCTTCAGATTTACAGAAGCTCCGGGTCTTGCAGCTGATCTTTCCACTCTTCCTGTTAAGACAGTGCTTTGTGCATCAGCCTCAAGCTGATAGCAAGTGAAAAGCGCAAGAGTGCTCAAGCACAATGCCGTATAAGTCTTGAAGGTCATTTTAGCCTCCTTTATCCTTCTCTGAATAGTCTCATCTGCTAATGGTCCTGTCGGGGTCGACTGATATTATTGTCGCCTGCACTCACCTGTTCCGGCAGCATGCCAGCGAGCGTTTCAATGTTTTTCCGGGGTAATTGTGAAAATCACCCCGGGTGATCTCAAAAATTTGAATCGTCAACTAGCCATATACATTGCCTTGCGCCGCTCGGAATCTTCGTCTGAAACACAAATTTCCTGAGCACGCTCTGCTTCTTCTTTCAAAACCAAGCTCCTGGGCCCCATATTCGTCGGGCATCAGTATTGAAATTTCGTACCTGCTGAACCCTGCTTTTTTCAAAGACTCAGCACAACGTTTCAACTGGTCTCTGCCAGACAGAATCGCGTTAACTGCGTTTTGCATAAATTTATCCTCTTCAATCAATTCGTTCTTGTTTATTTCGCTCATGCACTAAGTCTGGCAGCCGGAAATACGCAGCAGCCAGATCCCAGAGAGTGCTTATGCAGTTCCGGCAGGTAGTTTTGAAAATCACTCCGGGTGAACTTCACTTCGCTCTTTTCAATAAAAACGCTGGGCCTGGCGTTTTTTCTATTTAGCCTGGCTATTAAACAAGACCTTCTCTGATTGCTTTGACTGCAGCCTGAGTTCTATCGCTTACAGAGAGTTTTTCCAGCAGGTGTTTTATGTGGCTTTTTACTGTGTTTTGTGAAATAAACAGCCGTTTTGCAATTTCAGCATTACCTACACCTTCCACGATTAATTTAAGAACTTCGAGTTCTCGCTCTGAAAGGTCCTGGTGATTCCCGTCCTCGCTTTTGCCGGGCTGTGGTAGCACTTGCAAGACTTTACTTGCAACGCTGGCATCAAGCCAGAGGTCTCCACCCATTACCGAGGCAATTGCCATAAGCAACCGGTCATCGGAGACTTCCTTGGTACAATAGCCGTTGGCGCCGGCAGCAAGGGCGGCAAAAATATCATTTTCGTCCTTACTTGATGTCATCATTACAATTTTCAAGTCCGGGTATTTTTGCCGCAGAACCCTTGCAGCTTCAATACCGTCCATTTCAGGCATCTTTACGTCTAACAAAACCAGGTCGGGCTTAAGCTCATCCACCAGCCTTATAGTTTCGCGTCCATCAGCCGCTTCGCCGATGACTTTAATCTTCTCGGCTCCTTCCAGGAACATGCGCAAGCCGAGCCTTGTAACTTCATGATCCTCGGCTAGTAAAATAGTAGTGATGTCAGTAACGTCCATATGATAATTATGTAGTTTAACTGATTCCGGTAGCATTAATTAAAGCGTCATTTCATTCGAGAATTGCTTGGGTAATGAGTAGTCAAACATACAAAATAAGCGAAATCCAGCTCAATACCAACACAGACTTGCTCCAGTTGAAGCAGCTTTGTAAAGAGGCGGCTAATTTATGCAAGTTTGATTCAAGGTCTAAACTCGGGCTTTTGGTAGCTGTGATGGAAACAGCCGGTATTACTTTGAGCTACGGAAAAACCCTGGTTGAGTTTATTATTTGCTGCCACGATCGAAAAGCAGAGTTGAAAGTAGTAATAAGTGACTTCACACAGGTGTGCAAACATTCGAAACCACTTGCACCTGATCAGGCTTTTGGCTGGAACTATTCATTTGATTCCGAACTGGAAGAAAATGAAGCCTGGCAGCATTGCCGGAGTCTGGTAGACGACTTTGAAATTGTAAGCGGCTCGAATTATTCAAAGGCGATTTTGTCCAATAGCCTCAAGAACAAGCTTCCTGACAAAGAAGAAATTGATAAATGGACTCAGGTGCTTGCAAAAGCAAAGAAACGCAATGCCATGGTTGAACTCTTGGAACACAACACCTTTCTTGTTCAAGCGATGGCGGAGCTCAAAACAGGCGCCGAAGAGCTTATTAGAATCGACAGCTTAAAGACCCAGTTTCTGGCCAATGTCAGCCACGAAATTCGCACCCCGATGAATGCGATTATTGGACTAGCCGGCATGATGGAACGCGGCAGCCTGAACCCGGAACAAAGAAAGTATTTGAGTTATCTGAAAGACTCGGGCAACACTCTGCTTGCCATAATCAATGACGTACTGGATCTTTCAAAAATTGAAGCCGGGCGCTTCGAACTGAATTTCAAGGCAATTCGTCTGGAGGAATTTCTCAGGTCATCGGTGCAGATAATGCATCATCAAGCAGATTTAAAAAACCTGAACCTGAGCCTGCATTACAAAGTTCCTGATGAGTATGTGATGGCGGACCCAGTCCGGATCAGGCAGGTACTAATAAACCTGATATCAAATGCAATCAAGTTTTCCGACCGTGGCGAAATAAAAGTCATGGTTGAGAACCGCGGACGACAAGGTAAAGTGAGAAAAGTACGTTTTGAAGTAAGAGATGAAGGCATCGGTATTCCAGTTGAAAAACAAAAGGAATTGTTTATGCCTTTTGTGCAGCTCGATGGTGCAAACACAAGAAGACATGGAGGGACAGGTCTGGGCCTTAGCATTTCGTCAAAGCTGGTTGAGCTCATGAATGGCGAAATCGGAGTAGAAAGCGAGAGCGGAAAAGGAAGCTGTTTCTGGTTTGAACTGCCTGTTGAACTCATGGAAGAGAAGTTGGAGATAACTTCTCAGCTATCTACCATAAGCACCGACAACTGGAAGCCGCTTGCGAACCGCCGCATATTGCTTGCAGAAGACCATCCACTAAATCAGCTGGTGGCGGTCGCAGAACTTGAGGATTGCGGCGCCAGAGTTGATGTGGTACCGGACGGTGCCACAGCCTGTTCGGCCTGCCAGGAGAATGACTATGATCTGATCCTGATGGATTGCCAGATGCCGGTGATGGATGGTTATCAGGCAGTAGCGCAACTGCGAAAACGCGGTTATGAAAAACCGATAATTGCAATGACCGCCAGTGCAATGGCAGGTGATCGCGAACGTTGTTTGAAAGCCGGCATGAATGACTATATCAGCAAGCCTTTTGACAATAACGAGCTGAGAGATATGGTTTCGCGCTATTGCACGGGCTCTTTTGATTCTGAAAAATCCACGATTAAAAGCGGGTTCCATCCGAGAGTCAAAGACGCAAGACCAGTTGCAAAAAAGGAAAATTCTAAATCAGCGGTATCAGGAAAGAGTTTTGATTGCTCTACTTTGAGAAAAAGATACGGTGATCGCTGGCGCTCGCTTTTGAATGCTTATATAGCCGACCTTAAAGTCAGACTTTCAAGAATGCAATCGATGTTGAATGAGGGCGACTTTCTGAATCTGGCAAAGGACGCCCATTCATTGATAGGGGCATCCGGTTTGATGTTCCAGAGAGAGTTGCAAAGCCTTTTTGTCGAACTGGAAAAAAGTGCCGGACAGCAAAAGCTGATTAAAGCGCAGGATAAGCTAAACAAAATCCAGTCCTTATTTGAGGAACTATGCAATAGCCTTGAGGACATGGACAGTTATTGAAGCACGGTTCCCATAGAACGCTCCAGATCGGTATAGGCGTCCTGGTATACGGACAATGCATGCAAATACTCGGTTTTGATTTGAATAGTTGCCTGTTGCGCAAGCAAAGTCGCATTGATGTCACTTTGCCCCACTTCATAGCCAAGCCTTGCAAGACGCGCTATTTCAATGGTCTTCTGCAAAAGATTGGTCTGATAGATTTCAATTTTTTTTCTGGCGCCGGCAAGCCTCTGGTATGAGGTAACGACTTCCGAGGTAATGATATTTTCCTGAGCCGCCAGTTCCGCTTTTAGTTGCCTTCCTGTAGCCCTGTATTTGCTAATGTCACCTTGTTGAAAATTCAATAACGGCAGTTCTTGAAATACTTGAAAAAAGAAGCCATGGTAATTTACACGCTCCAGAGCTTCAGGTTCGCTATTGCCTGACTCTGCCGACGGATTTATTCCAATAACCGGATTATTCTGGGAGGGTCCGTTTATATGCGAACTGCCAACCCCGATAGTCGGATTAGGGGTTATATTTCCCAGAGCCAGCTTCAAGCTGGCACCGTTGGTTCTGATTGCCTGATTTACCACTTTCAATTCCGGTCGGTTCGCCATTGCTTCTTGCAAGCAAACCGTAAGAGCCGGCATGGCTTTACCCGGAAGTATGCCTGAAGCTTGAGGGCTGGGTCCAACCGGGGGCAGGCGCGGAACGTCAATTTCGGCTGTTGGCATACGCCCAAGTATCACGGCTAGCGCCTGTTTTGCCTCATTAACCCTGTATTTCTGCTGTTCTTCGTCAGCAAGAGCTTTGTATGCTTCCTGTTCAGCTCTGTAAACGTCAAGTTCCGCCACTTCACCAGCTTCAAAACGCTTGCTGGATATTTTTTTCAATTGATCTGTAAGATCAACCATTTCTCGAAGCGTTGCAAGAAGCTCCTGCGCTACTACCAGTTCCGTGTAGGCGCGTCTTACATTTGCCCTGAAGAACCAGAGATCACGAATGATTTCCAGGTCTGTCTGTTTGATCAAATTTTTTGCAAGTGCCACTCGCAGTGCAAACTTCCAAGGCATTTCCAGTGGTATTGTGAATCCATAGCGATAGGTGAATTCCGCCCGATAGCCATTGTCCATAAAGATAGTCGGATTGGCCATTTCTGTTGCTCTTATAAGTTCAGACTTAGTAATTCCAAGCACGTATCTAATCGCTGAAACTCTCGGACTTTGCATCAAGCCCTCATTGAAAGCCTGCCCCAGAGATATGATTGCTCCAGGTTTGCTTTCAACTCTGAGCGGCGGCATCTGTGTGCTGCTCCCTTTCTTTGCACGAGCCTTCGGGTCATTCAGCATGGCGGGCTGCACTGCAGCTTTTGCGTCTTCAGACCCGGAAGAACCATTCTGAGTCTGCTTGCTCTGATTCTGGCGCGGCGTGCTTTTGCCTGCCCCGCGCTTTTTGCCGCCAGTGTTTTGGCCTGCTCCCTTGTTCTTGTTGCCGGTGTTTTTGCTTCCTGAATTAGTAGCACCCGAACTTGTACCCGGCAAGACTATATTTGGCTTCAACGGAATGCTGGTATCACCGGTAGTTTCAGCTCCGGTAGTTTCAGCTCCGAAATTTGATGCTCCGGTGCTTGCAGATTCAGAACTCGTAGAATGAGGCATTGTTGAAGCGATGCTGGTCATTTTTTTGTTTGCAGCAAATGCTTGTTCTTCACTTGCTGCAAAAGCAAGCATTTCACAATGAAAAATTGACACTAAAATTGCGACGCTTGAAAGGCAATTGAGCGCAAAAAGGCGCGAAGGAACAGGCTGCCTTGCCTTAACTACACATATTTTTGTGCCACCAAAATTTAGCATTTCAATCCAGTGTTCCTGGCTGACCTGGGGTTTCCTCATTCAAGGGTTTGAACTGAGCAATGCAGCCCCCTTTGCAAGCATCATCCGCTCCCCTTGACGTGCTTGATTTGATTAGATCCGTTCCTTCCTAGACTCTAGCTAAATGAATCCGTCCTGAGTTTAACATTTTAGTACCAGTTTGGGTTGACTGCTTTTAATCGCTGTTCCTGGACATTTCACAACAGGCTCAAGAATTGCAGTAATTAAACAACAACGACGACTATCTGATTCAAAACAAGTTCTCCGATTTTGCTTTGGTTTCTCATGATATTTTATTACTTCAAGCAAGCCCTGCTGCCTTATTTGGAACCTGCTACTGGCAAATTCAGAGAATCAATCGGTATTGCCGGATTGCGAATTTCTTTTTCAACCTTCCCTGTGCTGTGGATCGTATACTCTTCCTTTTTGCTTGCAGACTTTGAATCGCAGCCAATGAAAGCGTGAGCAATCCCGTCTTTGAAGGCTTCGGCTTTTTCAAATCTCGGTTCTACAAGCCAAGATCCGTCTTTGCGTACATAGCCCCAGATTGGCTTCGCTTTGGCTCCGGCAACTGAACAGGCTGCAAATCCTCCACTGAATGATTCTGCATCGGCAAAGCGTGCCGGAATCTTATAATTTCCGTCTTTATCTACATATCCCCACTGACCTTTATAGTCAAGAACCGCAGCCAGACCTTCGGAAAAATCTTTCAACTTCATATAGATAGGCTTCAACAGTATCTTGCCGTGCGGATCTATATATCCCCACCTGCGTCGCCATTTGCTCTGGTCTTTTACGCATACACGCGCACGTTCGTGTACAAACGGACAGCCTTCCAGATAAGAAACAGGAATAACAAATTTGCCTTTGTGATTTATGAACCCGCAGGACGGCTTAAGATCTGGTGCGTTGACGGAAGCCGTATACACAGGAGCCAAACCGTTTGAAAAAATTGAATTTTCAAGCTGATCCTGTCTATGTACAGTGTTTCCCGTATCAAATAAAGTCAAATAGAATTGAGGCTTAATAGAGGTTTTACCGTTCTTGTCCATAAAACCCAGCCGCCCGGTAGTTTTGTCAACAAAACAAGCAAGACCTTCTGAAAATGGTCCAGAATACTCCTGGTCATTGTTTTTCGGAATTTCTACGCTACCATCAGTGCCTACATAAACAAAAGCCGACTCAGACTCTTCATCTTTCAGTTGCAGACGGGCAAGCCCATCACTAAATTGATCAGCACTGATTACCTTGTCAGCGTCAATACCGGTTTTCACATGTACCCGAAAATTCGAATCACAATAAATGAGTTTGTTTTTGAAGAAGTAGGGAAACCACGGCTCGTACTTGACAGAAGGATAAGATTCCCCACAAGGAGCCGCTACCATTGGTAATGGTTCTGAATCTGTATTGGTTTTATGTGTTTGAAAAACGCTCACGGACTCTTGTTTGAGTTTGAAGTAAATAAATCCAAAAATCGAAGCCGCCAGGAGAAACAAAACAATGACTGCGTTTCTCC
Source organism: uncultured Candidatus Obscuribacterales bacterium (assembly GCA_964615655.1). Classification (GTDB taxonomy): domain Bacteria; phylum Cyanobacteriota; class Vampirovibrionia; order Obscuribacterales; family Obscuribacteraceae; genus JAIEPM01. The sequence goes on along the minus strand of CAZTQO010000001.1, from coordinate 138,841 downwards.
GCTTCTTACGAGCCTTTTGCTGTTTTTCCTTTTCTTGATCAATGAACGGTAATGCCATTATTTGTCTCTGCTCACAATTAATTGAATCGTTGTTTTTCCTGAACTACCTGCAGGCATAGTCATAATAGATACATTCTGACCCCTACTTTCAGCAGAAATCGAAGCACATCCGGTGACATTACTTTCCATATTTACTTTCCAGTTCTTCCTTGCAAACCAGGTTTTGTAATACCCCGACACTTTTCCGGGTGCATCTGCAGTTTCCAGCGACACAGTCTTAGTATATTGATCCGGACCGCTACTCTGATCGAGACAGAGTGTAACTTTAGATGAAGGATATTGAGGAAGAGGCAAATCTGAAGGATACTTCGCACTCTCTCCTGTTGTCATAAGCGCTTTTTGCCCGTCCGGTCCACGTGCAGTAATACTCAGATTGCCTTTGCCGTCGGTACTTATAGTTTCCTCTTTTGTGCCGTCTTTGACCTGAAAGCTCTGTGAACTGCAAGCGCCAACCGAAAGCGTAACAATTGACAGGAAAGTGACTTTTATAGACAAGCGATACATCAAGCGATACATAGAGAATAAGTCAAAAGGGGCAGGCTCAGGAGCATAGCTCTTTATAAGCTTACAACACTTGAATGGCTATGAAAAAACTCATCTGAATATCACTGAGCTCTTCTTTTTTGCAAGTAGCACTCAATTGTATCCAAGTTCCTTTGCGAGTTTAACGTCTTTTGCCGCTAGATCCTTCTTGCCAAGCATTATGTATGCAGCAGCTCTCGACGCATATGCCTGAGCATTTCCCTTGACGTCCGACAAGTATGAATTCAAATAAGGTAGACCTGATTCGGGCTTGTTGATTTCAACGTAACTTGCACCAAGCAAAAACTCTGCTTCCTTCATCTTGCCACCCTTGTCAAGCTCGGTGCAGCGTTTGAGATCATTTATGGCGTCTTTATGATCTCTTTTTTCTAAATAGACCTGTGCACGCGCAAAACGATACTGGGCACAATCGTAAAACTCAATGGCTCGGCTGAGATCCTTCAGTTCGTTTTCAGTGTCTTTTCTCATTCGAAAAACAACTGCTCGTCCTGCATATGCGCCAGCTTCTTTCGGGTCCGCCGCAATCACTTTTTCAAAGGTTTCCTTTGCCTCATCCAGCTTTCCGGCTTTTATAGCTTCAAAAGCTTGCACCAGCTCGGCTTCTTTTGCGGAAAGCTTCCGCTTTGGCACCGGTCCGTTTTTTTCATCTATCATCATAGCTTGCACATTACTTAGATCTTCTATGCAACTTTCAAGCAGAAGCTTGTTTATGGAACCGGAGCCTTTCAATTTTTCGATGGCGCTTTTGAGCAAATCCGAAGCTTCTTTCAGCTTGCCTTGCCTTGCATATACATAAGCAAGATTTTTCTTGGCTTTTATAGTATCCGGATGGGTAAAACCCAGGCAGCTCTCCAGAAGAGAAAGAGCATTTACTTTGCTCTCTTCCGCCTTTGCAAGCTGGCCTTGTTTAGCATAGACTCCGCCCAGATTGTCCTCCACGCAAGCAAGCAGTTCGGGCGGAGTTTGCTTGAAGTCTTTGCCTAGTTTGATCGCCTCAAGATATGCGTTCTCCGCCTCAGCGTACTTCTCTTCACGACACAGAATTCCACCGCGATTGTCCAGCACTTTGATCAGATCCAGCACAACCCGAGGATCGTCTTTGTATTTCATATAAATCTGAGTGGCTCTAGAGTTGAAACCTTCAGCCTCAGAAAATTTCCTGTTTTCCCCACAAGATACGGATAAATTGTCCAGATATGATGCCAGTTGCAGAGAATCCGAATTCAGGGTCTTCTCCGCAAGATTCACGGCTTCGCGCAAATAACGCTCGGATTCAATACTTTTTCCGGATTGCATGTATAAGCCACCAAGTGCATTGAAAACCTTGATTTTGTCTGAATCAGTTTTAGCTATCTTCAGCGCCTCTTCTAGAGTTTTTTCAGCGCCCTGGTAATCTCCGTTTCTACGCAAGACATAGTTTTTGAGCACCAGCTGGTCGGAAGCCGAGCTGAATTTCATCTGGGCGTACTCATCCACCTTCCCATTGTTAATTTCAGGTGATGTTGCGGATTCGGCGTTCTTTTCTTCAGCCGAGGCAAAACCAAACAAGCCGGAAGCAAGCAAGAGTAAAAGTACTGTGTAGTAAGCCATACAGGGATTCTTCACAAATGCACCCCAGGTACTGTTGAAGAAGATATACCCAAATTATCCAGCCGAAACATCGCTGTTTCAGCAAAGAAAAAAGGAAGCAAAGACAAAGCAAACAGATTATCTGCAAACTCAATCTAATACTTCAATCAGCTACCGGCAGCCGGAGTCTTCTCCGGATTATCATCCGGAGAAGCAGAAGCGCCATCTCCGTCCTTGGGAGCAGGCAAGCGAATCAGCGCCATTTCCTGGGTATTGGTGGCCCCGTAATGCACAAGAATCTGGCTGTCTTCCCTGGTCAGGTCACGGAGAGTGGTATCAAATACGGTACTATTATTCTCTCCAATCGTAAAAGAAACTCGCTGGGTCTTTTTGTCAAGCGCTCCGTAAATTTGTGAGCGTTCATTAGTCAGCTGATTCAAATAATTTCCACGCACTATACCATCTGGATTAATTGCCAGCTGCAAAAGCATATTTGCCTGTGTTTCACCAGGCTCGGCAAGCGAAAAAACCCCAAGCGGAGCCCATTTTTCCTGGCTTTCATTGCTCGCGCTCTGCCCGCCTGTCGATACTGTATTTGGTGCCAGAGGCGGCATGCCGGCATTCTGTTGAGCAAGCGCATCGGCCTGCCCCTGTGCGTAAGCCTGGGCAGCCAACTGTTGAGCCTGATTGTAATATTGGGTGGACGAGCCATAAGGCTGCCCGTTGACATAAACAGTGTCTCCCTGATAAGTAACGTTACTCACGCTTTGAGGATAGTTGTTATTGCTATGGTTTGAATTGGAAAGCTCAGCTCCCATTATCCCAAGACCGAGAAAGGTGCTCAACGAGGAAAGCCCAAGCGAGGTCCACATATAAGCTTGCGACCAACCTGGATAACCCCAGCCCCAGCAGCCGGCGCCACCCCAGTAACCGTGATAAGCATTCGATGCTGCCCAGCCATGGGCATAGCCGCTGCCATAATGCCCGTAGCCGCCATAACCGCCATAACGATTGACGTTGTAGTTGTTTACGTTGTTGAACTGATTGTTGTGGTTGATCTGATTATTGTTGAAAGAGTTTCTTACGTTCTGCCCCTGATTCTTGAGTTGAGTATTGTTGATTTTCTGCGGGTTGCGGTTTTGCAATCCGGAAATACCCCCGAAACCGCCATCGCCGGCGCCCCGGTTTGGAAAATTCGGTCTTGATGAAATTGGCTGTGTGGGTCGGTTAAAACCCTGGTTGCCCATATTGCCCCGGTCAAAACCCTGATTTCCCATATTGCCGCGGTTAAAACCCTGGTTACCGAAATTGCCGCGGTCAAAGCCCTGACTTCCCATATTGCCGCGGTCAAAGCCTTGATTGCCCATGCCGCTGCGATTGAAGTCTCGGCTTCCGCCGCCCATACTGCCGAAGCCGCCTGAAAAATCGCGAGAGCTCCTGCCGCCAAAACCGCCAAAATCATGACCGCCACCACCGAAAGATCTTCCACCACCGAATCCGCCACCACCAAAAGATCTACCACCTCCACCGCCAAAGCCTCCCCTGGCATATGTTGGTGTCGCCATAAGCAAACTGAGAGACAGAATAAGAATAGATTGAAGAGCTTTACTAGTCACTTGCTTAACCCTTTAGTTCAATGTGTGAAATCAATTACTTAATCACGCGCTTCACTTTCAATGGCTCCGTGTCGTTGTAAGCCAGTCCATTCACTCGTCTGTTTATTGATTGCCAGGAAAAACTGTTTGAATCGTCAATGTTAAAAATATTAGTTGCAGATGTGGAACTTCCGTCGCTTTCAACACCGCTTGCATCAACTACCCACTGTTTCCCCTGCTTGGCCCAGCTTCCATAACCGAAGCCGCCGTTTGCATCGAAGTGCCAGGATATCGGTTGCTCGTTGCGGGGATCCCATCCGATAATCTGCTTGCTCTCTTCAACTGGTGAATCGGCCGATTTCTTCATCTGATAGTTGCAGACAATAAAGTGCTTATGAGGTGCCCACTCGGCTTTCATATGCACCGACTTACCGTTATTTTCGGCAGACCAATCACCCAGAAGCCAGGAAAGCTCCTTCAATGGATCCTTATCATTGATTGCAAGAAGTGGTGTTTCAGTAACAGACGATATCAGCCAGCCGCTGTCCTTTTTCACAAGCACCATCGAGAATCTAGTTTCAGGCGCCGGACCTTCAACGCCGTCCTGCCGTCTTACCAGACCGTTTGCAACTACCACACCCGGAGCCAATACGCGGAAATCGCCAGGCACAAGGTCCACATGCTGCTTGCCTTTGTTTTCAAAAATTGACACGAATCTCTTCTCGATTTCAGTTCGCCCTTTGCAAATCGAGCCATCAACTCCTATGTAATCACCTGTTTCAGTCCAGTAAGAAGCCATGACTTTAGGATCACCCTCAGCAAGACTCTGTGAAATAGCAGCAAATTTTGCTCTCAACTCGCTATCAGGTTTTTCGGCTGCAGAAGCATTTTCGCTTTCGTCTTTGCCGCCATCGGTCTTTTCTTTTGCCGGCTTTTTATCTTTCGATTTCTTTCCTTGTTTTTTTTCGGATTTTTTCGATTCTGTTGTCTTTGAATCGCCTTTCTTTGATTCAGATTTAGCAAAAGACTGAGTTGTGCTGCCGACAAATACTGACAATGAAATCGCTAGCGATACGACTTTCATCAATTTATGGGAGATCATCTTTTTTTTCCTCACTCAACTCAGTGTTTAGTAGCAAACAAATGCGAATTCTCATGCTACTACATTTGCAACACCTCCCGGCTTCAATTGCACTAGACTTTCTTGCATCTGCAAAAATCCTTCCGAAAAATCATGTCAAAAAAATACGCGCAGCATCTCAAATGCGACGGAGAAAGATTGGCAAGAGTCCAGAAACGGCGAATGTCAAGCAGCCAGCTTTAGACAAGCTTAATCTGGCAGATTTTGCTTAACTTTTATTAGTCGCACTTTCTCTGGCTCAATGAAGAAAGAAGATGCAAGCAGCGCTTGACTTTCAATTTGTAATCACTGCGCAATCATCTGAACAACTTATCAAGTTGAGCTGGTCTTCATGCGAAATCAGGTCTTATAGCTGAAAATTGATTGATAAGCTGAACTTCTTAATTGCAAAGCGAGCCAAGGTGCTTTTTAACAGTCTTCAATATCTACTCTTTCTTCCTCTGGTCGTTCTTGTTTACTGGTTTTCGCCCAGAATGCTCAGGCTGCCTGTTCTGGTGATTGCAAGCTACGTCTTTTACATGAGTTTTCTCAAGATATACGGACTTTTATTGTTCGGACTCAGTGCAGTGAATTTTGCTTTTGGTCTCTGGATTCACAAGACACAAGAAGCAAAACAGAAAAGACTCGTATTTATCGCCGGGCTTGCCATTAATCTTTTCTGCCTGGGACTTTTCAAGTACACCAATTTCTTGCTTGACTCGTTCAAAGAAGCCGGACAGTTTCTTCAAAGCATTCACCTGGCGGCACCCACTAGTTCATATCTGAGCGATCTGCCTATCATTCTGCCGCTGGGTATTTCATTTTTCGTTTTTGAGTTTATCCATTATTTGAGCGATATTTTCAAAGGCGACAAACCGATTTTTTCGCCTCTTAAATTCGCCTTGTTTGCCTCATTTTTCCCGTCGCAGATTGCAGGTCCTATTAAGCGCTATCAAGACTTCGAGAATCAAGCGGTGAGCGAAGCTAGTTTTGACAAAAGCCTGTTCAATTCAGGAGTACTTCTGATCGCCCAGGGAATGTTCAAGAAAGTAGCACTTGGAGATAATCTTGCCCCGATAGTTCAGGCCGGGTTTGCAAACTCGCAACAGATGGGATGCATGGATGCATGGATCTGCGTGCTGGCCTTTTCGCTCCAAATTTATTATGATTTTTCGGGCTACACAGATATTGCAATCGGATCGGCAAACGTACTCGGATTCAGGCTTCCTGAGAATTTCAATATGCCTTACATGGCAAAAAGCCTTAAGGAATTCTGGCACCGCTGGCATATAAGCCTGTCTACCTGGCTGAGGGATTATCTCTATATTCCGCTTGGTGGTTCAAGACATGGCAAGCACAGAGCAATTTCGAATTTGATCGTCACAATGCTTCTTGGTGGGCTCTGGCACGGAGCATCCTGGCACTTTGTACTCTGGGGTGCGTTTCATGGTCTTGGTCTTGCATTTAACAAGATCTGGGATGACTGGATTGCAAGCAAGGCAGTTCTAGAGAATGCAAGCAAAACCTGGCTCTGGGAACAGTTTTCCAGACTCGCGATTTTTTTGTTTGTAACCCTTGCCTGGGTGGTTTTTCGTGCCGAGAACGCCAGCAAGGCCTTTGAAGTTTATCAAGCTCTCTTCAGCATGCGCGCATCCGGCTTAGAAGAAGCAAGCATTCTGGAATTGTTCATGCAATCCAACCTTCCTCTTGCATTTGCTATTTATATTGCTGCTTTTGCCATGATTTACTACCGCAAATATTGGGTGATTTTCTTGCCCGTGAGCATCCAAAATTTAAGACTGCCTCTTTACGCCCGCCTGGTTTCCCTTGCGGCTTTTGCTGTTTTGATGGTTGGACTTGCACCTCACAGCGCCATCCCTTTCATTTATTTCCAGTTCTGATTTGCTGCTACAATGTTTTAAGCTAAGTTCAGGGAGTTTATTGTGAGCACAGATAATCAAGGCGAAAAGGCAAGCGAGCAAAAGAAAAGCAATGCGGCATCAAGCGAAAGCTCGAACTCAAATCTGACTGAAAACAAAGGACAGGAACTGAATACTGAAAAAAGCGACGAGCTGAATAAGTCTCAGACGGGACTGAGCCAGCAACTTGGAAAACCTGTTTACGATAAGCAGGCAGAAAGCTTGGAATCAAGGACTGCAGAAATAGAATCTCAGTATAAACAGTTGAAATACAAGAAGTTTGCTCAGAGTGCAATCTCAAGCGCCTTCGGAGACATTTTTGCGGCCCCCTCCACTGAAAAAGAAGATAGCCAGAACTCAGAATCAGACAAAACCAAAGAGCAAAAAAGCGACTGATCAAGCTGATCAATAATTATGACTAGGTCAGTACTGAGTCGAGGCAGAGTCAGGATTGCTTCCAATCGGGCGATTTTTCTTTACTGTTTGCACTTTTGCAATCAGACCCTGAATATTATCCATCAAATCAAAATCAGACTTGCCCGTAGCCCACTGCAACTCCTTGCTCAATTGTCTCAACCTGTCTGTTAAGTGCATTGAAGGATAAGACTGCCCGAAAATCTGAATTTCGCACCAGGATACTTTTGTAAGCAATTTAGCCTCCTGAGGCGGAGGCGCTGGTGAGGCAAGCAAGGGATTCTGCACATATTCAGAATCAAAAGCTCCAGAACTCTCAGCCTGATTTTGTTTGGATTTTGATGCCGCAATCGCTCTTGCCGCATTCACAGGAGCAAGCAGCCCGCCGAAGCCTGAAACACCAAGAACTGTATTTGCAACTGTAGCAATTACTTGTTTTGACATATTCGCCTGCCCAGATTTGGGCTCCTGATTCCTGCTTCTAGGGGCGATTGTCTGCTTTTTGTCCGGCGAATCTGATTCGAACTCGGCAAGCGATTGATCATAAGTACTGGCGTTTGACTGCGCAGAGGCGGGGATTCCCGAAACGCCCTGGGTTTTCGCCACAGTATTACTCGATGCGGCTGGAGCCAAACGAAATGAAGGTTCGGAGCCGGTTTCGCCCGTGTCTTGCAGTTTTCGCTTCAGTTTGAACTCTACATATGCTTCGAGTTCATCAGTTCGCTGGCTAAAATCAGGCAGGTCGGAAGGCGAGCCAAAAGCTTTGGTCTCAAGCCTGGCAAGCCTGGCGGAAAGCGCTTGCCCTTCGAATGATTCTTGAAGAATAACTCTTTCAAGAGCGCTGATTTGTGGGTAATCACCTACTCCTTCCAGCTTTTCTTCCTCATTTAGTAAAGACGGCGGCTGATTCAACTTTTTGTTTTCAACCTGCAAAACAGGTGCAGACTGCTGCAGCTGTTTTCTTAAAGGCTTTGCAGCAGACTTTGCAATAGGTTTTTCGTTTGCTCTTTCAGTTTTTTCAGCTTCCATAACCGGCGAAACTGCTATCAATTTTTGCGCCCGTTCTTTGATATTTCCACTTAGCGCTTCACCAAAAATGAGTTTTTCCAGACGCGCAAGGCGCTCCTCATCGCGTTCTTTATCAAAGCTGTGAGCAAAGTACTTGAACTCTATTGAGGCAATGTTTTTGCGACTTGATTGATCGAGGTCAATTTGATTGGGTGTTATTTCCAGATTTGCTCCCTGACAGCTAAGCCAGTAGCTTTGGATCGCAATCAAAAACAGACAAAAGAAAAGCCGCATGGACTTACCGGAGAGCTAAGCAAGCCTGAATTTTATCATGACAAGGGATGCAAAAGGTCTCTTGGCAAGCGCCCAGGGAAGGAGTTGGAGACTGGGGGCGGAAACTGGGGGCGAAACTGGAGGCGGAAACTGGGGGCGAAACTGGGGGCGGAAACTGGGTCTTGGGATACAGGAGCTGGGGTGAGGAGGGTCGGGGCTGACGGGGAGCCGAAGGGAGCCGAAGGGGATAAGTGGGCTCACGGGATGGACGGACTTGAACGGTATGGGGCTGGACGAAAGCAAAGTGTGTTCATAACAATAGATAATAGAATTAATCCTTAAGGAGAAAGCCCAGCACGCTAGCCAAAGTATAGGATCGTCTTATGTTGCCAAGAGGAGCAGTTGAATGACTGAGTCTATGAATTTACAGTACAGGCAGGGTGATGTCCTTCTTATGAAAGTCGACAGAATACCTCTGGAGGCAGCCGAACAGCCTTCTGACGGCGCTCGTGTCGTGCTGGCCTATGGCGAGGTCACCGGCCACGCCCATGCAATTGAAGCGATGACAGCGACTATCTTCAAAACCGCGGAAAACGAATATATTAGAGTTCTTCCCGGCGCAGTTTTACGCCATGAAGAACACGCTCCTCTTACAATTGAGCCCGGCTGTTACCGGATCATCCACCAGCGTGAATATGAACCTCAAAGCTGGCGAAGGGTTCTAGATTGAAGATTGTCAATGGATTTAAGCATTGTAACCAGCCCTTTTGCCGGGAGTTTGGGCCTGAAAAGTTTAATTGAGTTGTTTTTCCAGCCATTATCCAAAAGCCGGAAGGATATGTTGCGGTTAAGCCTGACCGTTATTGGGGCAAAATAGCTTTTATGATATTCAACAGTTTTTTGCCAAGAGCATTAGCCGTTTTGATTGTGATCCAGCTGCCAATTTGGTTCATAGCAGATGCGCTTGCACCATCTTTCAGCAGCATCAGCTATGACCCGATTGCAGAAATTGCAAGCTCGGATCTTAAGGCGGAAAAGCATAAGGATCTCAAACATCTAAACGAAATCGCACACCGATACCATATTGCCTGGATGACTCTGACTGATAACAAAGGCAAAGCGATTCTTTCAAACCGACCTGCCGGACTTTCAGAGCCAAATATCGGCGGTAGCCAGGAACTTGACTTTAGAGGCGAACGCTTTGTTGAAACAAGTAAGGCACTGGAAAACGGCGAGTGCCTTACAATCGGTTTTCCCTGCCCGAGCATGACCGAGACTCTTTTTGAAAAACATGTCCTTCCTGCTCAATTGCCGGTAGGCACCATATTGCTTGCTTTGATATTGAACGCAGTTAGCTTTCTGGCTTCATACCTTTTGTGCCTGGCCCTGCCTCTAAAGAAGTTGATTGGCTCGGTCGCAGGCGGCATGTCATTGCCTGAGAATTTCCCCGCTTATGTTCCGTCTGAACTGGGCTTCATTTCAAAGGCAGTTGAAGAACGATTCGGAAATCTCAAAGACCAGCATGAAAAAAACCTGGCTGCGGCGCGTTCCGATTTATCAGGAGTTTTTGCAAAAGAAGTGGAAGAACGTTTTGTCCACCGACTCTGCAAAGAAGTGGTCGAACAAAAAAGCGCCGACTCAATTTGCAATCTGGTAATTCAGAAAATTGCAAATGAGTTTATAGGTGTAGTAAAAGCAGGAATCGGAATTGAGTTTCTGGCAAACAATCAGATACGTGTTATGCATTCCTGGGGTTTGAGCGAAGAACAAGAAAAGCAGTTCGAAAATCTGTCAAACAGCCAGTTCGTGGTGCTGGTAAGAAAAGTGAACAATCCTGTATTGCTGGGCAAAGATGAGCTTGCTTCAAGGCGCCTGGAGCAGTTAGTGAGCGAGCTGAATTGCGATCAATGCTTGCTTGACCCGATTGAATTTTCAGGAGAGGTAAAAGCTTATCTGCTCTTTTTTGTACTGAATAAAGATCAATCGGGCGTCCAGAAACTTGAGCGCACAGTGAATCGCATGTCTGAACAAGTCGCGCCGCTCTGGCACGTGATCGCCAGTTACGAAGACGCCTACCGATTGAGCCGCCACGACTATCTCACCGGTCTCAAGAACAGGGTATATCTGGAGGATTACTTTGCCAGTACCAAATGTGCATCTACAAAAGAAGATCAAAAAGGCGAATCTGTTTATTTGATCTTCGAAGGTGACAATTTCAGGCTAATGGTTAACGGCTACGGCCCAAGAACTATAGACAAATTGATCCAGGAGCTTTCACATGAGCTTCTAGCCAGCCTGGAAAGGAGCGTTCGTTTCAAAAAAGCAAGTTCAAGAATCAACTTCGCCAGCTATTTATACCGGGTAGGCGGCTGCCGTTTCCTGCTGGTGCTTGAAGATTCAAATTTGAAAAAAGCCACAGAACTTGCTGAACAGGTAATCCAGGAAATTGCAGACAAAAGGGACTGGGTTCATGGTCTGCCTTCATGGTCTGTATCATGCGGCATAGCAGTATTGAGCCCTGAGAAGCAAAATCCGGAGGACTGCTTCGAAGAAGCCACAATAGCTCTTGAATATGTGAGATTCAGAAAATCCACAGCCCTTGTACTCTCTTCAAGCGAGGTACCTGAAGACTTCATGTCACGGGCACAAAGCCGCCACCGTGACACAAATGCCAACCTTGACCCGGTGTCAATCTTGCAACAAGCTATGTCGTCACAGAAAACTGGAATCCTGACAGTAAGCTCAACTCAGGGTAAATTGTTCTGGTCCTACCTTGAAAAAGGCAAGATCACAAAAGCACGCATTGGCAAGCTTTGCGGCGACTCTGCCGTTGTGGAATTCATCTCGAGTTTCGGACTACAGCCGTACAGACTGCAGGATCTCTCAACACTGGACAACCAGTCAACAGAAGATCTCAGGTCTCTGGGTGGTGCGTACTTGCTGCAAACACCGATAAACGAACTTATTGATTTCTCAGTGCGTTATCGTGACCTCGGAAGTGATGCAAAAGTGCATCTGAAAACTCCGGACATGATCGTCCACCCAACTATGGATAAACAACAGGGTCAAATTGAAGCAGTCTTTTTCAAGGCTGGCAAAACACCAAATCCGATTTATCTTGCTGTTGTAAATAAGCTCTGGGAGCTTTGCAGCGGCCGGCTCACACTCGAAGAAATCATGAATAAGATGGCAGACGACTATCCAGGCTCTCTTACCTGGGCAGCTGCAGATTTTCTGATGCAGAACAAACTGATCAAGTTCTCCCGCCTGAGGGTTTCAGCCCATAATGATGGTTCTCCGGACATTGCAGGTTCGACTGGAGGGCGAGGAGGCGGTTCGCAGGCGGCTCTGGCTACTACACCAGCCCAAGCCAGACCAAACACAGGCTTTGTTCCAACTCCACGCCCCTGCATCTCCTGCGGAGCGGTTGATCCACTGAGCCAGAAATTTTGCGTTCATTGCGGCTCTGAAATGACTACGCTTCAAAAAGACTAATTCAGAGGTGGCTCGAATCAGTCACCACGAAATAGCTGCTGCATTTTCTCGTTTACCTTCAATTCCTTTTCAAGATTTCCTTTGCCTGTCCGGAAACTTTCCTGTAAGAACTTTTGCAAGGGATTATCTATGACATCATCTCTCAGAACCCAGCCTTTACGCCCGGCAAGCGGTCCACTCAGAATTTCCAGATTTACTACCCTGTATATGCAACCGTGCAAGCTAAACTTAGAGTTTTGAATAATTTTTGCCTTGCTATGATTGGCAATCGGCACAATCGAGCCAGACTTGAGAGCTGCGGCAAAAGCCGAAACAGCCGGCAGCCTGTCTTTGAAGCTGTAACCGATTACGGCATCAACAGGTTTTCTCAATTCCTCTTTTGAATGGGAAAAATAGGCGTTGCCGTTTTTTGGTCCACACAATTCACACTCAGCGCCCGGTTGAGGGAGATTCCCGTTCAAAACCGCAAAGAAAAGACCGTTCTTGTATGAACAGAAAAGAAAAGTAGCTACAAGTACCCAGCAAAACAACCTGCCCATTTGAGATCACCTCTGACTGATTCGGAGCATATAAACGTTATTTATACGCTTTTACCATCCTAGCACAAACCCCTCCACTTGACAAGCTGGGTCGTCTGAAGCATACCGTACCAAGAGCTCGCCTCCATTGACGTGAGGTTTGCGTGAAAGCTGCAGAACAAATCGCTCTTTCTTTACGCAGATATATAAGCGTAGCTTCCACGCTACTAGGGCTCATTTTCATGTTTCACTTCAATCTGGGAATCCGACTTTTTTAAAATAAACCGATCTATAAACCGATCTAAGATAGGCGATTTTCAGCTATAAACGAAATTCAGCTATAAGCTATTAGAGCGATGCCTGCAAAAAACATGAATACAAAGAAAACCAGGATGCTTGCCGGAGGGCTACTCTCCGGCGGCCTGAGCAGCCGTATGGGAGAACCCAAAGATCTGATAATTTTGCCCGACGGACGCAATATGCTTCAGTGCCTGATTGACATAATGCTACCGGTTTTCGGAGAGCTTGTGATTGCAGGACCGCCAATACCGCTGCCCCCCCTCTACGAAAGCAAAATAAACTTTGTGAAAGACAATCATCCTGGTTGCGGGCCTTTAAGTGGAATAGAAGCCATTCTTTCAAGCGGAATAGCAAGGGGATATATCATCGCGGCATGCGATCAACCTCTCCTGACTGCGTCGATATTGAAAAAGCTAAAGCCCGACGATCCTGTTATTCCTGTTTTTTTCGATCATCTAAACGAAGGATATATACAACCCTTCCCTGGTTATTATCCCGTCAGCTGGCTTCCGGATATCCGGGACTCTCTCAGGAGAAACCGCAGAGCCATAAAATCGCTGATCGCAGACTGTGATGTTTTACTGAAAGAAATAAGCTCGGACGAAGCAAAAAAATTGAAGAGCATAAACACGAAAGAAGATCTTTTCAAATTCATTCAAGAATCTGGAATCATCATTTGATCTATAATTGCAGCTCAAATCAGTTAGAACTGACTATATACGCCGGATACGCGAGACCCTGTCCAGCAGATATTTTTATTCAAGCGGGGAATTTTATGACAGTCAATCCAATTAAAGTAAGGGTAAAGCGCCTGCCTCATTGTAAGGATCTTCCAAGATATGCCACTCCCGGTTCAGCAGGGATGGACTTAACAGCCGCAATAGACGAGCCGTATAGCTTGGAAGCCGGCAAGCGTTTTGCAATGCCGACCGGGCTTATTCTGGAAATTCCGCCTGACTTTGAAGGACAGGTACGACCGCGCTCCGGTCTTGCTTTCAAAGCCGGTATCAGTTTGAGCAATTGTGTGGGAACCATCGACAGTGATTACCGCGGAGAGCTGAAAGTGTTGCTTATAAATCATGGTGAAAGCGCATATACTTTCGAGCCAGGTGAACGGATCGCACAGCTTCTTGTTACACCTGTACCCAGAGTCGTCATTGAAGAAGTAGAAGAACTGAGTGACAGTTGTGAAAGGGGGGCGGGCGGCTTTGGGTCCACAGGAAAAAGCATGCTTGCTCTTAACTAATTTATTCTCAGATTTGAGACTTTCAAGACCGTCCGATGCGAATTTAGAGCTCAAAGGCTCAGAGGAAGCCGGTTTTGAATGATCAGCTCCTCCAAAGTCTCGGTTATAGAGAGCTTCATGCTTGCTAGCAAAGGGATCCGGCCTCAGTACAGATAGGTTAAACTGAAGCTCAACGAAAAAAAATGAGCTTTTAAGTCAGCGCTCCGCCTTACTAAGGAGTGCCGGAGGAGTTTTTAAATGCCCGGGCTGAAAAAAGTTGCAGTAGGCGGAATCAACGGCAGGCTCGGACGGGCCACTGCCAAAATCCTGCTTGAATCAAATGATTTCGAACTTGTGGGCGCCTTTGGCAAAAGTGGCGCTGATTATGTCGGCATGGATATCGGGCAACTTGTAGCCGCGCCCTCAAATGGAATAAAAGTAAGCGCAAGCTTTGAAGATATTCTTTCTGAGACGAACAAGCCCGATATAGTATTTGAAAACAGTGTTGCCGAAAATACAGTAGCAATTGCGAAACTGGCGCTTGAAGCTGGCGTTCATCCCGTTTCCGGCACTTCTGGAATTCCGGATCATGAGATCAAAGTCCTCTGCGATCTGGCAAAGAGCAAAATGCTCGGCGCACTCTTAATCCCAAATTTTTCAATCGGCGCAGTATTGATGATGGAGTTTGCCAGGCAGGCCGGAGCGTTTTTCGACCATGTGGAAATCGTCGAAATGCATCACACAAAAAAAGTCGATGCACCATCAGGCACAGCAATGCACACAGTAAAGAAGTTAGCTTCCAACGGTCATGAGTTTAATCGCAAAGAAATTGATGAGCACTCTCTTCTTGCAGGCAGCCGCGGCGGGGTCGGCCAGGCAGGAGTCCGGGTTCACTCCTTGCGTCTTCCGGGTCTAATTTCACACCAGGAAGTCATATTCGGAAGCCCTGGAGAATTGCTCACTGTCAGACACGACAGTTTCAACATGGATTGCTTTATCAAAGGCATCTTGCTTTCTCTTAATTATGTGACTGGCATCAACGAGCTTGTGCTGGGACTAGACAGAGTGCTGGGGCTCGGCGAAAAAAGCAAAGAATGCATGGCCGCAAAATAATCAACTAAGGAGATATAAGAAAATGGCTTCTAGAAAGAAAGTAAACCTGGCTATTCTGGGTGCAACCGGAAGAGTCGGTCAGGAACTTATCAAAGTTCTCGAAGAACGCCAGTTTCCGGTAAACGAATTTCGCCCTCTGGCAAGTGCCAGATCGAAAGACAGCAAAGTTGCATTTAACGGCAAAGAGTATCCGGTGCAGGAACCGTCTGAAGAAGCTTTCAAAGGCATAGACATCGTGCTTGCTTCAGCCGGAGCTGAAATAAGCGAAAGACTAAGCCCGCTTGCAGTGAAGCAGGGCGCATGCGTTATAGACAACTCCAATGCATTTAGAATGGACCCTGAAGTTCCTCTTGTAGTTCCTGAGGTTAACGGGCATGCGCTCAAAAATCACAAAGGCATCATCGCCAATCCCAACTGCTCAACGGCCCAGCTTGTGGTGGTGCTCAAACCACTTCATGAAGCTGCTGGATTGAAGAGGGTAATAGTGTCCACCTACCAGTCTGTTTCAGGGGCCGGCAAAGAAGCAATGGACGAGCTCGAACTTCAGACCAGAGCCATTTGCGAAGGCAAAGAGTACAAAGCACAGGTTTTCCAACAGCAGATTGCCTACAATTTGATTCCACATATTGATAAGTTCTTGGAGAACGGATATACAAAAGAAGAGATCAAAGTTGTACAGGAAACACAAAAGATTATGGAATTGCCGGATTTGCCGGTTACCTGCACGGCAGTACGAGTGCCGGTTTTCATCAGTCACAGCGAATCAGTACTTGTAGAACTGAATGAAAAGCTGAGTCCTGAAAAAGCTAAAGAAGTCCTCTCCAGAGCCGAAGCCGTAGAAGTATTAGACGATCCTGAAAATGGCATTTACCCAACTCCTTTAAATGCAGCAGGCAAGGACCCGGTATATGTCGGGCGCATAAGAATAGACAGTTCTTCTGCCAACGGTCTGAATCTCTGGGTGGTTGCAGACAATCTGCGTATCGGCGCTGCACTCAATGCGGTGCGAATCGCAGAATACATGCTGGAACACGATCTGGTGAAAAGAGCCGTATCAGCCTAATCACACCTGGAATTGGTTTTCCTAAATCCCAAAATTGAGAGGAATTGAATTGATTAGTACATCCGGCGATCTATTTGGCAGAATGGTCACTGCAATGGTGACTCCATTTACAGACGAATTGGAGATCGACTATAAGGCAGTAGAGCACCTGGTCGAACATTTAATCAAAAGCGGCAGCGATGCAATTCTTGTAGCCGGAACAACAGGTGAGAGTCCGACGCTGGACGCCACGGAGAGGTCGGAACTATTGAGTTTCGTGCTTAATGTCGCGGCAAAACGAGCCAGAGTCATAATGGGTACAGGCTCTAATGATACAAAAAAGAGCATAATAAATAGCCAGCAAGCAGAAGCGCTCGGCGCAGACGGCTTGTTAGTAGTAGCGCCTTACTACAACAAGCCCAATCAAGAAGGTTTGAAAGCACATTTTGCAGCAATTGCCCAGTCCACAAAGCTGCCGCTTATGCTTTACAACATTCCGGGTCGAACCGGTATCAACATAAATCCTGAAACAATTCTTTCCTTGAGCTCAGCATACGAAAATATAACAGCGCTCAAAGATTCAACAGGCAATGTGGAGGCGGCGCAGGAAATAGGAAGACAGGCTAATTCTCAATTTCACATTTATTCCGGAGATGATAACCTTACGCTTCCATATCTTTCCGTGGGGGCATGCGGAGTAGTAAGTGTCGCCAGCCATATTTTAGGCAATGAGATCAAAAATATGATTGACTCATATTTTCAAGGCAAAACAGATGATGCAAGAGCACTGCATTATCTTTATTTGCCACTTTTCAAAGGACTCTTCATTGCACCTAATCCAGCTTGCGTAAAATACGCGCTTTCAAAGCTGGGAATATGCAAGGCTCATCTGCGCCTGCCTCTGGTCCCACTTTCAGAAACTGAAAAGAGCACCATGGATGCTTTGCTTAAAGACGTGAAAATAGCTGCTGCAGGACCGGCATAGTGAGTACAGAAAAAACACCACCAAACAATTCACTTGGCTCAGCAGCCAGCCTGAAGATTATTCCGCTTGGAGGCCTGGCTGAAATCGGCAAAAACACGCTGGCGCTGCTTTACGGCAATGACATGATTCTGGTCGACGCTGGTCTCGGGTTTCCTTCGGAAGACATGCTCGGGGTCGACATTGTTTTGCCCGATATCAGCTTCCTGAAGGAAAACCAGGACAAGATAAGGGGTCTTGCAATTACCCACGGACACGAAGATCATATAGGCGGCGTACCTTACATCTTAAAAGATGTCGAAATCCCGGTAATCTACGGTCCGGCTCTGGCCATAGGGCTCTTAGAAGAAAAACTCAATGATGTCGGTTTACAGGATCGCACGGTGATGAGACAGGTGCGCCCGCGCCAACAAGTAAAAATGGGATGCTTTACAGTCCAGTTCATAAGATGCACGCATTCCATAGCTGATTCGTTCAGCCTGATAATCAGAACTCCGTTGGGAACGCTCTTTCACACAGGTGATTTCAAATTTGATTTTACTCCGGTTGACGGAGAGCTTTTTGACTTTGCTTCCCTGACCAAAGCTCAAGAGGAAGAAGGAATACTTCTATTGCTGAGCGACAGCACAAACACAGAACGTGACGGGTATACCCCATCTGAAAGAACTGTCTGGGCCAAGCTTGATGAAGTTTTCGCCAACGCAAAAGAACGCATAATTGTAACAACATTTGCAAGCAACGTTCACCGCATGCGTCAAATAATGCAGGCAGCCATTAAATACGAGCGAAAGGTAGCCATACTCGGCAGATCAATGCTCAACCTGGCCGGTATAGCCAGAGAGCTTGGCTATATCAACTTTCCCGATGGCCTGCTTTTGAGAATAGACGAACTCAAACAGCTGCCTAATAACAAAGTGGTGATTATGACCACCGGCAGCCAGGGAGAGCCACTTTCAGCTCTTACCAGAATTGCAAAAAATGAGCACAAGCAGGTTAAAATCGTGCCTGGCGACACAGTTATTGTGTCGGCGACGCCAATACCCGGAAATGAAAGATCGATAGCAAATACAATCAATGAGCTTTTCCTGCGCGGTGCTGATGTAATTTATGGTCGAGACGCTGGAGTTCATGTGAGCGGGCACGCCTGCCGTGAAGAGCAAAAGTTGATGATCAATTTGTGCAAGCCTAAATTCTTCATGCCTGTTCACGGTGAGTACAGAATGCTTGTTAAGCACGCCGAGCTTGCCGCCGAATGCGGCGTCAAGGAAGAGAATACTTTTGTTCTGGAAAACGGCGACGTCCTGGAAATTTTCAAGGACAGGGGCGCCAAAATCGGCCGGGTGAAATCCGGTATTGTGCTTATCGACAATTCCACTTCCTGGCCCATAGACCAGCAAACTGTCCATGAAAGACAATTGCTTGCAGAAGACGGAGTAGTAAACATCGCGCTTACGATGTCTTCAAACGGTGAGGTTTTGTTGGGTCCGGACATAAGCATGCGCGGCATCATACTGCCGCGAGAAGTATCTCCGGAAGAATTTCTTGAGAATCTCAAGAACGACTTCTTGAAATTTACAGATAAAGATCCGGCGCTCAAAAGACTCAAAGGTCTCGACCTCAAGAACTATATTTTGGGCAAAGTGAACAAACACTTCCAGGAAACCATGAAATTTCAACCTCTTGTTCAAATCCTTTTACAGGAGGTATCGGTAAAAGGAAGCGCCAGCATCAAGTCTCAGAGCAAACGCGGCACTTCCTCAGCCTAGCCCCTGGACGATAGCTCAGGTTCCAGAATCAAACTCGCCAGTAAATGCCATTTTCGCGCTTAAGCAAAGCTGCACCTACAAGTTCACGCCTGAGCGTGGCAAAATCAGGATGATGTTTTGAAATCACAGCATTCACTTCTTTTTCAGCGTAACGCCTGTCGAAAGCAAAGCGATCTGCAAGAAAGCGAAGAATGACTTCTCGCTTTTTCCTGCTTGCCGGAATTTCCTTGAGCTTTTCACCGTCGAAGAAGTCCTTGAGTACTTTGCGCTCATATGCGTCAGACGCCACTTCTTGATCAATAGCGGAAATTGCTTGAATAGAAAGGATCCGCCGCAAGAGCCCTCTGAGTTCTTCGAGGTCCAAGCTGTAATAATGAGATGTGCCGCTGCATCGCATGCTGACCATGCTTGCTTCTTTCAAGCGTGAAAGATGATGCGACACTGTTGGTGCTTTCAAATCAAGCAGTTCTGCCAGCTCGTCTACAGTCCTGTCGGCCGAAGACAGTGCACCCACGATCTTCAAGCGACTCTCATCCGAAAGTGCCTTAAAAAAGCAGATTATTTTGTTCAACTCAGCACTGGCCATATTGTCTCCCGGTCCATTTTGCAGGCTCTGACACTTCACTTACAATTTTGATACATATCTAATTAGATGACTATCAAATTAGATATGTATCAAAATAACAGAATAACAGAATTTGTGCAAGTAGCCAGGCAAAATGTGCAAAATGATGTTTCAGGAATAGGCGCTAATTGTTCTGGGCATTGAACTGGTAAGCAAGCTGACGCCAGAGTTTAATTACACCTTCTTCAAAAAAAGTGTCCGGCCACAACTGGATCAAATAGCGGTCGTCACCCTCGAATCCCAGTTCATCCGTACTGTCAAGATTAGCCCAGAACATACGCACACCGTAGTGTTTGGCAGGAAGCGCCAATTTAATCGCGTCCTCGTAATCGGATGTGCATCCGGTAATCAGGAGTTTTCCCGATGGGATTTCGATATTGCATTGAGCCGCATGATCGTAGTCGGCAAGTTCAGGCTCTTTTTCAAGATCCTCGTCAGGCATTTTTTGATCATAGACCTCCAGACAGAGATCTATGTCCTGGTCCCGTACTGTTCCGATGCCAACTATTTTGTGACCACAAACATACAATTGCATAAGCAAGGCATCATTCCAGTGTTCCGGATAGTCACAATCTTCAACCTGGTCCTGGAGCTGAAACTGAAAATTGTCAGCAAATACACTTATCTGATGTACTGTCTTGCCTGGCTCCGGCATAAGAGCTTCCTTACTGAGCAGCTGCTCAATTATACCAAGCTGCGCCTTTTATACTAGCTGACCTTGCGCTTCTGCTCTTTCTGCTCCATATGATGCATAGGATCTTGCTCGGCTGAAACCTTTGCGATCAACGCCAGCTTATTTACAGTTGTATCCAAATCGCAGGCGCCAGCATTCACCTTTGCGGCTTTAGAGATATTCTCAAAAACCGGCGGAATCAAGGATGACCAGTTTAGCTTTACGGAACCGAAAAAGAGCGAAAGATTGTCTTGCAGGCTGCCCAAGCCGGCGCGCAAGAAGCAGACTTCACGATGCATGCGTTGGGAAAGTGATCTGATTGCCTGATTCTGTTCTTCTTGTGAAGAAAAATTGTAATCACTGAGATATACGGCTTCCCCGAGCGCGATTCTTGCCAGTTCTCCGTTTTCCGCATAATGAATAGCACAGGGCAGCACAGGCAGGTCGATCCCTTGAGAGCGTGCAGCCAGAGCGATTCTTGCTGCACCGGCCTTAAAAGGGTGAGTGCTGCCGTCGCGGAAGATATTTCCTTCCGGAAAAACAACTATTCCTTCGCCTTTTCTGAAAAGCGTCAGGGCATGATTTATAAAATCTGTTCTTGGATCTGCAGGAAATGAACCCATTGATAAAAGCACGGCACCCTGCGTGCCTTTGAGCTCGTTGGGCGAAACCATAAAGTTAGCGGGGCGGCCAATCAGCTCATATACTAAAAGTCCGTCCCAACGAGTAATGTGATTTGATACCAGAAGAAAGGGACCGGAGCGGGGCAAATTATGCCTGCCGATAACCTGAAAGTCCTGGAATCGTACACTGATGCAAATCTTGTTTACCAGGTTCCAGAACGCATAAACCAGCGGATTTTTGCGATCTTTCAGTTGTCGTTTCTTTCTTTTGAACTTCAGTGTTTCCATAAGGCCTCCAGCCATTTGAGTCGATAACTTGCTCATAACTCTAAGATAGTGCTCCGGGAGGCTTTCCAGCTTGGGCTACGTACAGTTCAGCTACTGTGGCTTTACCTTACTTTCCTTACTCTTTTGGCAAGAAATATATCAGGCTTGCCCAGTCCATTTGCATCCGGCAGTACGCCGCAAAGAGAAAAGCCCAGCTTCTGGTAGAACTCGAAAGGATGGTTCTTAATGTTCTTGATACCGGATAAGCTTTTGAGCGGATCCGGATAAAGCTCCTGACCATAGAGGCTGGTGAGCCCGGTCTCGTCATCCGATGCTACCCATAGAGTAAGGGCGCCGGTGTCTGCGACCCGGCTTTCAAGTTCAATTACCAGTGCCGCTCCTACCCCTGATTTGCGATGGTCTTCATGTACAACTAGCGGATGAAGTTCCCAGGTATGCCCGTTATACTGCCTTATGGCACCAATCCAACCAAGAGGTCGTCTTCCTTCCAGAGCAACTATCGACATCCGGCCCGGTCCAAATGACTCCTCCACTTCATCCATGGCTTTGCCGACCGTGGGCCAGGCTGCAGGAGACATATCGGAGAAACCGGCAACCAGCATTTCTGCGACCTTCATCTGTATCTCAGGGTCTTCGAATTCCAGGTCTCTAATTTTCATTTCTACGGGTTTTGTCTATAGCTGTCAGGACTTTCTGGAACAATGGTACACAAAAGCAAGCAAATAAATGGAGTTCCAGGGATGCAAAGGGCCACAAAATCAGAAGCAGCAAAAAAGAGACTGATTAAAAAGATAAAAAGAAAGAGACTATTGTTTTTGAGCAGCGATTCCAAGCGCTATTGAGAACTCTTCCATGCTTGCAATATGTTTTTGCTCAAAAGAAAGAACTTCCCCCCCGGAATGGGAAAGGGGGGAAGGATTCTTGTGGTGGATTAGGTAAGGAGGAAATATGGCATCAGTCTTCAAGAGACTGACTGCCAGGTGTTTCTATAATAGCAGCGTGGAATCTGTCCAGCTGTAAAAATCTTTGAAGGCCAGCCAGGTTGGCAAGCTGACACGAATAAGCACGGCTCTAAATTTGAAAGCAAGCAAAAGCAGACGATACCACCCCTGATACCAGAAAAAGTCACTTCCTTAGATTTTCAGTCCGAGCCTGGCATTCTCTAATTTTAATCTCCGACTCCGAGCTGTTGCTTAATTCATAATGCACTGAATAGAATTGCATAGCGGCCAGATCTTCGCCGCTTTTTTCAGCCTGTTCTCCCAGATACCAGGCAAGCTGAATCCAGAGGGGATCAACACAGAATGCTGCAAGTGAATGCATAGAAAGAATTCTGTTGCATTTTTCCATGTCATTGACCTGGGCTTTTACTTCTTCAAATGACCGTCCGCTTGCCTGCCCGCAATAAGCAAGTTCTCTGCCGGCTATTTCAGTATTGTCCCATAACAAGCTCACTGCATATGTGCAAATCGCGGCGTCCCAGTCCTTAGCTTCCACAAAATAATATCCCAGGTTTCGAAAGTATTTGCCGATATCTACCGCCCTGTACAAATAGGGAAGCAAGCCATCTGTGTAATGCCGGAAGTTTTTCATGTCCTTTCTGACTTTGTATATTTCTGCACGTTCAAACATCAGGTCAATATTCATCGGACAGCGCTTCAGGCCTTTTTCTATAATTCTCAGGGCTTTATCAAAGTTCTGCTTATCAAACGCCACATATGTCGCCAGATGGTAGGAAGGGCCGAAAGGGATTCCACCGGGCTCTCTCAAGGTTTTGCCAGGTTTGAATTTAAGCTGGTAATAAACCTGCTCGAGAGGATTCGAAAATGAAAGATATACGGACTCCTGATCTTCAGGAAATAGTGATTCGCTGAAGCCTTCATCAAGTTCGTCTGCCAGCAACAACTGTTCAGCTTCGTCAATTTTCCCTTGCTTGATCTCCTCCTCAACGAGCCTGAGTGTTTTCGTCATCCGCTCAAGGTCGGCGTCATAGGCAGCGACGAGATCTTTCTTCAGGTCTTCCGGCATACTCTTGTAGATAAGGCGCCCGATCTCTCGTAGTATTTCGAAACCATTCGGGTGTTCTTTGTACTTTTCAGTAGATGCCTGCAAAAATGCCTCATCTTTTTCCCAGTCGCCACAAAGACCCTGCCTGATGCTTTCAATAATCTGACTGCACTCGGATAAAGAGTCTGGTTTAGGTGAGCACTCATTCTGAGGGTCATTCATTGAAGATTCGCCCTGTATAGATTTTAACAGGAACATTCTACGGCATGGCTGCCTTTACTGTCCCTGTTTAGCTCGTTCAAATTCTGCACGAATCCTGGCAGCAGCATCCATTCCGGCAGCCTGACTTCCGGCAGCCTGACTTGAGCTTTTACTTGAACTCTTCCCTGCTACTTGAGATAGCGGCTGAAATGAAGCCTGAGCCGGCGACGCTGTCAATGACCGGGAAGAATTTTGAGAAGAAGCACGAGTCAGGTTTTGCTTGTTATTAACGATTCCATTCTGGTATGCGTTCTTTGCTGCGGCACGCTTAGCCTCTTGCATCTGCATATCAGCCTCTGCTTTTTGCTGTTGCTTCAAATTCTCCTGCTTTCTTTCATAAGCAGCGTTATCGGCTTTGATCTGCTCCTGCTTCAAGTTGTAAGCTCTGTCATTTGCTTTATTTTGCTCCTGCCTTTCCCAATATTTTGCATCTGCTTTTTGCTGCTGAACTTTATTCTCATAGGCCTTTGCATCTGCTTTGTTTTGCTGGACTTTGTTTTCATAGGCCCTTGCATCTGCTTTGTTTTGCTGGACTTTGTTTTCATAGGCCCTTGCATCTGCTTTGTTTTGCTGGACTTTGTTTTCATAAGCTCTGGCGTCTGCTTTGTTTTGTTCTTGTCTTGCATAGTAGTTTGCATCAGCTTTTTGCTGCTGGCTACGATTCTCGTATGCTTTTGCATCAGCTTTTTGCTGCTGGGTTCGATTCTCGTATGCTTTTGCATCAGCTTTTTGCTGCTGGGTTCGATTCTCATAAGCCCTTGCATCTGTTTTCTGTTGCTGGACTCGATTCTCGTAAGCCCTTGCATCCGCCTGTTGCTGCTGCTTTCTTGCTTCCAGGGCAGCATTGTCCTTTTGTTGCTGCATCCTGGCATTATAAGCATTTTGTTCCTGCTTTTGCGCTTCCATCCTACTTGCACTCCGCTGAGCTTCCAACTTTGACTGAAGCGCCCGCTCCTCGGATTTTCTCTGAGCTGCAAGTGCCTGTTGTTTGGCATACTCTTGGGCTGCGGCCTGCTTTCTTGATTCTTCAAGGCGAGCCTGTTGTTGCTGCATCTGGCGATTGTATTCTTGCTTTCTCTGCTCTTTCAACATTTCCTGATAGCGATTTTCTTGCTTTGCCATTTCACGGTTGTAATCATAACGATTAGCTGCATATTTCTCAGCTTGTTTCAGGTAGTAATCGCGGTCCTGAGCAGATGCAAGCCCAGGATATCCGAGCAAAAGGACAGACAGACAGATAATTGAAAATTCCATTGCTTTCTTACTCTTCATCAAAGAATCCTCTCCTCTGTCTTAATGAGTCTTGCGCAAGCCACCCCTTCTCACCTGGCGGGTGCTAAGGTCTGCGACATTAATCCAATCCTGGCCTGCCTGGGCGGTCTGATCCTTATGAACAATGTAATCATCGTTCTGTTCGCCATTCAAAAGTACGATGCCGGCGCCACCCTGATACTTCATTTCCGAAGAGCTTGCCTGTCTCCATTTGCCCTCTATCCATTTATTCGGAGAATCATCTTCATGAATTTTCCATATATACGTATGTCCAGGCTCAATCGCAAGAAAACCAAGTTTAGCTACGCTATCCCGGCTGGCAAAAAATCCGGTAGCATTGGTAAATTGGAGTTCCCAGGCCCCGTAAAGCCAGGGTTCCTTTACCGGAACTCCGAAGTTGTCTTGAAGAGCATAATTTACTCTTTGATCTGCGCCGGCCTTGCTGAGATCGCTTAAATCCCTCAAGCTATTGTATTTGAAACTGACTCCCCGTTTTTTGATTTCTTCAACCAGAAAACTGGAAATACTTTCCTTCTTTGGATGAGGTCCGTCGGTACCGACTCTGGCCTTCAAGAAATCAATTATTTGCGCTTTTGAAAGCGGGCCGCTTCCAGCCAGTTCATTAGCATTGCCCGCCTCGTGTCCGGCCGAAGCCGGCTGGACGGCAGCGCCTGCGTTTGCTAGATTTGCTGAATTCACTGAATTTACTGATGAAGCAGATTGGGGCTCAGCACCTTTACGGAACAACTCGGAAGCCGGGTAATAGCAAGAAGAGCCACCTGGCTTGAAAGTGCCGTCCTGCCAGTCTTTCAGCAAGACGTGCACGCCACTTGCGTCCTGGCCTATAACCTTTACATCAACCGTTTCGCCCATACGGCGAACGCTCACAATTTCACCGGGATTAAAATTTTGGGCAAAGGAAGCACTTGCAAAAGCTGCTGAAAATGCCGACAGCGCAAAACAGCGGGCTCGCCAGGAGTTTAACAGACAGCTGCGCAGAAGATTCATTTGACCCTCCCAAGAATTTCAAATCTATCCTTCGACCAGAAAATGAAAAAATGCCAGTTAATATCAGCAAGTCAACTTGAGATTAATACCCCGGCAAAAGAAAATCGAATCGAGAAAGAGAGAAAGAAGCAAAGGTCACCAAAAGAATTTCAGAGAAATCGTGTCAGGGCATGCTGCAATAAAAAAAGTGCAAATGGTGCTCGGAATAGCTCCTGTACTCCGAGCACCTCAGTTTTGTCAGTCCGGCTTACTGCCTGGACCAGAAGGGCGTGGAGAATCCTCCGCTTGCGAATTTTTCCTGAGCTGAGAGATCAGGAAAGAGTGCATCGAGAGCGAAATTGCTTGAAGGACTTGAGCTATTTGCAAGTGCTCGGGTCAAACTCTCGGACACAGCTTGCTGTTTTGCATTGCTGACAATTTTAATATTGGCAGGGCAAAAGAGATAAACCTGTTCGGTCATTTTATGAAAGTCACCGTCGAGCGCAGCAGAGGCACCGGCAACAAAGTCAACCAGACGATTGGAATCAGACTTTTTCAATTTGTCCAGAGAAATAGTAGTTGCATTGCGAGATCTCAGAGCTTCCACCACATCCAGTGCCTGTTCGAAGGAAACAGGTTGGAACATAGATATCTGTGTGCCAAGCCTTCCGCCACCACCAGTGGAGACTGGTGCTGCAGTCAGATTACGCTCAGCAATTGGTGGAAACAGCTCTACTTCCTTCTTGGAAGGACGGCTTGCAGCTGGAGTTGCTGGCTTTTCCTGGTTCGATTCTTTAGGTTCTTGCGACATAAGTTGTTCCTTGCGCTTTCCGAACACGAGCAGTCATTCCTCATTTTATAATTTTGCGATCAATTGGCAAGGGCCAATTCGTAATTTAGTAAGATGGCAGCACTATATCATAAAAGATCTTTCAATAGATAGTCCGCTAGCTGCTCTGCAAGCATTAGATCTAGCGGCTGGGTGACTTTAATATTGTATGGCGATCCTTCAACAACATGGACCTCATGACCGGCCCACTCGAGCAGGGATGAATCATCTGTACTGCTATATTTTAAAAGCAAGGCCTCTTCGTGAGCTGCAAGCAAGGGCGCAAATGCCGATGCCTGCGGAGTTTGCACAGCCACCAGCTCATTTCGAGGAAGCGTTTCGATTATCTTGCCGCCTGCAACTTTTTTTATGGTATCAGACACTGCCCCGCCGACGGTGCAAGCACCACATTCGATGACTTTATCCATGATGCGCTCCAGAGTCTCGTTGTCAAGAAAAGGTCTGGCTGCATCATGAACAAGCACGTAGTCAGGTATTTCGCCGCACTCTTGCAGGTACTTAAGACCACAAAAAACAGAAGCCTGACGAGAGGCACCACCGGCAATGACTTCAATCTCTTTGTCCTGACTAACTTTCTTGCCTAAGTCGGCAGACTCCGTTTTCGCAAGCTGCACCATATGTGAAGGCGTTACAAGAATAACCCTGCTTATCCGACTGTTTTGCAGGAAAGATAAAAGAGAGTGGAAGTAAAGCGGTTGTCCGCGTAGACTCATAAACTGTTTAGGAAGCTCTGCTTTACTGGATTTCGAAAAGCGTGAACCTGTTCCGCCCGCCGCAACTATTGCTGCAAAGCTTGCACCAGTCATTACTAATTGCTCGTTTCAGGGAAGCCAGCTTCTCCAGCTGCTCCTGCGGCAGTTTTGGGCGCAATCACCAGGGGTTCTCCTTCGTCAGGTTCAAAACTTAGAACTTCTTCTTGCGTTTTAACCTGGCTTTCTTCAAGCACAAGGCGCTTTTCCTCCGCAACTAATTCCTCTGCTGTAGCGATATTTTCTGCACTCTGGCTAATTTCTGCGGAAGGCAGATTTTCCATGGACTCTGAATCTGCCGCAAGCAGTTCCTGACCTTCCTTCTCTTTCTTTTTCATTTGCCGCTTAAGATATTGCCTTAAAGACTTGCCGTCTTTAGTCAAGCGAAAATACTCCTGGAATTGCTTTGTGGTGCTCAGCATCGGCGACCGAGCTTTCTCGTCTTCCCTTTTTGAAACAAGCCCCCTTTGCACAAGTTCTTTTATGTGATCGTAAGCACCGGCTCCCCGAATCCGGATGATATCCGCCTGCGAAATCGGCTGCTTGATTGCGATTGCTGAAAGAGTTCTGAGCTGAGCTGCGCTCATCTCAATAGGCAAAAACTCATCCATCAGATTTGAATACTGGTCTTTGACTTGAAAAGAATAGCCATCTTCATCTGCTATTTCGAGTCCACCATCTCTTTCTTCGTATTCGTGTATCAACTCAAGCAGGGCCTGTCTTACAATCTGCAAGTCTTCGCCGACAATACCGGCTATCGCCTGAGCCCGCAGGGGCTTTTCCGTCATATACAAAACTGCTTCTATTTTTGCTTTCAACGACATGAGTTCACGACTCCTCTTTTAAATTCACTAGCGCGTGCTCGCCCTCTAAATCAATGGCTAAATCACTTTCTGCGGGCTTTTTGACTTTACGCGATCTGGTGTTTGCGACCCTTTTACGCTTTGCCTGAGTCTTTTCCTGCTTCGGCTCTTTTTTTGAGAGTCCGGCAGGTTCAGAAAGAGCTAAATGAGGTTCTGCCGGAGCCGCACCGTCGGTTCCCGTTGCTTGAAGTTCGCTTTCATGGCAGCCCTTCAACAGATAAAGCGGTCCGTAAAAAACTTCCTGCTCAAGATTAATTTTACCTGCATTTGAGAGGAAAAGCACAGCCAGAAAGGCATCAACCCAATCACCTCGACCGTCGAGCATTGCTATAAGTTCCGACAAGGAAGTGCGGATCATTTCTTCCATGACCTTCACAAGCAATTGTTCAATCCGTGCAATCACATCCTCAATATCTTCATCATGAGCAAGCTCAAGTATGTCATCCATGTCTTGCATATCCTGATAGCCATCCATCTGGATTACGGCTTTCGGCTCCCGCTCATGTTTTTCTAGCCTTTTCTTCTCAAGCCGCTCGGCTTCTCTTAATGACTCAATCAGTTGCTCGAGTGTGACTCTTCTTTGTTTGGACTGCCGCTGCCTGGACCTTCTAACCAGGGCTCTTTGGAGATCAGCCAGCGTAATCTGCCTGCCGACCGCCTCATCGTTGGAGTCATAAATAATCGGACTCCCTTCCGTATCGAAGTCAATAAAGTCATCGCCGCCAAGATCGAGATCTTCGATTTTGGTTATCAGCAGGGCTTCTGCTTTCAAGCGCAGCAATACCGAAGCATGAAAAATAATTTTACCGCTGCGTCTCAAATTTTCTTTTGGGGCAGCCGCAATCGCTCGCAAGAATCTATCCGTAGCATCGATAATGTCTATATTCTTCGGATCAAGCTCACCTTTTTGAGCCATCTGGACAAGAATCTCGATACCACCCGAGTCTTTTTCCTCAAGAAGCTTGCTGTAATTTAAAAGCTCATTGGATTCTCCGGATTCAGATTCCGGCAAAGCAAGTTCAGCTATTAAATCATCAGCATTGCTTAATCCTTTAGCTGAGTCCGATCCGGAATCACAAGGAGGCTCAGGCAAGCTTTCCAGATCGGCTCCTCCGGCTTCCCGACTCCGGCTGTCCAGGCTCCCGCTTTCTGATTTTGCTGACGAGCCGGGCACATCAGTTTCCAATTGCTTTTGGGCAGACCCAGATTTTCCTAATGGAATTGGCAGCTGCTCATATAATGTGTCGTTTTCAGGATAGTCATGCATTTACAGCTTGCTCCTCTTCAGGGAGCTTCACTTCCTGAATCCCGACTACTTTTGAAAAGCCGTCTGCCCTCAATGAAACACCAATTGCATGATCCGAGTTTTCTATCATCGGCCTGCGCAGGCTGACCACCACAAACTGAGCCTGCTCGGACTGGCGTTTAACCATGCGTGCCAACCTGTCAGCGTTTGCTCCATCAAGCATCATGTCGACTTCGTCAAAAGCATAAAAAGGAGCCGGTGCATAACGCTGGAAAGCAAATACGAATGAAAGCGCGGTCAAGCTTTTCTCACCACCGGAAAGGGCCTCGATTCGCTGCATCTTCTTATCGCGCGGCTGAGCTCTGATAACAAGACCTCCGCTAAAAGGATCTTCGGGATTCTCTAATTCGAGCTTGCCGTGTCCGTGAGATAGCTCGGCAAAAATTTCTCTGAAGTTTTGATCGATGGCAGAAAAAGCTTCCATGAAAGTGTTCTTCTTAAGTTCACCGTAACCGCCGATTCTCTGATTTATTTCTTCCTTTTCAGAGCTCAGAGTTTCAAGATAATCAGTCAGCTCATCCTGGCGAGCCCTGGTTTGATTATATTCCTCCAGAGCTTTCATATTTACCGGCTCAAGGGCGCGCATCCGCCGGTCGAGTCTTTCAATCTGATTCTTCAGCTGTTCTATTGTAGAAGCTGACGGGGTTTTGAAATCAGGGTTTTCGCTCAAAATATGCTCGAGTTCCGCTCGGGCGGCAGCCAGCTGGATCTTGAGCTCATGCAAGCTGAGCTTATATTTGTTTCTTTCCTCTTCCAGGTAATGCAGCTGTTCGCCCAGCCTGGTTTTTGAAACCACGAGCCTGGTGATTTCAGTTTGCAGCTTGTCTTTTGTTTCATGCAGCTGCTGGAGCTCTGCTGAGATTTCCTCGCTTTTACGAGTAAGCTCCTGAATCGCCTTTGTAAGCTCGGCAATGTTTTCTTCAAAAACCGGTTTTTCAGCCGAAATATTTTCGAGTTCCTTTTGCAGCTCGGTTAGCTGTAGAACCAGACTCTCTTTATTGGCTGCTTCAACTCTTTCTTCGGTCTCGAGCCTGTCCATGAAGCGCTCGGAGTCTTTTGCACCGCTTTCGATGCTTTCGATTTCGCTTTTGAGTTCTTCTGCTTCGGCAACCAGCCTGTCAAGCTCGCTGCGCTTGCCGCCGGCAGTCAAATCTTGAAGCTCTTCTTGAAGCTTGTTCACCATCCTTGTGAGTTCGCTTATCTTGCCGTCAACTCCCGAAAGCTCGGTTTCAACCGACTCGACTTCATCGCCCATGCTGCGCAAACGCGGCTTGAGACTGTCTACAAGCTCCTGGCACTTATCCAGTTCCTCTTTGCGTTTGTCAAACTCGGCCTGCTTTTGAGTAAGTGCAGTGGAAGCCTGATTGTACTTATCCCTGTCCTGAATAAGAGACTGGTTGATTTCTTTAAGCAAATCGCTTGAAAGATAACGAATATCGTCTGCAAGTTGCTTGGCTCTGGATTTAAGAGATGCAAGGTCGTTGTTTTCAATCTGATTAAATCGCAGCCTGGCTCTGCCTTCGTCTCCACCTGTTATGGTTCCGAATTTCTCAAGCAAATCGCCTTCCAGAGTTACCATGCGGGCGCTATTTAGCAACTTGCGCGCCGAATCGAGCGAATCTACGATCACGGTTTGACCGCAGGCATACTGGAAGGCCCTTGTATATAAAGGATTGAAGTCAACCAGATTGTAAGCAAAGTCAATTACACCTGGTCTTGAAGGCAGGAGCCCGGGTGGCTGGGAAACAATTTTATTGAGAGGAACAAAAGTAGCCCTGCCTGACTTTGTTTCTTTCAATACCTTTATACATTTTTCCGCTACCTGGTCGTCTTCGACGACCAGATGAGCAAGACGCCCACCTATAGCCACTTCAAGGGCCATTTCGTATCTTTCATCCACACGCCCGAGCTGGCCTATGGTGCCGTGAACTCCGGAAATATTTGCGGCAAGCACAGCTTCAACAGCGCGACCATAACCGCTTTCACCCGCGACTTCCCTCGTGGTTTCAAGCTCGATAAGCCGGCGGTTCAACTGCTCAAGTTCTTTGCGCTTGCCTTCAATCTCTTCCTGGGTTGATTCGACTTCACTCTCCATTTGCCTGATGTTCCGCCCGATTCCCAGCACAAGCGCCTGATCATCAGTTAGTTTTTTCTCAAGCCCTGCAATCAAATTTTTGAGTGCCGCGCTTTTTCCGATTGACTCGGTGGCGGCATCCCTGGCGCAAACCAGTTCCTTATCCAGATTTTCTTTTCTGGCTTTCAGTTCGGTTTTTCGCACTTCAAGCTTATGCCTGTCGTCTCTGAGCCTCTGGAGATCCTCGTGCAAAGACATGCCTTTACTTGAGCTGTTTTCACTTTCTTTTCTGAGTACTCCGATTTCAGCAAGCACCGCACTGAGTGCACCCTGTTTCTCCATAAGCACAAGCTTAATGGCTTTCAAATCTTCGTCATGCTGTTTCTTTTTAAGCTGGAGCTCGCCAATTCGCTTCTCAATTGCTTTTATCTGAGCATTGAAGCTCTTCTGTGCCTTGCTTTTCTCGCTCAAAACCCCGTTGAGATTTGAGAGCTTGCCTTCTTCACGGATTAAATCACCACGCTTGTTTTCAAGCTCCTGACGCAGGAGCAGCTGCTCGTTACCACCCTTGTCTTTGATTTCCTCATCAAGACTGCCCATTTCAGCCATGCATGAAAGAAGCGAAAGCTCGGTTTCTTCGCGCTGTCCGGATAATTTTTCCTGCTTTTCATCCAGCTCGGCAATGTCTCGGGCCACACCGTCGACTTTATCCTCAAGGTCTTTTACCCGCACATAAATAAGATCCCGTTCGAGCTTTTCTTTTTGAGACTTCAGATCGAGATATTTAAGAGCCTGGTCTCGATCAGCCTGCAGGACCTCAAGCCTTACTGCAATTTCAGCAAGCACTATTTTTTGATGCTCGATTTTTTCAGCAACGGCAAAGAGCTCTTTTTCTGCCTGTTCAATACGCCTGTCAAATTCGGCCACACCGGCAAGTTCATCGATGATTTTGCGTCTTTCAGTAGCAGACATAGTGACGATGCCGGTTACGTCACCCTGCATAATCACGTTAAACCCTGTCGGGCTTACATTGTATTTACCGAGCTCATCATGAACTTCAGTTAGAGTTGAGTTCTTGCCGTTTAAAATATACGAACTGGTATATCCGGAATCTTTGACTTTCAGGCGACGGCAAACTTCAATCTCGTCGCCGAGATCGTTGGTGAATCGTACCGTCACCCGTGCTTCATTTCTGCCGCTTAAATTATTCAAGAGGTCAGGAAGTCTTTCGGCTCTCATGGTTCTGGTAGAAGATAGACCCAGAGCGAAAAGCACGCTGTCTACAATGTTAGACTTGCCGGAACCATTGGGACCGGATATGGTTGTAAATCCATCAAGCAAAGGTACCCTGGTCGGCTTGCCAAAAGATTTAAAGTTGTCAAGCTCGATCTCTCTGATTCGCATCAGGACTCCAGTAAGCTAACCCAGACCCGCCTGCCTAAAGGCATAATCATCATGTCTCCAAATACGGTATTACTAAATATAGATCGAATCTTCGTAGTTCCGCACATGCTGATTTACAGCCGAATTAGACTACAAAATAACAGTTTGTGTCAAGATTGCTTCGTTTTTTTTTCGAGCAAAAGCCCCATTTTACAAGCTAATTCACCGACAGTAACCGGTAATGGTGGCAGAGATTTAGCCTCCACCGGCGCCACCACTATAAGCGATCGGATCCATCTGTATATTGCAAGAGAGCAGATCATTTATTCATACGGAAAGCTTAGTACCGGATTCCTGAGATTTGCATCACTTGCCATCAGAGCGTTATCAGATTTAAGCCTTTGTCTAAAGGTCGGAATAAAAATCGGAGTAAAATCTGATTCAGCGCGCATCAAAAATAAGACCCGGTTAGGCCTCTTAGCGAGGGCAGCTTAAATGTACAGCGGCGGCGGACCTCCCATTTATCTCATGTGGTCGGGCATTTTCAACCCCGAACGCAGCAAGCTTGCTAGACAAATACAATGGAGACGTATACGCAGTCTTTTCCATCCATATATAAAAGAAGAGATTACGCTTTTATTGCTGATCGGCTTGCAGTCGGGCGTGGGGCTGATTCCAACCTTGCTGACTATTACGCTTGTAGATAGAGCCATTCCTCAAAAGGATCTGAACCTGATTTTGATATCCTGCCTGGGTATGATTTTTGCCGGGCTGATAAATGGCGGAATGAACGTATGGCAGGGATTTGTGAACGCGAAGATGGCCGAAGGAGTCATGCGTGATCTTCGCTGCAGCGTGGTCGGCCACTTGCAAAAAATGCCTGTTGAGTTTTTTGCAGTCACCAGAGCCGGAGAGCTATTAAACAGAGTATCAAGCGATATAGACAGCCTTGATAACATCATTTCAATGACGCTTACATCTATAGCAAGCAACATACTTATTCTGGCAAGCACAATAATTACCATGTTCTTTCTCGACTGGCGACTGGCGCTCATGTCGCTTGCGCTGCTGCCTCTCATGATCCTGCCGCTCTGGCCTGTGGGCAGGCGTATTTATAAACAGAGAAAGGTCACAAGACAAAAAAACGATGAGCTGGCAAACCGCTATCAAGAGATCCTGAACATTTCAGGTATTACCCTCAGCAAGCTTTTCGGCATGGGACAGAAGGAGCAGACTCGCTTTCTGGCTTTGTGCAACGAGCTTATGGACTCGGAAATAAAGCTTGCGATGATCGGCCGGTGGTTCATGATGATTGTTACAAGCATGACACTGGCAGGTCCGGCTCTTGTATGGCTTGGCGGAGCTTACATGGTGATTCATGGCCATGTCGGTCTTGGAACCGTGATAGCATTTATCGCCCTGATTACAAGGCTTTATGGTCCGGCATCATCACTCACCGGCATACAGGTACAGATTGCCAGCGCCTTTGCAGTCTTTGAAAGAATCTTCGAATATCTCGACTTGAAAGAAGAAGACTACGAGTCTGGCAGTTCTCTTAACTCAGGCAGCATCGAGGGCAGGCTATCCTACGATAAAGTAAGTTTTGCATACGACGGCAAAGAGAAGCTTTTCACCGAACTAAGCTTTTCTGCGGACCCTGGTGAAATAGTTGCAGTGGTAGGAAGTTCCGGCGCCGGCAAATCCACACTAGCTGCCCTCTTGCCGCGTTTTTACCAGATCCAGGCAGGCAAGATCTCCATTGATGGAATTGATTGCAAAGAAATGAACCTGCTCAGCCTTCGAAAGCTCATTGGCATGGTCACCCAGGAAAGCTATTTGTTTCACGCAAGCATCAAAGAGAATCTCTTATATGCAAATCCGGAATCTTCTATTGAAGAAATAGAAAACGCCTGCAAGGCAGCAAATATTCACGAATACATAAGCTCGTTGCCGGATGGCTACGACACCCTTGTAGGCGAACGAGGTTATAAGCTCAGCGGTGGAGAACGTCAGCGGCTTTCAATTGCCAGAGTCATTCTGAAAAATCCTCGCATTCTCATACTTGATGAGGCCACAAGCTCGCTCGATAACATTAACGAAGCCCAGGTACAGCAGGCACTTGTTAAACTCATGGCAGGCAGAACAAGCCTGGTGATTGCCCACAGGCTTTCAACCATTCAAAATGCAGACAAAATACTGGTTTTAGAAAACGGTTGCATAGTGGAATCAGGTAAGCACGAAGAGTTGCTTTTAAAGATGGGCCCTTATGCAGCTCTTTATGAAAAGGAAACAGCCAGAGAAAAATTAGCAATAGACCTGGGACTTTAGAGATAGCCCTGATTGCAGGCAAGAACACAGGCCAGAGCCGTTTGCAAAACACAGAGCCAACAAGCTGTGTGAACAAGGGTAGAGACTTTCATATATTTCCCCTCTGGAAGCTCAATACCTTTATTTTAATGAGAAAAGCGTCTTTTCAAGTAAAATTCGGAGACTCTTTTCATTAAAAAGGAAGTAAATTGCTCATAAAATTCAAGCAACTACGCCCTGACTGGATTTGCCGCTTTGGATCTTAATTTCGAACTTGAAGCTCTTTGCCCATGGTCCGGAGCCCGGGCGGCCAGGTTCAAAACAAAACACGGCCCTGTAAAAACCCCGGTTTTCATGCCGGTAGGCACCCAATCCACGGTCAAAGCACTTTGCTGGGATCAGGTTGAAGCCTGCGGCAGCCAGATTGTGCTAGCAAACTCATATCATCTTTATTTGAGACCGGGTCACAAGCTGGTCGAAGAAGCAGGCGGTCTTCACGGCTTTTCAGCCTGGAATAAGCCGATACTTACTGATTCTGGAGGCTTTCAAGTCTTTTCGCTTGAAGAACTGAGAAAAATCACTGAAGATGGCGTGTCATTCAAAGACCACTTAAGCGGTCAGGAGCATTTTATTGGTCCGGAAAAATCAATGGAAATCCAGAACTCGCTGGGAGCCGACATTATCATGGCTTTTGACGAATGTGTAAAAAACCCGGCAAGCCACAGCCAGGCAAAAGCAGCCATGGAAAGAACCCACAGATGGCTTGAAATTTGCGTCAACAAAAACAAACGAAAACGCGACCAGTCCTTATTTGGAATTGTGCAGGGAAGCATTTATGAAGACCTGAGAGCAGAATCAGCAAAAGTGGTGGGCGGATTCGATTTGCCGGGATATGCCATTGGTGGAGTAGCCGTGGGTGAAGAGCGCAGCCTGATCGAAAAAACCGTCAAGTTCACAGCAGAGCTCTTACCAAAAGAAAAGCCCAGATACTTAATGGGAGTAGGCACCCCGTGGGATATAGCTTATGCAGTCTATTGCGGCATAGACATGTTCGACTGTGTTTTACCAACACGCCTGGCTCGACACGGAGCCGCTTTCACACAAGCGGGTCGTGTTTCTTTGCGAAACAGCAAGTTCAGAACAGCTTTCGAGCCTCTAGATCCGGATTGCAACTGTTATACTTGTAAGCATCACAGCTGCGCCTACCTGCACCACCTTGTGCATCTCAAGGAAATGACCGCCTCAACGCTTCTTTCAATCCACAATATTCAGTTCTTGCATAAACAAACTGCTGATTGCAGAGAAGCCATATTAAACGGCAGCTTCAAAGAACACTTCCTGAAACTCAAATCCAGATATTCAAACGGAAGTCCAGAGCGGAATTGAGCGCACCACCTGTGGTGAAAGCAAATCATTCCTGATCTTGTTTATTAATTGATGCTTTTAATGCCTCAAGCTCATCGTCCAGCTTCTTCTCGGCTTCGGTTTTCCTAAACTCGTTGCCCAGATCATCGCGCCCTAGCTTGGCTTCTGTTTCATGGACCAGAATCTTTTTTTCCATTCTTTCAATAGTGGAAAGCGTTGAATCACAAGCAGCAAGTGCGTCTTTAGCTGAGCTTCCGGCACTGAAACGCCGGGCCTCCAGAGACTGTAGTTGAGTTTTAAGACCGGCACTGAAGTCCTCCTGGCTCAGGAGTTCAATTTCAAGCTCGGTGCAAGTCTTTCTCAGCTCTTGAAGTCTCGATTCAGCCTCCAGAGCCAGATCCGCTTTATCCGAATTCTGCGCAAGCTCTACGCGCTTTTGCCAGAGCGCCGTTTCTTGTCTTAAAGACTTCAACTTTTGCCCAATTTGCTTTTCACAGGCAATTGAGTTTGCAAGAGCATCCCTCACTTTTACCAGTTCAGCTTCGAACTCTTCGTTTATCACCGATTTATCACCGATCAGGCCGATGGGCCTCAGTCAGCCTTGTCCTGGACATCCTCTACATCAACAGTGTCAGCTTCCACAAGTACAGGCTCTTTGGCTTTCTGCCCGTCTGAAATCAGTTTCTGGCCCCCACCGGTGTTGCCTTTAAGCATCATGAGCTCGGCTTCAATATCAACCTGACCTTCAAAGCTCTTGAACTTCTTGTCAAGCTGGTCGGAACCAAGTTCTGCAAGCGCAGCAGCCTTTGACTCCCGCTCGAGAACCTTTTGTTCCATTTTTTCCATTACTGAAAGCGCGCCATCAGCCGTTGATTTGGAGAGAATTTCATTTGCTTTGGAAGTAGCCTGGGCTGCTTTGTCTCTTGCAATAAGAACTTGCTTCTTTGTATAAGCTTTCTGAACTTCACCTTCAAGCTCGGTAAGCCGCTGCCTTAGCGTATTGGTAGCCTCTTTTTGCTGTTTGAGTTGGGCTTCGAGGTCGGCTGCCGCCTGCGCATATTGCTGTTTGCGTTGCAAAGCCTGTCGTGCCAGGTCGTCATTTCCCTGCTGCACGGCCATTGTAGCCCGGTTATGCCAGGTAGCTGCCTGGTCTTTGTTTTTCTGGAGCTGGTTTTCAAGCTGTTTCTCTGTGGAGATTGCCTGGGCCACCGCTTGCCTGACCTGAATCAAGTTGTTCTGCAGATCCTGGTAAGTCTGCTCCAGCATCATTTCAGGGTCTTCCATTTTTCCCATCAGGCTGTTAAAGAAGGCCTTTATCAGCGAGGCAAGACGCGTGAACATCGTGTGGAGCTCCTTCCTTTTAGAACAATACGGCGCTTAACAGGCCTGCAAGAGATGATCAAATAGTTTATCAAAGAGACACTTAGTCTTATTCCCAGTTTTTGGACATTCCCCGCTAAAGCTTGCCTCTTTACTTCAAGCTTACAAGTGTCAGGCCGAAAGATTAAATTACCCGGGAGCTCAGTTTTCGGTCTTCTTGCATAAATTTAGCCGGAATCGCAAAGCACTATAGAATGAAATATATCAAGTTAGGGCGGAGACTGCCAAAGGAGCTTGGCAATGTCCAACGAAAATCAAAGCAGCCAGGAGCCGGATCTGAGAAAAGCCCTTTTCACTGTTTCAGATGCAGTGCTTGGAGCAGCAGTCTTGCTGGCAATGGGAGTATACGGCGGCGCTTACTTAGACAAGATTTTTCATTGCGCCCCAGTCTTATCAGTCGGACTTGCGTTGTTAGGCGCCGGGCTGGGGCTTGCCCGCATGGTTATGAAAGCAAATGCACTTGACACCGGCAGCAAAGCTAAAAAACACCTGCATACGAAGGCGGATTCAGAAAGCCTCAATAATCAAGAGAGTGGATTATCTGCAAAAGAAACAAGCGGTAAGAGCAGCGACAGCCTGCAGGCAAGTAGTCAGATAGAAGCGAAAATATATGACAGCACCAAACAGAGGCTGCCATTTGAAGACTTCGAATGAGGAAATTGGTATCAAAATGGTGGCAGTGAAGAAAAGAGCCTGGCAGTAAATTAATTCGCTCACAAGTAATTGCAGCAATTTCTGAGGCTGAGCTTTTGAATCTAAGCAATGATAAGGCAACTGGGCTTCTCTGAACTCAATCTAAAATAGCCGGGTCTGTAACATCTCATACACATAGATCTTTAAGAAAGGTGTTGCCGTAAGAGTGCAGGCAGTTACTTGCTGATATCATTTGTGGCATTTGAGTCCCGTAACGCGGTCTAGACATGCTTGGAAAGAATCTACCTCTCAGTTATTTCGTGCACGATCCTTCAATCGTCAATCAGAATTTTCTCGGAATACCGCAACTCGGACATATAGGTGACATTCACGTAGACACGCTTGCACTGAGTGCAGCCTGCATGCTTTTCATTCTGGGCGCAGCTGCAGTGGTCACGCCTTCGCTCACATCAGAAGGAGCAGGCGGCAAAGGCCAGGCAGTTGTCGAATCCATCTATATGTTTCTGGAAGACGTCTGCAAGGGGCAGATGGGCCATCATTACAAGGCGTTTTTCCCTCTTATTTCGGCAATCTTCCTTTTTGTTTTGTGTGCCAATTTTATCGGCATCGGTCCCTGGCTATATTTCGAGCATATGCACGGCTGGCCGGTTGTAAACGGAGAGCATTTTGAAGTTTGCTCACCAACAACTGATTTCAATGTTACTTTCGGTCTTGCATTAATAGCTCTTCTTGTTTACGTAGGTTCCGGATTCTGGGCCCACGGCGCCAAATACTTGAAGCTCTATTTGAACCCGATCGAATGGATGGATTTGATCATTCGTCCGGCAACGCTTGCTCTGCGTTTAATGATGGTCATTACCGCAGACGAACTTATGAGAGCAGCAGCCATAATGATGGCGCCGGTGATTTTGCCCACCGGCGTCATGGCATTTGAAATGTTCATTGGAGTAATTCAGGCTTTTGTATTTGCTTTACTTACAAGCATTTACATTGGCTTAACCGTATCGCATCACTGATCAGGAAAAATCGACCTTTATTTTGAAAACATTTGAAAAACAGGTAGTTACTAAGACTTATTAGTTAAAAGGAGTTATTAAGGTGGACCACACACTAATTGCACAAGCAGCAACCGGCACAATCGACAGCCAGACTATTATCAAAGCCGCATCGCTTGTCGGATCAGGCATCGCCGCAGTCGGCGTTATCGGACCTGGTATCGGCATCGGAGTTGCAGGGTCAAGAGCGCTGGAAGGCATGGCCAGACAGCCAGAAATGGCAACCAAGCTTTTGGTGAACGCAATCATCATCGCTGCCCTCATGGAAGCTCTGGGTCTTCTGGCATTCGTTATCGCCATTCAGCTTTACGGTTTTGGTTCTGCAAAAGAAGAACATGCACCGGCAACCGGCATGAATGCACCAGCCCCAATCGTAAGGTATATTTCGTAAGCAATGTTTGCACCAAACGGCACTCTAGTAATATTTGTGGTTCTCTTCCTGATTTTCATGATGCTTCTGGATCAGATCATGCTGAAACCTGTCGGCAGAGCTATTCAAAAGCGGAATCAAAAGGCAAAGCATGACCACGAAGAGGCCCAAAAAGCTCGCCAGGAAGCCTCAAATCTGCTTGAAGGCTACGAAAGCAAGCTCAAGGAAACTCGTATTCAGGCTCACAATGAAATGAGCTCGGCTGTGGCAAAAGCAAGTGCGGAAAAAGCCGAGCTCCTTCAGAAAGTGCACAGAAGTGGTCTTGCAAAGCTGGAGGAAGCCAAAGCAAGAATTGCCGACGAGCGCGAAAAGCTTATCGACGACCTTGTTGCTGAAGAAAGAGCGCTGGTCGAGGAAATAACCCAAAAGATACTGGGTGAGCCCGTTGCCGTGCAGCTTGACGCCAGCAACGTTCGCAAGAATCTCGAGGAGACATAAGCACAGTGACTGAGTTATTTGCAAACAACCTGATCAACTGGCTCCTTCTTGTTGCCATCCTCATTTATATGTGGATGAAAATAACTCCGGGGCTCTTTGAATCCAGAAAAGAAAGGATTGAAAGCAGTCTTAAAGAAGCTGAGAAAGCACGGCTTGAAGGGCAGGAGTTTCTAAAAGCACAGCAGGCAAGAATTGCAAATGCTGAAGAAGAAACAAAACAGATTCTTGAAGATGCAAAAAAGCTTGCCCAGACAATGGCTGAAGACATCAAAAAACAGACTGAAAACGAGGAAAAATCCCTCAAAGAAAGAATCAGTCAGCAAATTGAGGCAGAACAGCAGCTTGCAATTACAGAAATGCGCAGCCGGGCTGCCACCGTGGCAGTGAGGCTTGCTGAGGCAAGCTTGCCTGGAGCCATAAGTTCAAGCTCGAAGTCACGATTGCACAATCAGTTTATCGAGCAACTTGAAAACGGTGGAATCAAAAAATGAAAACTGACGACAAAAGTTCGGCAATCCAATATGCAAACGCTCTTTTGCAAATAACAGCAAAGGACGAGAGCGAGGCGGATGTTTACCGGAATCTGGAAGTCGTTTGCAAAGTTTTTACAGATGAACCGGAGCTTTCAGTGCTTTTCAAGCATCCTGCAATTTCCGCTCCTGCCAGAAAGAGCTTCATTGATGAGTTTGCCGGACAGAGTCTCGACAATCTCACAAAGAGGTTGCTCATACTTCTTTGCGAAAGAAGAAAAATGCACTTGCTTTCCCTGATTTTTGACGAATTCAGAAGGCTCTTGGAAGCAAAACATAATCTGGTAACAGCAAAGCTCTATTGCGCAGAGCAGATTGACGATCAAGCCAAGGAAAGCATTACTCAAAAGCTTGTAAAGCAGTTGAGCAAGAGCGAAAGTGAAAAAACCAAAGTCAGATTGATCACCGAGGTCGATAAGTCGTTAATTGGCGGTTATGTGCTTCGAATTGGTGACCAGGTAATTGATGGCAGCCTTAAAGGACGGCTGCAATCCATAGAGAAAGCATTGCTTTCAGTTTAAGCAAAATCGAATCTACTTAGAATCTACTTAATAAAAGTAATTTGTTAGAGGATACAAAATCATGACAATCAAACCGGAAGAGATTACCTCAGTTCTTAAGAAGCAACTTAAGGAATATCAGGCAAGCCTGACGGTTACCAATGTAGGAAGCGTTCTGCAGGTTGGTGACGGTATCTCCCGTATTTACGGTCTTGAAAATGCAATGGCAGGTGAGCTTGTTGAATTTGATGACTCAGAGCACACCATGGGCATGGTTTTAAACCTCGAAGAAGACAACGTCGGGGTAGTGATTCTCGGTTCAGGCAGAACAATCACAGAAGGTATGACTGTCAAAACCACCGGACGCATTGCATCAATTCCGGTTTCAGACGGGTTGCTTGGACGTGTTATCAATCCGCTCGGTCAGCCTGTCGACGGCAAAGGTCCGATAACAGGCTCTGAAAAATTTCCGCTCGAATACCGGCCGATAGAAAAGAAAGCTCCTGGAATTATCGCACGTCAGTCTGTTTGCGAACCACTTATGACCGGTATTGCAGCTATTGACGGCATGATTCCAATCGGACGAGGCCAGAGAGAACTAATTATCGGTGACCGTCAAACAGGTAAAACGGCCGTTGCAATCGACGCAATCATCAACCAGAAAGGTCAACCGAACCGCCCTGTCTGTATTTATGTAGCTATCGGTCAGAAAGAATCGACTGTGGCTCGTATTCAAAAAGTCTTAGAAGACAACGGCGCGATGGAATACTCGGTTATTGTGTCGGCTCCGGCTACAGCAGCTCCTGCGCTACAATTCCTGGCACCGTTTTCAGGTGCTGCAATCGGCGAATATTTCATGGACAGAGGCGGGCATGCCTTAAACGTATATGACGACCTTTCAAAACACGCTGCTGCTTACCGTGCCATGTCACTTTTGCTGCGCCGCCCACCGGGTCGTGAAGCTTATCCAGGTGATGTGTTCTATTTGCACAGCAGACTCCTTGAACGTGCTTCCAAACTCTCTGCTGCACTCGGGGCCGGATCTTTAACCGCACTGCCAATTATCGAAACTCAGGCAGGCGACGTATCAGCCTATATTCCGACAAATGTTATTTCAATTACCGACGGTCAGATATTCCTTGAAACCGACCTCTTTTACGCAGGTATAAGACCGGCTATCAACGCCGGTATTTCAGTAAGCCGTGTAGGTGGTGCTGCGCAAAGAAAAACCATGAAGATGGTTGCAGGTAAGTTGAGACTCGACCTTGCTCAATTCAGAGAGCTCGAAGCATTCGTTCAATTCGCATCAGACCTGGACAAAGCAACACAAGACCAGATCCGCCGCGGTCAAAAGTTGATCGAAATTCTGAAACAGCCACAGTACCAGCCGCTTTCACTGGCTCAGCAAGTTTCTCTCATTTACGCCGCCAACAAAGGTGTGCTTGATGATGTCGAAAACAAAGAAATTGCAAGATTTAAGCAGGAATGGGTCAAATACCTCGCTGCAAGCGCTCAGGGAGTTGAAACTAAGCTGAACCAAGGCGACGAATTTTCTGAAGCTGACCAAAACGAGCTTCTCGATCATCTCAACAAATTCAAAACCAACTTCTTCAAGAAGTAGTAAAGCAACCCGGATAAAGAAGCAATCGGTGATAAAGGCAACGCAGTAAATGGCTAACTTAAAAGCAATTCGTAGACGAATAAAGAGCGTTCAATCAACGCAAAAGATCACTCGTGCAATGAGAATGGTCGCTGCAGCCAAAGTTCGTCGGGCTCAAGCCAGAACCCTTGCTGCAAGGCCTTTTACTCAAAGAGTAATCAAAATGCTCAGAGAAATAGTCAGAGAGGTTGCAGACATCGACCTGAACGAAATTCCGCTATTGCGCAAACGCGAAGTAAAAACAGTGGGTCTGATTATCATCTCTTCAGACCGCGGTCTTTGCGGTTCTTACAACAGCGCTGTCTTGCGCAATTCACTGGAGCGCATAAGAAGCCTGGAAGCGGAAGGAAAAAAAGTCAAGCTCATGCTGGTCGGCACAAAAGCCACGATGTTTTTTCGGTCTATTAAAGTCGAGAAACTTAAAACATATACGCTGCTTCCAGCAATTCCAACAGTTCAGGAAGCCAAGTTGATTGCCGACCAGGCAGGCGAGTACTATCTGGACGGAACCGTCGACGCAGTTGAAATTATCAGCACACATTTCATCAATATGCTCAGATCCCAGGTCACCAACATGAAGTTCCTGCCAGTAGAAATGCCGCCTCCAGAAGCTGATCCAGGTCTCACCCCCGAGGTGCTTTTTGAACCTTCGATTCCTGCAGTGCTTGAACTGGAGCTGATTCCCAAATACATCGAGAACGTTGTTTTCCAGGCATTGCTTGACGCATCAGCTTCTGAACTTGCAGCACGTATG
Organism: uncultured Candidatus Obscuribacterales bacterium; assembly: GCA_964615655.1. Taxonomy (GTDB): domain Bacteria; phylum Cyanobacteriota; class Vampirovibrionia; order Obscuribacterales; family Obscuribacteraceae; genus JAIEPM01. The sequence goes on along the minus strand of CAZTQO010000001.1, from coordinate 94,865 downwards.
AATGCCATGTCCAACGCCTCAACCAACGCCCAGGAATTGATCCAGGGGCTGACTCTTTCATACAACCGTGCTCGCCAGGCAAGCATTACACAGGAACTGCTTGAAGTGGTTGCCGGCGCTGAAGCACTCAGAAGTTAATAGGCTTTACCGGAACTCTAAAAACCGCAAAAGAGGCGCAATTTTGCTTATTCAAGCACGAGTGTGTTTTGAGCAATTATTTCCCGCCAGCGTTTTTCAATAAATTCTCTTTCTTGACTGAGAGCAAAAAAGAGAATTTGAGATCTGAATCCGGCACTGTTTTTCAGGTTCTCCTGCAGGGGCTGGGAAGCGATGTCCGCAAAAGACGCAAAACCAAGATCATCAAACAGAAATTTTGCAGCAGAAACATAAACTTTATCACCGCCAACCATGGCATACCGGCCCATGATGCTCTTCACAGGCGTACCCTGCACCACCTGATCCATGGCTGAAACACATGATGAAAGAAAGTCAGCAAGCCATTCGGGCGCATCATCACCCTGCTCGTAAGAAATGAGATAAAGGACTATACAGGTGAGATGTTTGATTGCGTCTGCGTACTTGTCGTAGGGAATTGGTTCTGCTGCCATGGCTCTTATAGGTTCGCCAAATTTTCCCTGCCTGCACTGAGACAGGCAATCGGAGATAGCATCTGCAGAAAGCATCGAAAGCGTAGCTGTCAAGTAGGCGAGCCTGTATGACCCGTCTTCACGGGTTCGGGGCTGGAGCGCTGAAGCTATCTTCACAAAATCGCCATCTTGCGTGGCAGTCATTCACACTTACCTCGTTTGATAAATTATTGCAGGAAAGCGAATAGATCGTGCTAAATCCGGGAATTAAGCTGATGTGTCTTTATATCAATTCAATTTCGGAGATTAGCAAATGGCTGGCGATCTTGAAGCTAACGATTCGTCGTCCCATAACGAAACCGCCTCCGGCGACCTGATCAATTTCGGATTTAGCCCGGAAGACCAGCAGGCGGTTTTCAAGCAGATAGCACAATCACAATCAGACAATTTGACAGAACTTGATCTGAAAGAGGATCGCTCTTCAGACTCAAGTCAGAGACGGGTTGAGTTTCCGCACAACTGGTATCAAAGCGGCAAATCCAATGCATATTCTCTTCCCAGCGAAACTCAGTTCACAGGCGGCATGGAATCCACGCTCAAAAACGGCTGGAACAAACTCAACTCTTGACCGCTGATCTAATGTTTGCAGCAACCCGCACGCTGCAGCAATCTGCGGTTAAGTAAATGCCCGAAGATGATAATTGTATTTCCGGCAGTGATTATTGCGGCTTCTACAATTTCACCCCAGGCTCTTGCGACAAAAGTGGCAAAAAACACCAGCATAAGACCGAGAACGGCTATCCAGATGAGACGATTATCCCGGTGACGCAGGTAGCCTGGTATATATGCCAGCAAACAAAAAGCAAGCACAAAACCGGCAAGGCTGACATGCATCAGATCATTTTCCATCAGAGGTCGTGCAAATACCGGCAAAAGCGCAAAAATCAACGGCAAGAGCAAACAATGGATCATGCACAGAGTAGACGCAAGTACTCCTACCAGGTCCATGAGCCCAATTGCTTTTGCAAATGCTCCCTGTTTAAGGCTTTGCTCATTTAAGAGCAATGAGGCTTCGTTTCCGGACAAAGGGGCTTCGATAAGGGCAGCTGAATCTTCCAGACCAGCGCCGGCATCGGCTTGTGAAAGATTCAGGTCATCAGATTGAAATTGCATTAGTTGAATTCGCCCCCATCCTGACAACCCGGCTTTAAAAAATTCAAGTTTTAAGTTCCCGGCGTTTTCTTGCCCCTACTCATTCTAGCAGCCATGCTCGCAGCCATGAAAAGCAGTTCCGCGAACCTAAGGCAGAGTTCTCAAGTATTTCTTTATTCAGACGCTTGTAACTTTCAGGAAGCCGGAAAGATGTCTATAATCCAGGCATGAGCTTGCAAAATCAGGAAAACAAAGACAAAGATATTGATGAAATAGCTGCTGGCCTGGCGGCCATATATGCCTATCTTGCCACTCAGGATCGATCTGGGGCTTTTTCTAATTCTGAGCCAGAAAAAGCAGGTGCAGCCTGGCAGCAGGCAACACGATTTGAGTCTTTGAATCTGGGTCCTCGGATTCTTGCCGCCAGCCAGATTAGAAGTCATCCACTTAACTGGCGCAACTCAATGGCACGCAAGTGGAGCAGCTTATCAATTTCTATGATTCTAATTGCCTATACAGCAAGTTCGGCATCTGCTCTTGAACGAATTCAGTATACGGTTGCAGAAGAGAGAAAAGACGGAAAAGTTAGATCTTTGGCAATAAAAGAAACTAGCGACCCGGAAACCAAGCAGCTATTTTCATCCGAGCCCGGGTTTCAGCCGCTTTTTCAGCCTCTCTGCCCGGCTGCACCACGGATGGTGCCCGACACGGGGGCATACTCTGATAAGAAGCAAAACAAAACGCTTATCAGAGTCGCTATTGCAAGCAATGCCAGAATCGCAGACATAGTTTTGCCTGACGGTGGCGAAATTTTGGAAGAATCAAGCGGAAACTTGCTTGCTGATTTGCCGCCGCAAAGCTGCTTATTTGCCCAAATAGACGGGCAAAACAACAAACAAATTTATTTCAAAAGCAAAGCCGCCAATTCAGCTGCAAGCAAAATACTTGTTGCAAGCGACCTGCTCAGATACCAGCCAGCAAGTTATAAACAAGGCTTTAAGTCCAGCCTCAATTTCGGATTTCTCAAAGAACCTCAACTCTTCAGCCGGGAAGCAAGTTTTTTTCTGCCGGTAAATCTAAGCCGCCCGCCAGAAAAGAAAGAACCAGGTTTATACCGACCGGTTTCATTGCAGCAAAAACAACTTGTGCAGGACGGCAGCAATTCCGTAAGAGTGGGGCTTGCAGATCAGTCCTACGTTATAAGAAGCAAAAATCCTGATTCTTTAGTTTCAATTGCCGGAAAAAGCTACAGAGGCATTCTGATTTTAAGGCCCAGGCTCGATGATGGAAGTTTTCTTGTAATCAATAAACTGGATCTTGAAGACTACCTGCTTTCGGTGGTGCCCTCCGAAATGCCGTCATCATGGAATCAAGAAGCATTGAAAGCACAAAGCATTACTGCAAGGTCTTACGCAATTGCAAATCTTGGTAAACATGCAAAAGAAGGCTATGACGTCAAAGCAAGCACGGAAGATCAGGTTTATCTCGGGGTTCAGACTGAATCTGACTCCACTAATTACGCAGTAGCGCAAACCGACGGGCAGGTGCTCAAACACAAGAACAAAGTTGTAAGCGCCTTCTTTCACAGCTCAGCAGGTGGCGCCACTGAGATTTCAGAACATGTATGGGGCAGTAAAGTGCCATTTCTGAAAAGCGTCCCTGATTTTGACGAGCAGTCGCCACATTTTTCCTGGTCGCGCCAGATAAGAACAAGCGATATCGAAGCAAGCTTGAAAAAACAGGGGCGTGAAATAGGCGGATTACTTGGCATCTTCCCCCTGGAGCGTGGAACTTCGCAAAGAGTCAGCCTGGCAATTATTGCCGGTACGTTACAGACCCTGGTATTGAGCGGCGAAGAATTAAGAAGAATTCTGCAACTACCAAGCACAGTCTTCAATATCGGGCACGGTCCCGAGTCTTATCTTGTGGCCGGGCGGGGTTTCGGGCACGGACTTGGCATGTCTCAGTGGGGAGCAAAATACCTTTCTGAGCAGGGTTATAATGCAGCGCAAATCTTATCGTATTACTATAAAGATGTGTCCGTAGAGCGCTATTAAGCGGACATGATAGAGTCGGTCCGGATCAATTACTTTCTAAAGGTCTAAGTTTCGTGGAATACGTCATGCCCATGCTTACAAATTTCATGTCTATCTTTCTGATGCTAGGCATTTTGAGCGTTCTAATTATTGTCCATGAATTCGGTCATTTTTCAGTAGCAAGATTCTTCGGATTTCAAACACCGGTATTTGGCTTTGGTCTGCCTTTTGGTCCGTCCTGGACGATCGGGGAGAAATGGGGTACCCAGTTCAAGGTTCATGCGGCTTTGTTAGGCGGCTACGTAGCCATACCCGAGCTGGGCGATGAATCAAGCCTTGCACACGAAGCCTATGGCGTTCCGCTCAAACCATTCAAAAAGTTTCCCATATGGCAAAGAGCACTGGTTGCATTTGCTGGGGTTGGCATGAACATGATTTTCGCCTATTTTGTCATGCTTTTAATGGTTGCAATTATCGGCCTGCCTGTTGAGAAAGTGTATGTCGAAGAGCTGCCGGATAATATCCCCATGGCTAGAGACGCCGGAGTTATGGTCGGTGATCGTATCGATGCAATTGACGCAGTTAAGATCAAAACGACCGAGCAGGTAATAAGTTATCTGACCAAACACAAATCTACTGAGGTCACACTGCATGTTATACGCGAACCTGAGAATTTGCGCGGCAGTGCCGAAGGCGAAAAACAAGCTAGCAAAGTAGATATCAAAGCCAAAACTAATGCTTCCGGCCAGCTCGGTATGCTTTTAACGCGGCCTGTCGAAAAAGTCGAAGGATCGCCTTTAGAATTTGCATCAAGAGCTTATGCCGAGCTCTATGATCTGACTTCACAGATGCTTTCCACCCTTGGACGCATGATGAGCCAGATCTTTTACAATGCGTTTTTTGGCTGGATGGAACACAAAGCACCGGGAACTCCGCCTTCTGCCGGACTGGGCGACCTTCACGGGGTTCTTGTCGTGATCAAGTGGGGAGCAGATCTTGCTCAGCAAGACTGGACAAAACTCTTTACTTTCACGGCGCTGATAAGCATGGACCTGGCAATCGTAAACCTGCTTCCAATACCGGCTCTTGATGGTGGTCATTTGTTTTTTATGTTGATTGAAGCAATACGCGGCAAACCAATGGACGAAAAGCTGCAGGGAGAGATGGTGAAATGGGGTTTCATCAGCCTTATAGCCCTGATGGCAATCATAATGGTTAACGACATCCGGGCACTCATAACAGGAGAGCTGGATTTCAAGCTAAAATCAAAGAAGCAAAAGAACCTGCCTCAAGATAACAAGTCAATAAACAAATCATCGTCTGGTGAGAAACTAATCGATGCTGCAGAACCTGCAATAAAAGAACCTTCATCAAAACCTTCACCAGAATCTTCACCAGAATCTTCACCAGACCTACCAATTGATAAGTCAAATAAGCAGGAAACGACAGAAAGTGACAAGCAGGCCCCGACGGCACCCTGACGAGGATAAATTCAATGCCAAGTTATGATTACAAATGCAAAGCATGTGATTCAAATATAACCCTCGAGCGCTCGATGAGCGATGAATCTACGCCTTGCTGCAATCAATGCGGCAGTGACGACCTGAATCGCATCTGGAGTGTTTTTGTGATAAGCGGTGGTTCTACGCCTGACGTCGGGCAGGGCAGCCACAAAGGACCGGCACCGGCTCGTAAAAGCGGCTGTGGTTCATGTTCCAGCCATGCGTGCGGAACCTGCCACTAAAGCTGTCGGCAAGACCGGCCAGGTAGCCGTAAGTTGTTCCGCTTGGCGGATTCACTTTGCTTAAGTCAGCAGCTGATTTCTGCCTGAGCCTGTTTGGCTTCTCTTCTCAGTTCTTTCAACTTTGTTTCTTCATCTTGCGTGAGCGCGAACGACTCGTTGAGATCAGGAAAAGCACCCGAGCGTACATCTTCTGAATAGTTTTCTATGGCTTTCTGGCAAACTTCAGACAGATTGGCGTAACGCCTGACAAAACGCGGCAAGAAATCAGTATATTTTCCAAGCAAATCATCTGTAACAAGAATCTGCCCATCACAACCGGCTCCGGCTCCAATACCGATTGTGGGAATCTTGAGTTCTTCCGAAATCATTTTTGCCACGGCCGCAGGAACCATTTCCAGAACCAGGGCAAAACATCCTACCTGCTCCAGTGCCAACGAATCTTCAATCAAGCGCTCCGCCTCTTCCGCGTTCCTTCCCTGAACACGATTGCCGCCAAGTGCATGGATTGATTGAGGAGTGAAGCCCAGGTGTCCGCAAACAGGAATACCCATCGAAACGAGACGTTCGATCACCTCAAGATTCAGTTTGGTTGCGCCTTCGAGTTTAACTCCGTGGGCCTGAGCTTCTTTGATGAATCGACCTGCATTTGTAATTGCCTGAATCACATCTACCTGGTAGCTCATGAATGGCAGGTCAGCCACCACAAACGCGTTTTGCACGCCTCTGGTTACCGCCCTTGTATGGTGAATCATTTCATCCATGGTGACAGCATGTGTGGTCTGGTGTCCTAGCGCCACCATTGCCAGGCTGTCACCTACCAGAATAAAATCAACCCCGCTTTTGTCCAGGATTTTGGCAGTCGAGTAATCGTAAGCCGTCAGGGCAACTATTTTCCGCCCTTCCTTTTTGTACTTCTGGAAACTAAGTGTGGAAATTGCTTTAGACTGTCCTAGTTTGCTCATATTTTCTCTTAGGGATGATGGGGCAGTTTATTTATTAATTCCAGGACTCCAGAATTAAAAAGTATAGCAGCCCTATATCTACTTCAGTCTGCTCAGTATCCTCTTGTACGTCTATTTTCTTCAATCTTTTCCTGCCTGATCAGGTCTTGCTGCAGCTTGATTACATGAGCCGGGTCGTAAGGATACTTACCTGAAATCTCATGAAACTTCCTGTACATCATGCCGGCGTCAGCTGGCAGGTTCATTTTTTCAAGCAAATAGCCGTAGTTGTAATAAGCACCGTCGAAGTTCGGGCTTATCTGAATGGCTCTCTGATTCGATGCCGACGCGGCATTTAGATCGCCCTGGGCTTCCTGCACCGAGCACAATCCCATTGTGGCTTCGAGACTGCCAGGATGCAGCTCGATTGCTCGTTCAAATGAGGCTTTTGCTCCATCAAGCTCCCCGTCTTCAAACTGATCAAGTCCTTTCCAGACCAGAGCATCGATTTCTTCAGGATCATAAGTAAGAGGATGTTTTTTTCGCTCTTTTTGAATAAGTTTGATTTGTTTTTTCAGGTCTTCGATATGTTTGGCATAAAGCGCATCGGAGCCCTTGAGCCGTGCCAGCTCTATATAAGCATCAATTGCCTGAGGAAGTTTCCCTTTGTTTTCAAGACACTTTGCATTGAGTGATTTCAAATCAATCACTCTTATGTTCGGATATTTTTTCTCACCTGTGTAAGTAGGGTTGATTTTTTGAGCCTCAGTAAGCTCGACCATGCAGTGATTTATGTCACCACGCAAATAACGCAAGCGACCGAACTCCCAGTGAGCCGCAGCCAGGCGGGGATCACACTGCAAAGATCTGCGGAATTCAGCCTCGGCATCATCAAGATTTCCTCTGGTTGCATATATGAAACCGAGATGGTAATGAACCATCGGATTATTAGGAGCCAGCTTTGCACTTTTCTCAAGTGCCTTTGCTGCGGTCATGATGTCGTCTGTTTTTGCCCGCTCAAAAATGCAAAGACCAAGCTCGAGCTGGCCGTCTGAAGAATCAGGCTTCAGTCTCACATAAGTTTCGAAAAGGTCGATGGCAGTATCGAGATCTCCTTTCTCGTGCATTACCTGGCCCATAAAGTAGTATGGATATGGATAATCTTTGGCAATGCGTGTGCACTGCTTCCATTGATTCATCGCTTCATTGGTATTGTTCTTGTTGTGCATCATAAAGAGTGCATAGTCGTTTCTACACTGAACGAAATTGTTGTCAATAGCAAGGGCGGCCTGGAATTCATTCATGGCTTCCTCATTCATTCCAAGCTTTGCGGCAGTCAGACCCTGCTTATAATGAATGTCCTTGAACTGTTTGTACTGCCCGTTTGCCTTTCGGTACCATTCAAGAGCTGCTTGCAGGTCTCCGGACCGTTCGGCTTCCAGTCCTCGGTTAAACATCTGCATCGATTTGTTTTTCAGGTCTCTTTCAACATAATCTTCAGCCGTATGCGCAGGTATTGAAGCAAAAAGATAGATTGCCAACACTGACAATAAAAGCGCTCCTGTTTTCATTCTGACTCCCCTGCTTGCTTTATCAGACCCGGCTCAATTAGTTCTAATCTTACAAATTCCCTGAAATATTGGCTAATTCACCTTCCAGCTTTGAGCATCCAAAATTTATTTTGAGCAAAATCAGGTGTTTTGCGGCTAATTTAAAAAGGAAAGCAGCGGGGCGCTTTGCATTCCCCGCCTACTTGATCCCCGCCTTAGTCATTAAGAACCAGTCTTCTTAGCCAGCTCCTGCAATTTCTTTTCGGCATCAAGCATGTTTCTTGTAAGAGCCAGCCCAGTTCCTACAGCAGTCTTTGTTGTCCAGTTATTGAATGTCGATTTAAGCATCGGATGCGTGTTTACTACTTCACCAACGTTTTTGCCTAAGAAATTCGCTGGTCTTGTTACCAGATTCTCGAAACTGATTGTACGAGGTGCCGGGCCAGCCGGCGTTGCCGGCAGGAAGTTATCACCTCGGTACAAGGACGTAAGATTTTGCGAGAGTCCGTTTATTCTGCCAAGCAGAACATCAGGAGGAATATGGCCGGGTTTGCCGGCTTCCGGATTTTGAGCAAGAGCTTTCATCCAGCCGGAAAGTCCTGCCGAATAGACATCTTCAATTCCATGACCTGCTTTATCGAATCCTTTTACGTTTTGGTCTCCGCTTCTGGCGCTTTGAGCCATTTGCTCGGCAAGATTATCGACTTTCGGGAAGATCTTGTTCATATCCGGATAAACATCGCGAAGCATCCTGTTGTTCAATGCCGGCAGCGGTGTTTCAAGCTGAGCTTTTACAATTCCAGGAATTATTGCATCCCACTCTTTTACAGGAATTGAAACAAACTTGCCCTGGTTATCCATAGAGGCCCAGACATAATTGTCGCCAGGACGCCGCAAACTTTCTGCCAGGGCGTCTAATTTAGCTGCATGAGCGACGATTTTGGAATTATTGTTTGAAAGCTGCCTGAGCACTTCTGCTCCAAGCTTGACCCTCCACGCATCAATGCCGTGCGGCTCAATACCAAGCGGATTGCCTTCAGCGACAAATTCCTTTCCGTACATGCTGCGAGTTTCAAGCGGACCAGGCGAGCCCTTTGGTGCATCTGCAAGCGGCTTGCGCAAAGAACCAAGCAGAGTTGCAAGCGAAAGCGGGGTGTTCGGGTCTATTGCAGTTCCAAAAATATCAGCAGTATTTTCATTAGCCTCAGCAAGCAAGAGCTTGGTGAAGAAGTCGCTCTTTTTCATCTGCCCGACGCCCGGAATATCGACATTGCTGTCTGCAATACCTTTGGCTTTCATGGCGGCAGCAACAACATCCTGCCTGAGAACGTGTTCTCTCAGACTCTCAGGGAAGCGCAAAAGATCACCATAAATCAGGTCATGTCCGAGCTCGTGCGCATAAACACCTGATACGTGCACGCCAAGCATTTGTTTGTATTCTCTCGGCAACACAACTACAGCCGTGTCGGTCACGCCTTTGATAGCAGGTATCGTATATGGCCCCGAACCGCTTGAATCAAAAATAAGGAAGATTGGCGAATTAGTCCCGCGCAATACATTTTCAGGATTTATGCCGTTTTTCACAAGCAGATCCATGAGATTTTTGTGCACGGAGCGCGAATATTGATTGAGATCGACTATTTCTGGCATAACCTTCGGAATACCCATTTGCACGTTGGCTACCCGGTGATGCTCCAGAAGAAATCCAGCTTGCTGCATGTGTTCAGGGGTTTGAATCTGGGAAGTCAGATCAACAAGAGCTTTGTTGTTGGCAAAGTGTCCTTCATCCAGCGGTGGTTTGCCGGTACGCATAGTTTGTGTCAGCGGCGACTGCACACTTTCTTTGAAATTGTCGATTTTCATTTGAATTTCTGTGGTTTCGGCTGCCAGATCTCGCATGGTAGCCGCCATCTGCTGGACGGTTTGGGCATCCTTGCTCAAAGGCTTGGGAGCCGGAGCCGCCGGTTTGTCCACAATAGCCGGGTCTCCGGTTTTCACCGGAGTATCGCTGCCACCCGGCTTAGTACCGCCAGGTTTGGCACCACCTGCCTCCGGTGCCTGTGGTTCTACAAGCTTGAACTTGCTTACTTTAGCAAGATCGGGGGTCGGGGCTTTAACCGCGCCGTCTGCCTTAGCTACATTTTCGCCAAGCAGTTGATCGATCTGGTTGGGCATATCGTTCTTGTGCCAGCGCTTATGCTCAAGATAGGCTTTAAATGCGGCTTCGGCATCCGGAGTCAGATTTCTGGGCAAGCCATGGCTGTGATCTAAATTATCGCGAATCAGCTTCATTTTTTCATCAATTGTCAGAGGCTTGCCGTTTGTGCCGTCTTTTATGGATTTGAGCTGATCTTCCATGCTCATCTGTTTACCAGAAACATCGGTTCTGGGTTTTAAGATTCCGATTTTTTCGGCAGCGCCATTGTATAAGCCTTCTTTCCAGGTTTCGAAGCGCTGGCCGGTTGCGGTTTTTGTAAGGGCAAGACCTGTAAGTTTGTCGGCGGCAAGACCAATAGGCAGACCTGCAGCCATGTCGACGGCGAAGAGTCCCAGACCGTCAGACATTTGAGTAGCTGCTGCATGTATATTTGCCAGACTCTTATCGTCTGAAACCTGCTGCCAGGCGCCGACTACAGGCATGGCAGCATCTTTCACCATCATATAAGTGAATATGGTACCGACCACGGCCCTTGCAGCGCCGGCCTGCGGCACTAATAAACGAATTCCTGCACCCATCGCTGCAGCGGTGCCCATCTTCAGCGCGAATTCACCCGGGTTATCCCAGTTATGCTTGACACCGTTTACAACACCCGAAGGAAGCAAACTCAAACCTTCGGCAGTAACAAGTGCATATCTGCCGGCTTTGTATTCGGCGATAGCTTCAAGGGTTCGCTCCGAATTTGTCTTGACACCACCTGTAGGGTCAGCAACCAGTTCGCTCTTAGTCAAACTAAGACGAAGCGCTTCGCTGGCATCGTTATGTGCTTCCGTTTGTGGCGTTTTTTCAGCTGAGTTCAGTATCGATTGTTCGCCCATGGCTTTCTATATCCCCGCATGAGTTGCAACTGAATTAATTTGAAATGGGAACGAATCTGACTCACAAGCAACCCTCTTGCTTAACTCCGATTCAGAAAAGGAATTGAATCCCATGGCTCGTTCTTAACCCGTTACGTCTTAACCTGTTGTAAAGAAGGTAATTGAAGCAAGCACTCTTGTCGATACCGGTAGTGCGCACGGCCCTACGTGTATGTCCCACTGAGATAATTCGTTGTGATAGAGCAAATTGCAAGACAAATGTGCGAGAATCGGCTCGTGGAGCGGAAATTACCTCAAATGAAATTTGGAAGCAGCGCAATATTAGACTATGTTCAACTTATTGGCAGCGCTGTCAAATTTCTGAGAAGTGGCTTTCCAGGCTGCATTTAGCAAGATGAACTTCCACTCATCTTGAAACGCGAACTGGAATTTTCCGCAAACAAATACTGACACCGATAAAATACAGATTGCTTAAACGCAGTAATCAAGACGATTTCAGTATTATGAGCGCTCATTCATAATGATCCGCTGTTAAGGAAACACTCGAGTAAACGCAGCAAGTCGTGGAAAAAAAATTGTTGGGTGAAATAGATGACAACAGAGCAAATGACAAAAACAGAAAACAGCTTAGACCAGGCTAAGCAATTGAAGAATCAAGTGGCAGTCGTTACCGGTTCAGGCAGAGGAATCGGAAGAGCAATTGCAGAAAAACTCATGGCTCATGGAGCCAAAATTGTTATTTCAGATATCAATGAAGAACTCTGCAAACAAACAGCCGACGAGTTGACAAGCCAGGGCGGCGAAGTGCTCGGTGCTCCCTGCAACGTCACGGATTCTCAAAGCATTGAAAAAATGGTTGAAGAGGTCAATTCAAAATGGGGCAGAATCGACATACTGGTCAATAATGCCGGCATCACCAGAGACTCTCTGATTATGCGGATGAGTGAAGATCAGTGGCAGGCAGTAATTGATACAAACCTGACATCGGCTTTTAAAGTCAGCAAAGCAGTTCTAAAGCTGATGTCTAAGCAGAAATACGGTCGTATCGTTAACATAGCCAGTACTTCAGGAGTCCATGGCAACTTCGGACAGGTCAACTATGCCTCAGCAAAATCAGGATTGATCGGCTTCACCAAAACCGTGGCGCTTGAATACGCATCACGCAACATAACATCAAATGCGGTTGCACCAGGATTCATCGATACTGCAATGACCCAGGCACTGAGTGAAGATGTAATCAAGAAGATTCTGGATCGCGTTCCTTCCGGACGCATGGGCACAACCGATGACATTGCTAATGCTGTCTGGTTCTTCTCTTTGCCGAGCTCATCTTATGTAACCGGCCAGGTTCTTGAAGTCTCCGGCGGATTGTATACCTGAAAATAGAACTAAAGGCAGGTATCAGGCCGATTAAACCTTTAAACCTTGCTGCTTGTAATCCAATGCATTTTCCTTTGAATTTGTCAGCATCTTTAAAAGGAAAAATTGCTGAAAGAACATTCCGCAATGAAAGCATCGGCCTAATGCTTGACCTTGAAACGAAGTGGTATTCTTATTCGGCTGACAGAGACTATCTGGCTGACATTGCCACGCACGCTTGTATTTCCGAAAAGGGGGAACTAGGACTCATGGAAGAAAAGGACGCCTTCGAGCGGGTTAAGAAGGTTGCCGTTGCTCAGCTCAGCGTAAACCCTGACGAAGTGACTTTGGAAGCAAGCTTTACCAAAGACCTTGGAGCAGATTCGCTGGATACTGTGGAACTGGTGATGGCGCTTGAAGAAGAGTTCGGCATGGAAATTCCCGATGAAGATGCCGAAAAAATCACGACCGTTGGTGAAGCAGTAAAATATATTGCTGCTCATCTTTAATAAAAACGGCGTGATAAATCAATCCTGAACGGACTCCCTGGCAATTTCCCGGGGCAGGTTTCTTACTATCCTCGTGTAAACGACGGACAAACCGGAGCCTGATCGTTTATCAGGGTTGAACAAAAACGCACACTAACAGGGTCGTGGCAATCTAAGTGTATTTATTACCTTAGGTCACGACCCAATTCACTTGTTTTAGACTTAGCGAAGATTTTTAGACTTAGCGAACATTCTTAGACTTAGCGAAGATTATAGACTCAGCAAAAATGGAAAAAGAAAGAGTAGTTGTCACCGGAATCGGCTTAGTTTCAGCCCTGGGCATGGATGTCGATACTTTTTGGCAGAATCTTCTTGCCGGAAAATCAGGAATTTCAAAGCTCAGCCTGGTAGCCGAAAATTTGCAGTCAGCCTGCAAAATTGCAGGCGAAATAAAAGACTTCAATCCGCTTGATTTTATGGATGCCAAACAGGCCAAAAGGATGGACCGCTTCATCCAGTTTGGCGTTGCAGCAAGCCACCTCGCTGTTAAAGACGCAAAAATAAACCTTGCAGACGACGACCCAACAAGAGTTGGAGTAGTGGTTGGCTCGGCTGCAGGTGGATTTGAAACAATTGAAAAAAATTACAAAATTCTTACCGAAAGAGGACCGGACCGCTGCTCGCCGTTTACAGTGCCAATGCTGATTGTAAATATGGCGGCAGGCTGGGTTTCAATGATCCACAAAGCCAAGGGCCCGAATACATGCGCGGTAACGGCATGCGCAACTTCAGCTCACTCAATCGGAGACGCTGCCAGGCTGATTCAAAGGGGCGATGCCGATGTCATGTTTGCAGGCGGAACTGAAGCACCGGTGACGGCCTTGTGCATGGCCGGGTTTGCCGCAGCCAGAACCCTCTCACTAAGGAACGATGAGCCAGAACGTGCCAGCCGACCTTTCGATAAGGACAGAGACGGCTTTGTAATGGCCGAAGGTGCATGCATTTTGATGCTTGAATCCTTGCCACACGCACTTAAGAGAGGCGCCAGAATTTATGCCGAGTATGCCGGCTACGGCATGACCGGTGATGCTCACGATATAGTCGCACCCTGTGCCGATGGTGACGGTGCCATGAGAGCAATGAACGCTGCACTAAAAGATGCTAATCTCAGTCACAGTCAGGTCGACTATATAAACGCCCACGGCACTTCGACTCCGCTTGGCGACAGAGCTGAAACTCTAGCTATTAAGAGAGCTTTCGGCGATCAAGCTCAGAAAATTGCTGTCAGCTCAAGTAAGTCGATGACCGGACATTTGCTTGGTGCAACCGGCGCTGTCGAAGCTGCAGTATCCATAATGTCGATCACAGATTCAGCAATACCGCCTACAATAAATCTCGACAACCAGGATCCGGATTGTGACCTTGACTACGTAGCAAATAAGGCACGCCTGAACACGCAAGTACAAGTTGCAATGTCAAATAGCTTCGGATTCGGCGGTCATAATGCCTGTCTTGTCTTCAAAAAATACGAATAGTAATTTTGAAAAAAAGCAGTCATTTCAATGAAGTGATGGCTGATCCAGAGTAATCAGGATGAATGAACTAGTCGGCAAAAGCGTAAGCGAACTGCGCAAGATTTTAGACAATAAGCAAGCAAGTGCGCTTGAGACTGCCCGGGCTCATATTGCACATGCTGAAAGTAATGAAGCGGAATTAGGTGCTTTTAACTGCATAACAGCCGACCTGGCTTTGACCCAGGCTGAGAATGCCGACAGGCTCATAAAAGAAGGAAAAGCCACCGTTCTTACGGGCATTCCAATTGCTCTTAAAGATAATATCTGCGTTCCCGGCTATCCAAGCACCTGCTCGAGCAAGATACTTGAGAATTTCATTCCCCCTTATCAGGCAAGCGTCTATACCAGGCTCAACGAAGCTGGCGCGGTTTTGATCGGAAAAACAAACATGGATGAATTCGCTATGGGTTCATCCACCGAGAATTCTGCATTCAAGAAGTGCAAGAATCCCTGGAATCTGGCAAGAGTGCCAGGCGGTAGCTCCGGCGGCTCTGCAGCCGCTGTAAGTTCAGGAAGTGCAGTACTTGCACTTGGCTCGGATACTGGCGGCTCCATAAGACAACCAGCCGCGTTTTGCGGAGTAGTAGGCATGAAGCCTACTTACGGCACAGTGTCCAGATTCGGTCTGGTCGCATTTGCATCCAGCCTGGATCAAATAGGACCTTTTGGCCGTTCAGTTGAAGACCTGGCACAGACTCTCAACATCATTTCCGGTCATGATCCAAAAGATTCGACTTCATACAAAGAAGATCTCCCGGATTATACAAGTGAAATGAAAAAGCCTGTTGCCGGACTGAAAATCGGACTGATTAAAGAACTCATTTCAGATGGAATCGACAAAGATATTATTGAACTGATTCTCAAAGCAGCTGAAACTTTCAGCAAGCTCGGAGCAAAGGTCGAAGAAGTTTCGATGCCTCAGTTAAGGCATTCTTTGCCGGTTTATTATCTGATTGCCACTGCTGAGGCTTCAGCAAACCTTGCTCGCTTTGACGGGGTTCGCTACGGACATCGGACTGAGGAGAGTCCCGACCTTCTTTCGATGTATTTCAAAACAAGACAGGAAGGATTCGGCCCTGAAGTTAAACGCCGGATCATGCTCGGAACTTACGCATTAAGCACGGGATACTATGATGCTTATTACAAAAAGGCCCAGCAGGTCAGGCGCTTGATCAAAGAAGAATTCGACAAGCAGTTCTCAAAATTCGATTTATTAATCAGCCCTACAAGTCCTTCAACAGCATTTGAAATAGGTGCAAAAGCCGACGACCCGCTTCAAATGTATCTTTCGGATATTGCTACTATTCCGGCTAATCTGGCAGGTATTCCAGCAATCTCGGTACCCTGCGGATTCGGAAAGGACTTGCTCCCTTGCGGCCTGCAAATTCTGGCTGCAGCTCTTGAAGATTCAAAGGCGCTGCAAGCAGCCTATGCCTTTGAACAGGAAAACGAATATCATCTGAAACACCCGGAAAAGTTTTTTTTTGAAACAGCTAAACACGCGTAAAGTCTACTAGCGAGGTAATAGAAATGGCGACTGGAAAACTAGAAAAATTTGACTCCGGCAAAAATGCTCTTATAGCAAGTTTACTTGCCGGCCTCACTTTTGCAGGCAGCGCGTATGCCCAGGGGAGCAACGATTTTTTCGGCAGCTCCGTGCCAGGCTCAGGTGGTCCCTCCAGTATCGAAAGACCTCCAGGTGTAGCCGCTGCAGAGCAACAAGCACTTAAAGCTCAGGGCGGCGATTATACAGCCGATGAAAAACGCATGCAAAAGAAGTACAAAGCCAATATTCGCGCTGCAGAAAGCCTGATTGCCAAAGCCGAAAAAATGGTCAAAGAAGGCGAGAAGAAAAAAGACGACAAAATGGTCAAGAAAGGCAAGATTCTCAAAGAAGTTGCTGAAAAGCGAAGATCCGAACTGAAGGAAAACAATCCGATTCCATAGTTAGATCTAATGCACTCCTTATTCGTGCTGCTCTAATTCCTGTAAAACTGCAAGAAATATGTCTACAAGAAAAGGATCAAACTGGCTGCCTGCCTGCGATTTGAGTACGCGCCTGGCTTTTTCGTTGGACATGGCCTGCCTGTAGGGGCGCTCTGAAATCATGGCATGATATGCCTCAACTATGGACACGATTCTTGCAGCAAGCGGTATGTCGTCGCCTTTCAGACCACGCGGATAGCCTGTGCCATCCCAGCATTCATGATGGTTTTCCAGAATATCGCAGATTTCTTTCAATGCCGGAACGCTTCTGAGCATTTCAGCACCCAGAGTAGGGTGTTGCATCAACAACTTCAGTTCCTCGGCAGTCACCTGCCCTTTTTTGTTGATAATATCTTCAGGCACATGAAGCAAACCCACATCATGCAATAAGCTGGCAACCCTTATCTGCTCGACCTGCTTTGCTGAAAGTCCGAGAACTTTTGCCACCATTTCAGCAAAGCGTGCTGTTTCCAGATGGTGCACTTTGTTATATTCGGATTTTGAATAAAGAGCCCCTGCCATTTTCTTCACTGTTTCCACAACTTCAGGCACAAGCACTGAGTCGCTTGCATGAGAGTCAGCGGCCTGGCTTGCAGGCGTGGACGCTTCTTTGATTTCGTGAGCATCTTTTTTGAGTAGCTGCCCGGGGCTCTGACTGCCGGACTCCGTGCTCTCACCTGAGGCTTCAGGCTCTGCTTGCCCGCTTGAAGCATGGCTCAGCTTGCTTTCCTGCATTTCTTTGAACTTCAGCTCGGATGCTACATGAACCTGGTTTCGTCCCATTCTTTTGGACATATAAAGAGCCTTATCAGCAAGCTCAAGCAGTTCGTGCTGGTTCTCGGCGTCATCAGGATAGCAGGCAACACCAATAGATGCACTTACATTGAGACTGATATTTTCATGCACGATTTCCTCGCGATTAAGGGTCTTGCGCAAGCGTTCGGCCACCACTCTTGCACCCTCGATATTGACTTCGGGCAGCACAATCAGGAATTCCTCGCCACCGTAACGTACCGGAATATCCACGTCGCGGCAGTCTCTTTTAATTATGTGCGCAATCGTCTTTAGAACGGTGTCGCCAACCGGATGTCCATAAGTATCGTTAATCGACTTAAAATGATCAACGTCGATCATCATGGCACAGAGGTGCCTTCCATAACGTTCAGCAATTCTCAGCTGTTCGGCAAGCTTTTCCTGACCGGTGCGGTGATTGAACAGCGTGGTGAGGCCATCTGTCGTTGCCTGTCTTTCAACACGCCTGTAAAGACGGGCGGTGGTAAGAGCCGTCGACAGCTGATCTGCGACCTGTCTCAAGAAGTACTGATTATCTATGCTCCATACATGCTCGGACTCGCACTTATGCCCGCCTAGCACTCCAAGGAGTTTATCTTCATAAGTAATTGGCAAATAAAACAAGGAATAAATGTGATAGTTGTTCAGAATGTCTTTGCGAAAAGGCTCTGCTTTCTTTTCTCTGAGAACATCGTTTATATAAATATCGTCCTGCAAATTGAAGTTTCGTTTGAACAAATCCAGGAGCAGAATATCCCTGTCTTTGTCCATAAGGCTGTATGAGGGATTCGAACAATATTCCTGCCGGATTGAGTCTTCCGGTTCTTCTTCTGCTGGCAAAACCACAAAACAACTATCAAGATGAACCCAACCGGCAAGTTCCTCGAGCATTTGGGCTATGTTTTCTTCAATGTTGAATGAGCGCCGGAGCGTATTTGAAATTCGATGAAGCAGGTTGTCCTGATTGTGCCTAATTTCTGTTTCCTGGCGCTTTTTATTCAACTCGAGCGACTTGAGTTCAAGCTCCGCATTTGTTTTAGAAATTTTTGCAGTTGCTTCTTTTTCTTTTTCGCTAACCTGCTCGAGCCTTTTGGTGTAGTCTTCCATGAGCTTGAGTTGCATGGCAAGCTCTCTTTCGGTTTTCTTTACTCGCAAAAGCGATCGTACTCTTGCAAGCAGCTCCGCTTCTATGCAATTTTCATCAACACAGTCATCTGCTCCGTTGGAAAGGCAATCAAGACGACCAACCGAACCTTCTTCCGATGCCACAACCACAAGCGGTATATAACTGGTGTCAGACTTTTGCTTGATATGTTTGAAAAGTGCTTCTCCATTGAGTGCAAGCATCTCACTATCTATCACAATTATGTCGGCTACGGTAGAGAGCAGGGCTTCCATGCATTTTGCGGCATCATCAAACTCGGTAACTCGGTAAGCAGACGAAAGAGTACGAGAAAAGCGTCGGCGAATCACCCTGTTTGAATGAACTACAAACACATGCTTGAGATCGAAATCTGCAAGTTCTGCGTTCTGGTCCCGATCTTGCAATACTTGTAAAGCCAGTGTTGGTAAACGGGAAGCCAGATGTTGACCTACAATTTTCAGGGTCTGCATATCATCTTTTGAAATCTCACGTCCTTCATCTACCGAAACCAGGCGCAAAACACCTTTTGCAATCTTACGGTTTTCGTAAGCTTCCATTATCGGCACAATTACATAGTGGAAAAGGTTATCAGAAGCCTCCTCGCCAGCTCGTTTTTTTACCCGGCAGCGACCTACATATGGCTGCTGCTTGTCCATCACATCAAGCACAATTCTCGAATTCGGCTCTCCCAGAGACTCGCCGTTTTCATCTTCCAGCGCATCTGCCGAATAATCTTCTTCTTGCTCGTCCGGTTCATCAATGGTAAAAGTCAGAAGTTTGACCAGACCGTCAGGCCTAAGCACTTCAATCATGCCGAAATCAAAGCCCAGAATATGGCAAATATGCCGTCTTACCGCGTCAAGCTCTTGCCTGGGATCGACTCGTTGAACTGAATCAGGCACATCACCCTGCGCACCTCCAGAAGGATCTTCTAAGTTATTAGAACTGGTCACAATTCAATTCCGTTTTCTTTAGTAAGCCGAGCCATTAAAAAAGCGTCGATTATGAAAATTCTGGCGATTAAAAGCCGTCCACAGTGGCGCCGTTATTGAGTTTAGCAGAAATATCGTATGTTGTGATCTATAAGAGAAACTTGCGCCACCACCATTGGAACATGAAGAGGGTCCAGAGCTGTTTTCGGCGGTCGAAACTGCAGCTTTCATGTTCCTGCAAAAGTCTGGAAATATAACTCCATTCGAATATTCCTTGCCGTTTGACAAAGCTTTCGGACAAAAGCTCTGATAGCAGAGGCTTAAACTCCTGACGCAGCCATTTGGCAACCGGAATGCCAAAACCCTTTTTCGGTCGTTTCAATATGGACTCAGGCAACAACGGCGCCACTGCTTTTTTGAGCAGATATTTAGTAGTCATACCATGAAGCTTAAAGGAACTGGGAAGAGCAAGCGCAAATTCTACAAGCGGATAAGCCAGAAAAGGCAGGCGCACTTCAAGCGAAGCCGCCATCGAAGAGCGATCGGACTTGACCAAGAGGTCGTCAGGCAGATAAGTAATCATATCCAGCTTCATGATTTGAGAGACAAGGTCGTCATCGTCAGACTGAGTCGATATGCGCAAAGCCTCAGGAAGGATATCTACGTCTCTTGTTAAGGTGAGAAGATTGCTTTTAACAAGATGTAGCTGTTCGGAAAGCGGCAGAGAACCCATCCAGAGGAGATGCCTGTCAACAGGTGAGCGATTGGCTGATTCGATAAAGCGCTTGGCTTTATAGTCGAAACTGAGATTGTTCATAGACACAGGCAAGCTGCGAATAACAGGCTCAATCAAATTTTTTCTGATTGCTTGCGGTACTATGCGCCAGACACCGGCAAGCTTATGAGCCTGGTATGTAGGGTAGCCTCCGAAAAGCTCGTCGCCTCCTTCACCAGCAAGAGCAACCTTGACTGTTTCCCTGGTCATTTTAGAAAGAAAGAAACTGGGGACTATCGACGCATCCGCAATCGGTTCATCAAGATAGTTCCAGAGCTCCTCTAAAGTTGCTCTGGCCATATCGGGTGAAAACCAGGCTAAATGATGATCGCTGCCCAGATGACTGGCAACCGTTTGAGCGTGGCTGGATTCATCAAACGACGAATCTCCAAAACCAATCGAGAAAGTCTTGAGTTTGCCTGAGTGGAACTGTCCGGCTAACGCTGCAATTGCGGAAGAATCAATTCCTCCTGATAAAAACACACCTACAGGCACATCTGCTAAGAGTCTCAATTTAGTCGATTCGGAAAGTAAGCTTAAAAGGCGTTCTTTTGCTTCAGGCTCCGAAAGCTTTTCATCTGATTTTTTTGCTGACCAGTAGCAAGCTGTTTTTAGCTGCCCGTTCTGAACCAACAAATAATGGGCGGGCATCAGTTTTCTGATGCCGTCGAATATTGAAAGCGGGGCAGGCACATATTCCAGGGCGAGGTACTTTTGCAAAGCCTCTACAGAAAGCTCTTTTCGAGCATTCGGATGGGCAAGAATTCCCTTGAGCTCCGAACCAAAAATCAACTGACCATCAAAGACCCCGTAGTGCAGGGGTTTCTCACCCATGCGATCCCTGGCAATTAGCAGTCGTTCTTGGCCGCAATCCCAGAGCGCAAATGCAAACATACCCTCCAGGTATGAAAGACAATCAACCCCGAACTCTTCATAAAGATGAACAATAACCTCTGTATCACTGTTTGTTTTGAGCCTGTGCCCTCTTGCCAGTACGAGCTCCGAAAGCTTTTGATAGTTGTATATCTCACCATTAAATACAACCCAGACATGTCCGTCTTCGTTACTTATAGGCTGATTTCCGCCGGAAAGGTCGATAATAGACAACCTTGTCATACCCATAGCCAGCGGTCCCATGACAAGTTCGCCTTCGTCGTCGGGTCCACGGTGATGCAGGCTCCGGCACATCTGGGAAAGATAGCTTCGTGAAGGGTCAAGCTCCTGACCGTTCAAATTCATATAACCGACGATGCCGCACATTTTTCAAGCTCCTGAAAGCCTGGAGGCCCCAGCTCAATTTTCCGCGATTATCCGACAAGACGCAATCATCTGAGACTAATCACGGTTCTTGAAATGCGATAGCCTTAAGGACAGAAATGCCCCAAAAGAGAAGAAACAGCACCACTCGTAATACCGTATACCGAAGAGGCAGTGTCAGATAATCGTGAGTCCGGTCTGATTTTTGCTCCAGTAATAAATAGGCAAGCCACTTGAATTCAAATAAAGCCATTCACTGACCCCGGTGCCCGGTAGTTGTTTCATTAACTGCCAGCTTTCCTGCCTTTCCATTCTTACCTTATAAACACCTGCAGCATCGACTTTTTCGTCAGGACTAGAAATCTCCTGCAATTTTATGCGGTTGTATTCGGCGCTTTTCGACCACCCCTTTAAGGTCTTATAATGACTATTAGAATGTGCGTTGAACATTTTAACCGTCCCCTAGTCCATAATCGGAATTAACAGCACTCCCAATGCAATGCATTCTAATTCAATTTTCTGGAGATAACCATCCTGCTTGCGTCACTTCAGCTTGTGACCACGGTCACATGAGGGTAATTGGCTGAAATGAGATTCTGGCCGCCACTTCCAAGAAAGAAACTTAGCGCTCAGGACGAGCAGGAAATTCAGTACATTAATGCTGACCTTCTCAGAAAGGTTGTTTATTTCGAATGGATCCTGATTGTAATTTGCGCACTGGGAGAATATGCAGCCAACAGTTTAGGTCCTCATGATGCAAGGATTTTAAGCGAAGCGCCTGATATGCGAATATCGCTCATTTTTCTTTTCATAGTGTTTTCACTTTCATTTGTGAATCCAAACCGGGCATCATACTGGGATCGAATGTGCTTCCTGTTTCTGGAAATTGTGACCATTACCGGCAGTGCCGCCTTTGGCATCTCCAGATTCGTTTTTCCGATATATATGGTATCCGTGGCAAAAGCCTGTTTAATCCTTGACCGTCCCGGCCAGGTAATCATTTTTGTGGCGGCGTTAATTACCCAGTTTGCAAACGGTTGCTTTAAGTGTTTTCTGACCACCGACTGGGTTCAGCATAATCCATTTTCGCTGGCCTCAGTGTTTAGCATGATTGGAAGCTCGCTGGTGAATAACTATGCAGCAATTTCAATGATGGTTCTTGTAGGAATACTCACACTCACGCTCGTATCGGAGCAAAAAGCCAGACTCGAAGCAGAAAGACTCAGCAATGAAGTGGAGAATCTTGCAACCGAACTCGAGCGTACTCGTATTGCCCAGGAAATACACGACAGCCTGGGGCACACACTGACTTCATTAAACATACAGCTGGAAGTAGCACGCAAATTCGCCGAACGTGATCAGAAACGCTCTTATGAGGCGCTTGACCTGGCAAAACAACTGGCCAGCCAGTCTCTAACCGACGTGCGCACTGCAATTCAATCAATAAGACATCCGGACTTCGACCTGAAAGAGGCCGTAAATTCCCTGGCCAAACAACTTCGGCAAACCCAGACCATCGAAGTTACCGTGGTAATCGAAGACCTGAACATAACATCTCCTGTTGCATACCAGCTTTTTCGCATAATTCAAGAATGCCTTACAAATGTCATGAAGCATGCCGAAGCCAGTAGCGTAAGGGTAGAACTCAAGCAGGACAGCAAAAAGCTCGAACTCAATGTGTCAGATAACGGCAAAGGATTGGTAAACGGAAACAATTCAGGCGGCTTTGGTATAAGAGGCATGCAAGAACGGGTAGAAAGTATGCATGGCACTGTAGAAATAGAAAGCCAACCCGGACAGGGTACTAGCTTGCAGGTGATAATTCCGACATGATTCGTTTGTTACTGGTCGATGACCAAACCCTTATCAGGCAAGGACTTGCGTCACTTTTATCTCTTGAGGAAGACTTCCAGATTGTGGGTCACGCCGGACACGGAGCCGAAGCAGTCTCGCTTATGGAATCGCTAACACCGGATTTAATTTTGATGGATATCCGCATGCCTGTTATGGACGGTGTTGCAGCCACAAAAACAATCAGAGAAAAGCACCCGGCTGTAAAAATACTTGTTCTGACAACTTTCGATGAGGACGAGTACATAGTTCAGGCCATGCAAGCAGGTGCTTCTGGCTACTTACTGAAAGACGCACCAACCGAGCAGCTGGCCGCCGCGATTCGCTCAGTTCATAACGGTTTTACTCAGCTGGGTCCAACCATAGCACCTAAATTGTTTTCCAGATTAAACGCTCAGACAAGCAGCCAGAGCAAAGAAGACGCACAGTCAATGTTTACCGGCAGAGAACTTGAAATCCTCAAGCTATTGGGACAGGGCAAAAGCAATAAAGAAATTGCCCAGACACTTTTTATTACAGAAGGCACCGTTAAAAACCACATTACCAAGATACTCTCGCTGCTGAACGTCAGGGACCGCACTCAAGCAGCTCTCTGGGCGACACAAAATCTCTAAGAACATGCCACCACTTGCGGTGTATTGATTCAAGAGCAGGACTCAAGATCCTGGCTAAAGTCGATCAGCGGCTGGAGCAAAACCAGTTTTTAAAGCGGCTAAAAAGTGATGGGGTCGCTTCGTCGACAACTTTCAAAAGCCTGAGTTGCTCCTGGCTGAACTCAAGCCGGGCTTCCAGGTAACCAAGCTTGTAGTTTGCACCATCAAGTTTTAATTGTGCTTCCTCAAGTTGTTTCTCAACTAATTGCAATTTAGAACGAACTTCAATCAATTCACTGGTTGCTGAGAGCCCATAACTCGATTCATCGGAGATCTCAAATACGTCTACATACTCTTTGGCAGAATTTTCTGATTCAGAATTTGCTTCATCTGTGTTTCTTTCATTTTCAAGCAGCACTGCCTTGCTACAGGCCGGCTCTGTTTCCTGTTTATTCCGGACAGAAGGCTCACCCAACCAAACCGGCTTTACGCGCCAGGCGTGTCCGAATCCTCGCCTTACTCTGTAACCGGGGATGATACCATCTTCAAGGCGCCGGATCACGGCTCCCTTAGAGAGCCCAAGTACACGAGCCGCTTCATCTACCGTCCAATCCTGGAGTCTTTCAATATCGTCTGCGGAACCCTCAGCTTCGCTTTTTTCCAGCAACGGCTCAAGACCATCGAGACTCAAGTCGCTTTGCGTTTTTTCCAGTTCGGGCAGCATCAGACTCCTCCACTAACTCAAACGAACTCAGCATATTATGGTGCCCTCACCGGCTCTTGTCCAGCAATCTACAAAATATATTCAATAGTCCCCTTGCAAACAGCTGATTTATTATCGAATGAGTTATGCTAGATGAGTAGTTGATGCAATTCATGCAGACCAGTCATGTTGATAGATTTTGAAAAAATCTTTGAGCAAAAATTTTTTGCAAGACCCACGCTTGAAGTGGCACCGGATTTATTAGGAGCTCGTCTTTGCCGGCGTCACATCGATGGCCGCATCACATATGCCGCAATAATTGAAGTTGAAGCTTATACTTCCAACGATCCGGCCTGCCACGCTTTCAGGGGTGAAACTAATCGTTGCCGGGTCATGTTTGGCCCACCCGGGTATTCATATGTTTACTTTATATACGGCATGTATAACTGCTTAAATGTGGTAACTGAACCAGCAGGAACAGCTGCGGCAGTCTTAATTCGAGCGCTTGATTTAGATGGCGCCAACGGACCGGGCAAGCTATGCAAAACCTTAGAGATTGACCGGAGTCATAATGCAATCAATCTCATGGACCCAACAGGTGAACTCTGGCTGGTGCATGGAGATAAATTGAAAAAACATGAAATAGGAAAGTCAATCAGAGTGGGCATCAGCCATGCTCAAGAACGTCTGTGGCGTTTTTTTGTAAAGGACCATCCTGGACTCTCAGTCAGGAACGTAAAAATGAGAAGCAAAAACAAGAAGTCACAGCGGGCAATAGAAAAGGAAGAAAAGAAACGAAGGAATAGAAAGGCATGAAAAGGCAAACTGAGCGGCTATTCAACGGAGCACTGCTCCTCTTGTGGATGGGAGTGATTTACTGCTTTTCAGATCAGGCCAATTCAAACGAACTAAGCAAAGAGATATTTGCTTCCTTCAACTATATTGTGCGTAAAGGAGCTCACATGGCAGAGTATGCCATCTTGTTCGTGATTGCAGCCAGATTTCAGAGATCATTCTCAAAAATCGATAACAAAGCCAGAGTCCGCTATTCATATGTTTTTCAAAAAGAACATTTGCCAGCATTCTTATTTGCAGTCTTATATGCAGCAAGCGACGAGTTGCACCAGTATTTTGTACCGGGTCGCACAGCACTTTTTAGCGATGTTTTGATTGATGCATCAGGAGCGTTACTTGCTGCAATTATTAGCAGCCTGCAAGCAAAAATACTCGCCAGGACTTAAACAATCTGGCTCACTTAAGCACTGTCTTTTTTCTGATCGTTTTCCAGTTTTTCTACTCTGTTTTCAAGCAGGTTCAATCGCCGGGCATGTTCAAGATGCGTGCGATCCGATGAAAGGAGATAGTTTCCTATTCCATCAAGCTTCTGATTGACCTCAATCCTGAAATCAGATAGCTCTTGCTTTACTCCGGCAACTTCTTGCTTTACTCCGGCAACTTCTTGCTTTACTCCGGCAACTTCTTGCTTTACTC
>CAZTQO010000001.1:64058-68647 GCA_964615655.1 uncultured Candidatus Obscuribacterales bacterium | reverse complement strand
TTTACTCCGGCAACTTCTTGTTTTACTCCGGCAACTTCTTGCTTTACTCCGGCAACTTCTTGTTTTACTCCGGCAACTTCTTGCTTTACTCCGGCAACTTCTTGTTTTACTCCGGCAACTTCTTGTTTTACTCCGGCAACTTCTTGCTTTACTCCGGCAAGATCGGAACGAATATCAACTACTGCCTGGTTCAAAGAAATAATTGCATTGCCTACTTTCTCAACAAACTCATCATTGTCAGACATAGAACTAGCCCTCTTTGCTGGAATTGAACTGGAATGGCGCGAAATTCAACAACTGGAGCAATATTCCGGCCCGAAAGGCACTAAACTAAGAGGATCGCCATATTTTTGTATGGTAGCATAAACTTAAGAATCTGGCAAGGTCAGCTTGGGCTAGCCAGGCAGATCTGTTGCTGCTGCACTTCGAGCAAACTGTTTACTTAGTTTTGCCTGCTGCTGAAAGGTCTTCCTGATCAAGAACAAAAATCTGCCGATTTGCATCCAGTGCAAGTTTCAATCTCAAATTCACCGGTGTTGTAAGCTTTGGATTTTGGGTATCGCAAAGCTTTGCGTGTATATCAACCTGAACAGAATTTGCATCAATTCTCTCTTGCTTCAATTCGCTAATCAACAAGTTGGCACTCTGCGGCAAGCCTTGCAATTGTTTCTTGCTCAAGGGGAAGCTTGTTTCACTCCAGTAGCGCTCGAGCAAATCAGGAGACATCGAAGCCATAGCGTGTATCTGAGAAATGCGGTAGGTATTGCTTGTAAAATCAAGCATGTTTGCCACAAAATCTCGAACAAAAGCATCTACCCTGGCCGCCTCCAGAGGGTCGGCAAGCGGAGCCACAGGAGCAGCATCGTTTTTGCCTGCAAACTTCAGTCCTGTGACACCAGCACCAATACCAAGTGCAAAAACACTGAGCGCTATGCCTAAAATCGGAATCATAAAAGCACGCAAAACCGAACCGAGCATGAGTTTCATCGGTATATGCACACTGCTCAGTGATTGAGCAGGAACTTTGAAGTCCGGCACAGCTGGCTCGTTTTCTTCCACAGAAGCGTCGTCGTTATTCGAAGCAAATAGTTTTGACGCACGGCGGCGCCTTGAGACGCTTTCGGCCAGTTCAGCGGTAAGATCCTCACCCGAAAAAGAGCTTGCAAGTATCCTTGACAATCTGCTTGATTCGTCCTGGGTCAGAGATACCGAGCTTGAAGGAGGCGTGCCGACATTTCTTTTAATTGAGAGCGCCAGCCTGTCATTCAACTTCTTTACAACCAGCAGGAATCCTGATTGCGTGTCTACAACCCTTTCACTGGTGGTGGGAGAGCCGCTTACCATATCAGGCAAATCAAAAATCTGCCCGCTTGAATCACCGGTAAATGGTGCATGAGCTGAAGATGGATCCTCTGAGAAGCTCATAAATCCGAAAAACCCCCGTACTGTAAATCAAGCAAAAATCGACCAGATAACATACACAAACCTATCGAGCTATTATATAGGGCGACGCTTGGCGCCGCCCTATGATTTTTATAGATATCCTCATTTTTGAGGAATAATCATTTCAGAAAGCACTGAATTTTAGAGATATTCACGTAAACGCGAAGATCTTCCAGGTTGTCTCAACTTTCTGAGTGCCTTGAATTCAATCTGACGAACACGTTCGCGAGTTACTGCAAACAGCTGTCCGACTTCTTCAAGTGTGCGCTGACGGCCATCATCAAGACCAAATCTCAGACGAAGCACATCTCGCTCACGCGGTGTGAGTTCGTTGAGCATGCGGGCCAGATCCTGCCTGAGCAGCTCATGAGTTACTGTGGTTTCAGGACGCTCTGCCTCTGAATCTTCAATGAAGTCACCAAGGCGCGAATCTTCTTCCTTACCTATTGGAGTTTCAAGAGAAATAGGTTCCTTCGCTGCTTTGATGATCTCATGCAACTTAACCAGAGAAACTCCCATGGCTTTGGCAAGTTCCTGCTCGGTTGGCTTTCTGTTCAATTCTTGAGCGAGCTGCCTTGTTACTTTCTTCAGCTTGTTGATTGTTTCAACCATGTGCACAGGCACGCGGATTGTGCGTGATTTGTCAGCCAGGGCGCGCGTAATCGCCTGACGAATCCACCAGGTTGCATAGGTTGAAAACTTATAACCACGCTCATGGTCGAATTTTTCTGCTGCACGAATTAGACCGAGATTGCCTTCTTGAATCAAATCAAGGAAAGATAAACCGCGTCCAATATATTTTTTGGCTATTGAAACAACAAGTCTCAGGTTGGCTTGCACCAACTTTCTTTTTGCCATCATGTCGCCCTGAAGAATTTTACGAGCAAGCTCAATTTCTTCATCTGGCTTAAGCAGTTGAATACGTCCGATTTCTCTAAGATAAAGTCTTACAGAATCTTCTGTTGCTATTTCGCGGCTGGATGGGAGCTCAACAGGCTCATCATCATCATCAAGGTTATCCTCCTCGTCATCGATGATCGTGAAATTATCGGCATCATCCAGTAGATCGAGCTCTTCAAGCTCATTTCTTTTGGCGATATTCTCGTCTTCGACAAGCATCTGGTTCATACCCTTGTCCGTATCAGCAGCTCTAGTTTTTGCCATTATGTTCCCTCTGTGAATAAACCGGCCAACGCCTTTTTGGCTTCGTAGGCAGTACGTTGCTTTGAAAAGCAAGTTTAGAAATTTCGCAAGAGATTCGAGTCGGACAAGCCCTGTTCTTTTATTACTTAAATGATCTTTCTTATATAGATCCTACGAAGCGGCTTTCTCGAGGGAATTTGAATCTCTGTCTAAATTTCGACCCTGTAGTTCGATATTATGTGCAAGATGTGAAACGAAGGGGTTTCTAAATAGTTCCGTAATCTTTTACTTTGCAACCCCTGCACATATCGCATTTATTACTTTCCTTGGCAACGCCCTAACCCAAGTATAAGTGTGGGTTCAATACGTGGCGCAGCCTGTTAAGCTAGATTAACAGTGTGATGAGAGCGTCTTAAGAACCGGTTTTTCCGTTCACTGTATTTGATTTGCAAGAAAATCGCTGCGATTTGCTTTTCCATTCTTGGTAATTTTTAAGGACGGATTGGACACGAAAACACAGATAAGAAGCCGAACCCACAACATTGCCACCACAATTGCTTTATTAATACCAATGCAGTTTCCTGAGAACCGGAAATCAAGATCTAATTTCCTTATGCAATATCCATATCTTATAGAAGGTATAGATATCAACTTAACGCAACTCTTGTAAAGCCCCTTATATGGAGATTTCACAGCTGGCACTCAAGCAACTAAACACTTTCGGTTGTCATGAGGAGATAATTTACTGGTCGTTGAATTCTATAAAAGGAAATCCAATAATGCTCAGGAATCTTGCACCTTTGCTTGCAGCTTGCATTACTCTTGCCGGCTTTCTTCCAGCCCGGGCTGATGATTCAGCAAAAGGGGTCGCCATGATCCCGGTAAGACTGGTGGCTTTTGCTGCTGGAGCGGTAGTTGGTACACCAATTGCAGTAGTTAGAAAAACTGCAGAAAATACAAAAAAGATGAGCGGAGAAATGTCCGGAGATAGCGATAACGCTTTGCTTCGCGGAAGTTGCGCTCTTGTTACTCTACCGTTTGCAGTATTTAAAGGTGGTCTGGAAGGTATCTATTACGGAACAGCAAACAGCTGGGCCAACAGCAGTGAAAAACCTTTTTCAGCTGAATCAATGAGCCTTGGTGAAATGGCAGGCGAGTAAAGGTCTGAATCCCGGCTAGCCCATTTTGGCAAGTGATGCTTGCCTGTCTTTCTGGGCTTCTTCATTACCCGGATCAATGATCAGAACTTTATCAAAGCACGCAAGTGCATCCTTATGCTTTCCCAATAAAGCCAGGCTGCGAGCTTTTCCAAGCCAGGGTTTTAAAGCGACCCTATCAATGCTCAAAGCTTTGTCATACGCAATCAGGGCTTCACTTGCCTTTTCAAGACCGAGGAGACAATCCCCCTTTTGTGAAAGTGCCTCAGGACTCTTATCATTGATACCAAGAGCATAGTTAAAACAATAAAGCGCCGTATCTAAACGCCCACTTCCTCTCAATGCCTGACCTTTCAATATCCAGGCATCAAAATTTCTGTTGTTGATCTTGGTGGCCTTGTCACAACTGGCAACAGCATCTGCAAACTTACTGTCCGCCATAAGTTTTTGCGCTTCTTTCATCAACTCTTCAACTTTCTTGTCGTCTGCCTCTTTTGATTCATTTGATTTGAGAGAAGAAGTTCTTGTAACCTGCACTGATGACTGCTGCGGACGAATCGTTGCGCTAACGGATTTATTGACTTCAGCTCTTGGAGACGAGGTTTTTGGAGCTTCTGATTTCGGAGCCCCGGCTTTCGGAGCTTCGGCTTTCGGAGCTTCTGATTTCGGAGCCCCGGCTTTCGGAGCTGCTGCTTTCGGAGCTTCGGCTTTCGGAGCCCCGGCTTTCGGAGCTGCTGCTTTCGGAACTTCGGCTTTCGGAGCTTCGGCTTTCGGAACTTCGGCTTTCGGAGCTTCGGCTTTCGGAGCTTCGGCTTTCGGAGCTTCGGCTTTCGGAGCTTCGGCTTT
>CAZTQO010000001.1:0-63958 GCA_964615655.1 uncultured Candidatus Obscuribacterales bacterium | reverse complement strand
GCTTCGGCTTTCGGAGCTTCGGCTTTCGGAGCTTCGGCTTTCGGAGCTTCGGCTTCAGGTGAGAAATTCAACGGCTCTTTTTTCGAAACTTCGCCTGGCATGGCAAACGGCGCTCCAGCTCCTTCTTTAATCTCTTCCAAATCCTTCGACAAATTCAGAATGATCGCATCTTCTTTCGGAGACTCGTTTTTTGAGTCGGCAGATTTCTTGTCGGAGAAAACCGAAGCCGCTGGCTCAACAGCTTTCTGCCTGTCCTGAGAGCTGCCTTTGTTTGCAGTTTCCGAATCTGTTGAATCGCTACTTGAAAAATCAGTCAACCACCACTCATCAGGAGTTAAGGCCTGGTCTCTGGCAGGTCCCGCAGCTTGTGACTTTGTTTCAGCAGCCCGGCTTTGATTTTGGTCTTGCTCGGATGTCTGGCTTGCATTCACAATCAGGCAGCCGAATATGACGCCAACCACAAGGCTGATAATTGCATAAACAAGAAATCTGGTTTCTGCAGGATGCTGAAACCATTCATAAGAAAACATTGCAACTGCCCCGAAAGCCGGGATCATACAGAGCCACCAAACCAGAGATAACCTAGTTTTGCTCATTACCTTCCTTCTTCAGTGATAGTTCCAGTCTAATTCACTTATTCCAAGATCAGAACTAGAATCAACACCCGGCAAGCAGAGTTGCTAAGAAAGTAAAGCTTAAATTCTAACGCTCGATTATCTTAATTGAATAAACTCGTGGCTGAACACCTGATCGCTTTCACTCTCAATCAGGCATAGATATAGCTTTGCCGGGCGGTCTCCTGCGGCAGCTTCAAGAGCTGAACCCTGGCGAAAGCCTATTTTGGAAGCACAACTCTTCAGCTCTTTATTGACTGAATCAATCAGCTCGTCCACTCCATCAAGCCCGTTACTCTCAAATGCGTCGCAGAAAGCACTGACAACCAGCTCTGAAAAGCGGATTTTTTCTCCTGGTTTGAAATTCTGCAAACAACTGTAAAGTTCAGCCGCAATCACTTTTACTCGAGCTTCAGTTTGCAAAAGCATTCCCTTTCTCCTTTTTCATTTCCAGAATTTTTTAAACACTGAGATAAATACTAGCGATAAGCTTTGCTCACAGTCGCAGTTTGCTTGTTCCCGAAGCTGGAATAGCTAGACATCGACTGACTGCTATTCGAATTTACCGAACGCGGCACTACCGTTCCGATTGCATCGGCACTGCCGCTGCCCGTCCAGGCTCTTTTGTGCAAGAGATCAAGTGCAGAAATACTCACTTTCCTCTCCACACTCTTATCACCCTTCGCCCAGCGCTCAATGTCGGTTATTTCAGCCATGACGCTGTCCGATTTTTCGCTGTGCTGGTCATCCTGATATAGATACCATTTGCCGTCAACCTGTCTTATGGTCTGCGAACGCAAATGCCCGGGTGTGTAGCTCAGCACGGTTCCCTTTTCAAGCATGCTCTTTGCGTAATTATTGTCGAGCAAGTGACCCTCACTGTGGTCTTGAAACGAACGGTCCACTGGGTAATCGCCGGTAACCATCAACATGATTTCCTTAACGCCGCGTGTATGCCCCTGTCCGACAAAGTTATGAGTGCCATAAGTTCCACCGTCCACATCGAATTCTTTACGGGAGCCCGAAAGTATAGGCAGCGTATAATCGAAGATCTTGCTTACGGGGCTGCGGTCTCCCCAGATTTGAGTTTTCATGTTACCTTCGTCTCTCCACTCGGTGCTGGCTGTTTCGATGGTCCATTTGCTTTCCTGCTTATTGCCGGTGAACGATAGAAGTTTGCTCGAGAAAGTATAAGTTTTGGGTGTCGAGTCTTTCTCACCGGAGTTTCTAGTTACTACCTGCCCGTCCAGACTTACTTGTCTGAGGTAGTCAGCCATTGCTCCCGGATGCTGAGTCAGTCCCCAGATCTGGCCTGTTTCAATCCAGCAAGTACCATGACCGTTCCAATCGGACCTTGATGCAGGTCCCTGGTCGACAGTGGTCGGCTCCATTGCGTGAAACATGAAGTTTTCAGCCAGCTTGACTCTGGTTTTCTGATCGAAGAAGGTTCCTTCGTCGCCTTTTGTTACCATCTGCCGCAGGTTGTCATAGGTAGACTGAACGTCTTTTGTTACTTCGTCGTCAATGGCTTCCGGGTTCTTTACACCTGCAAGTTTTCTCAGATAAGCCCTGTCGCCCATACGTTTCTCAAAGCCTTTCATCATCTCTTCAAAACGCTTGTAGTTAACCTCAGGGAGCTTTTCACGAAGCTCATCAAGCAAACCCTCTCTTGCTTCTTCTACACTCTCGGAAAGTGCAGAGTCACCAGAATCAGCACCGAGTCGCGAGGTCCGATCATTTCCCCCGTCCTTGTTCTTATATGTATAATCTCCGCTTCCGTCAGGGCAAAGTTTTACGTTTTCGCGCGTGCGTTCTTTGCCCTTGTCGTTAACACTTACAAAGTCATTGCTTCCGGGTTTGCGAGTCCATGTCTCAATCCGATCTCCCTTTGAGCTTTTCTTTGTATCCTGTATTTCGACAAGAGACTTATTAGGACCGCTGCCTTCGTACTTGAAGCTGCGGGAGTCGCCCTTTTGATTTGTTTGCAAGAGCGGCAAACCATCACGGTCACGAGTCACACTCGTGAAATTAGCTCTCTCGAGCGTGCTTGTCTGATCCTGATGCTTAACTGTAATTTCACCATCTTTATTGATTTCGACCGAGCTTACTCCATCTCCTTTCCGCCGGTTAACAAGCAGGCGCTCGGAGTCCTTGTATTTGTCTGTGACTCGGCTGATACTGCCATCTGGAGCTCGCTCGATGCTTCTTTGCGAATCACCTTTTGTGATCCTGTCAATCTGTTGTTTTTCGTTAAGCTCGAGCTTAACTCCATCGTTGCGAGTAATTACTTCCTTGCCGTCTGGTCTAATTGAATGGCGGCTTCCGTCATCCGAGAGGAACGAGACTTCACATTTTTCGTTAATTTGCAGATCTTTTTTGACTCCCGGAAATCTTGCCGAATCGGCAGTCCAGCCATCACCGTCTCTGGTCCAGCTAACGCTTTCTCCGGTTCTGGGATTATTGATTGAAATTTTGTTATCTGTGATATCGGCACTTGTTCCGTCTTTAGCAAGGGCTTTGCTCAGCTTATCTCCATCATAAGACAGACGCGAACCATCCTCACTTATTTGGTCACGAGTCACTTTGCCGTCAGGCCACATCGTATACCAGCGCCCGTCTTTGTCCTGCTGGCCAATTGAACTGCCGCTGGGTTTATAAGAATAAACCCCGCCGGAGCCCACTTTGATATCGCCAGTCCATGTTCGGCCGTTGTCAGTTTTCCACCTGTCTGAACCTGCAGCCTCTCTAGTAAAGCTGCTTGTTGTATTTTTATCTTTGTCGCTGATTACAGTCTTTTTGATTTCACTGCTGTTTTCAAAATATTCAAATTCCCTGCTTTTGTTACCGTAATCGATTGACTTGATTCTGTTGAGCTCATCAAGCTGAATTTTTGCCTGGCCTTCTCCCTGGATCATCAGGGCACCGTCGCCTGAAATAACAAATTTCAAGCCATCCGGACCGTCCCAGCTTGTGTTGCCGTTGGATTCTACCTTATAGTTTTTCCTTTGCTGGGCTGGATTTTGATCGCTTGTCCAGACGCCATTTTCTCCTTTAGTCCAGCCGATGCTTCTTGCAGCTCCAGGAAGAGTTTCAATAATCTTTTTGCCATCAGCCGAAATCTCAACGGCAGAACCGTCCTTACGAGTCAGTTTTTCAATCTGGTTGTTATTGTAGAAAGACATGCGCGAGCCGTCTTCACTGGTTTTTTCCTGAACGCTACTGCCGTCGGGCTTTTCACGGCGATAAATACCCTGTCCCATTTCGAAAGTGACTTCACCGCGATCATTAGCTTCAATTTTGCCTGGCATCTGCAATTCCATGCCCTGCACTCGTGCGAACCACTGCTCTCCTTTGCGTACAAGATGCATGCTTCCGCTTCCGTCCTTTGTGATTATCTGCTCGGCTCTGCCATCAGCAGCAAAAGTGATCTCGCGGGTTTTCTGCCCGCCTGGATAATCAACATGGACTTTGTTGCCTTCTTTGCGCACATTTCCTGAATCGATTATCTTATCCGGTCCGGGTAACGGCTCCGGCTTATTTTCAGGTTTCGGCTCCGGTCGCTCGCCGGGCTTTAAGCTGGAGTCTTTAGTCTCAGGTTCCGGGGGAAGTTTAGGATTGTCCGGTCCCTGAGGATCAAAATCAATGCTTCCGGGTCTTGTGCCGGGATTGAGCTTCGGCGGCGGTCCGTCCTTGATTGTGTCCGGATTTGTTGTATTCTCGGCCTTTGGAAAATTGGAAAAATTGGTCCAGAGAAAACGATTTAGAAAGCTGTCTTTCTTTTTACTGTCGTTTTCTTGAGTTTTTTCCTCTTTCTTTTGATTTTCTTGTGCTTTTTCTGCAGCTGGCTTTTGCTTTCCGCCAGCGCCAGCCTCGTTATTAGTGCCATCCTGCAAATCAAGATTAGGAAAGTCTGCCGGAGGCTTCATAGATTCAGGCGTTCTTCCCGGGCTGTAAAACCCAACTGGTTTGTAAATGCCAGTATAAATCTCGGAGTGCATCTTCTGATATGAATCACGAAATGCATCGGCCAGTGTACGGCTGCCTGACAGATCTGAAACCCGGCTCAGATCCTGCCCGGCAGACTCTTGTTCGGGTTCCGGCACAAAGTCGTTCTTTTTCTCAGTCTCGTCCGGCAGCTCGCGATTGGTCGACATAAACAGTTCCCCTAAGAGATAATTCCGGGATCACTGTTCAAAAACAGCCTGAATCAGGCTGCTTGCGCAACCTGTATGCACACTCACATCAATCGACAGACTTGCCAGCTCAAAGCAAGCCTTAGTAATTGCCAAAAACCATAAAAAGTTGGTCGACGATTACGAATATACTTTTTATACGGTTGTCGTTGAACAACAAAGCAGGTTGCCCGGTTCGGACCCACTTTTCAGCCTCTTACTTTATCTGCATCTACCCTAAGGCTCCTCCCAGCCTTCCGGCAATGCAAGATTGAGCTTGCGGAAACAAAAGATTCCTGCTTGCTCTACCGCGACTGCCTACCCACAAAAAAAAACAGTCACAGTATTTAAGTAACCTCCTTTCAGAGGCACTGACAACGTTAAACCAAATCAATTCCGATCTGCTGAAGCCGCGATGGTCTGGATTGCCAACCGGCAAAACCCGATGTGGACTAATATCACAGTAATTTGTTGAAAACTTGTGAAACGAAAGCGCGACTATATACGTAATTCCCGCATAGAATTAGATCTTATCTTGAAACCAGCTTTAAGTCAGGCGGTTTTAAGGGCAAATAGAAAACAGCTCAGAGGAAAAGCATGTGAAAAAGAAGTTAAATTACCCTGAAAGAGTGGCATCTTTCTTCGCGGCAATACTCCTCATATTGACACTCATAGCTTGCCACCTCAACCAGGAGTCGGCAGAAGCAGCACCTGCGCTTTTACAACCCAAAACCTCCCTGCACAAGGAAAGCAAGGCAGAAACTCGCAGTGCAAAGGGAAAGCTCTTTCTCTGGAAAATGACTGCAGAGTCCGGTGCCACGCTTTTTCTGCTAGGAACAATTCATGTTTTCAAGCCTGAATACTATCCGCTTCCGGCCGAAATGGAAAAAGCTTTCAGCAAGTCGAAGGCCTTGATAGTTGAAGTAAACACTACAAAATCTTCGCCCGACCAAGTGAAATCACTGCTCAGCCAGCGGGGCAGTTATCAGGCTCCGGACAACCTGGCTAAACATGTGTCTCCTGAAACGATCAATGCATTAGGAAACTACTGCCAGAAAACCGGACTGCCTCTGCCTGTGTTTTTAAGCATGAAACCCTGGTTGGCTTCGATCCAGGTTATGCAGCTTGAAATACAAAAACTCGGCTATAACAGTAAATACGGCATCGATCTTCATTTTATGAATGAGGCTAACAAGATCTCAAAGAAAATCATTGGGCTGGAAACTGAAGAATTTCAGCTATCAATGTTCGCCGACCTGCCTCAAGATCTGCAAAAAATGATGCTTGATCTCACATTCATAGACATGCATTTGATAAAGGAAGATGCCGGCAAGATGATGGATTGCTGGTTTGCAGGCGACGCAAAGGGACTTGACCAGGTAATGAACCGGGATGTGATCGAACATCCTGAATTCATGCCGGTTACAGAAAGGGTACTTTACCAGCGCAACATCACCATGGCCGAAAAACTCGAGCCTTATCTGAAAGGGGCTCCGGATGATGTTTATCTGGTGGCTGTGGGCTCAGGTCATTTGGTCGGTGATCGAAGCATTATCGAGCTGCTTAAAAAGAAAGGCTATAAAGCAGAGCAACTGAAGGTCGGTGACCAGATTTAAGCTGCTAACCCTTAGTCCAGGTAGAAAGCAAAATGCGCACCTACTCTCTTGTTTGCTCAAACAAAAGAAAGGCTTTATGATTATCTGAACTTAACGGTGGCTGAGCAGTCACGCGGCCGTAAATGCTGTCTGAAAATTCTGTTTCAAACTCGCCTGCCGGAGACAGAAACTCCGGGGCATAAACTGCTGCCAGCTGGCGCATTGAAAAATCAGGATCCATTTCGAAATAATCACGCACCACATAAAGATAAGGTCTGTCGCTTACAAAAGTATCAATAAAGCTTTCCCATTCTTCCTGGCTGGTTGCAGGTCCAACAAGTATCCCAAGACCGCCTTCAAGGTATCTGTGTGCAATCACAGATTTGTCTTTGTTTTTTCTTGCAGAAGAAAGGACGTGATTGTCGGGTCTGGCAAAATCCTCAC
The DNA here is from genome assembly GCA_964615655.1 of uncultured Candidatus Obscuribacterales bacterium. Lineage (GTDB taxonomy): Bacteria > Cyanobacteriota > Vampirovibrionia > Obscuribacterales > Obscuribacteraceae > JAIEPM01. The sequence continues at coordinate 57,133 of CAZTQO010000001.1, read as the reverse complement.
AAGACCAACATGCTTTTGCTTTTACTATTTCAAGCTCAAGCTCCCGGTCAAAAAACAACTTGCTCAGAGCTGGAAGTGTTGAATAAAGTGCTTTGTCATTTAGCAGATCGGACATGGGTGAGTTTGAAAGAAAGACCTGACCTCGCAAATATCTTTCAAGCAAACCGAGCCAGGCAAGCTCATCATAATTTTCAAACTTCTCTACATTTACTCTGCCGAAAAGCAAGTCCTGAGGGTCAAGCAAATTCAAGGGCGCTTGATTGAAGATCACAAGTCTTTTGTTCCTGTATGCTCTCTCATATATATTCTGGTCTTTCAAAAGATCATCAAACAAAAGATATTCCATCCCTAATTCAGAGGCTGTCGGCTTCAAGTTGGCACCTGCGTTCTCAAGATAAGCCCAGGCATCTAGCAAAAGCTTTTCAGGTTTTTCTTTTGCGCGGGCAGAAAAGGTTTCAAGAGCTTTCTCAAGCAAAGCTTTTCTTCGTTGCGAAAAGCCTTCTTTTTTCAGACCGAACCTCTCAAATAGTACTGGAAAAGCACCTGCATAAGCCTCACTCATGTCCTGCAATAGATGCGGATAAGGTGTGGAATAACGAACCTGGAACTCCGCGAGGCAAAGCTCGCTCCTGTTACAGAGTATGTCTATGCCTAGCTCAAGATACAGCGGATCTATCAAAACATTCTTAAAAGGCTTTTGCAATTTGCCGTTTGCATAGAAATACAAAGAGCTCTCAAGCGCTGATCGCAACTCAGTTGCAGATAACTCAGGCAAAGCTGCAAAAAGTTCAGTCATTACTTTGCCTTCAATTCGATCACAAGATGCAATCTGCATCAGTCTTATGATTGTATGAAGACAGAGTTCAAGTTGCTTTCTTATAAATGCAGTCTCTTCTGATTTAATGACTCCCATATAGGCCGCTACCGGCACAGAATGAGCAGTTCTATCAAAAAGCTGGTTCTGAATAGCCAGACGTTTTTCCTTGCTAAGGCCGCTCAAGAAATTGTACGATTGCTTGCAATACGGCAGGCTTTCAAACAGTGGCGAAGGACGAGAGAATTCCTCGCTCCAGCCACTTAGAGAAATTCGTTTTTTCTCACTGTAACCAGTCCATGAGAGCCATTGAAGCTCATCCCTCGTTTTTTCCTGCTCCAGTTTGTCAACCACGGTTATTTCATGCTCCCGTCTGCCGCCTGAAGCTCGGGAGCAAGAGCAGCTTTTTCTTTTTCAAGATAGTCTCTTATCTTACTGAAAGCATATAAAAGCCTGTCTACTTCTTCTTCATCATTAGCCGCGGTAACTGTGATTCTTAATGTTTCTTCGCCGCGCCTGACCATAGGATATGGAGCAAGAGTAATTAGAATGCCGTTATCCCACAAAATTTTTGAGGCTTCCACCAGATGCCTGGAATCACCAATCCAGACTGAAACAATAGGAAAGTTGCTTTCATTGTCTATGTAGAATCCAAGTTTTCTCAATCCGCTTATGGCACGCACAGTAAGCTTGTAAAGCTGTTTTCTCAGCCCGTCGCCCTGGCGCTCGTTTACTGCAAGCCCTGTAATAAGGCTTTGCAAAGATGCAGTCGGGCAGGGACCGGAAAGGTCATAAGGAGTAGCATAAGCCTTCAGAAAGGCTTTCATATTTTTGCTGCAAGAAATAAATGCGGCAAGAGATGAATAAGCTTTCGAAAGCCCTCCTATATAAAGCACGTTTTGGTACCCTTGGCCAAAATGACGAACAACACCATTGCCTTTGTAACCATAAGGCAGGTTCTCGTCCGGATTCTCGCCAACTACACCCCAGCCGTGTGCATCATCTATATAAAGAATAGCTTCGTATTTTTCAGCCAGTTGCGCCATTTTCGGCACATTTACATAGTTACCGGTCATGCTGTAAGCGCCGTCGACAAGTATGAGTTTTTTGGGATTTTCTTTATGCTCAATAAGAAGCGATTCCAGCGTTGCATAGTCGTTATGCTTGAAGCTTTTCAATTTGGCACCACTGTCTCGGGCCATTTTGGCAGCTTCGTACATGGTCATATGAGCAGATTTGTCAAGCAAAATAAGTCCATCGTTTCCGGCAAGGGCCGGTATGACACCTATATGAATCAGAGTGACTGTTGGAAGAATAAGAGTGTCTTCTGCCTTTATGAGCTCGGCAAGCATTTCTTCTGCCTGCACATATAGAGACGGACTTGCAACAAGCCTGCACCAGCTCGGATGCACTCCCCATTTTTTCAAAGCCGGCTCAACCGATTCGATTATTTCGTCAATAAGATCGAATCCAAGATAATTGCATGAGGCAAAATCCACAATCCAGCGTTCATCAAATTTGATCTTGCGTTTGTCTATTGCGCGTGCTTCTGCATCAAACATTGGGCTTGCATGAAGCACATCACGGATGTCCGAACGCTGTCCTTTGAGATTAGCATCAATTACCCGATCAAAGATGCTCACTTGCCGCTCCTTTCCTTGACAAGATCTTCTTTTTTCAAACTCTCTCTCAATCCAACTCTGTCTATTTTCCCTGTCGAAGTTTTGGGCAAGTAATCCAATTTAATCAGTTCATAGGGCATCATATAACTTGGTATTTTTTCCTTCAACTCTTGAAGAATTTCATCCTGGCTCGGCCCACCGTTTTTGCACGATACAAAAGCATGAAGAGTATTTCCGTATTTTTCATGCGGGCAGGCAATTACGGCAAGTTCGTCAATACCATTTATGCTTGCAATAGCTGTTTCAACTTCACCGAGTTCAACTCGATAGCCTCTTGTTTTTACCATGCTGTCAGCCCGTCCGTGATAAACAATATTACCGTCAGCTAAAAATTTACCCAGGTCTCCTGTGCGACAGCAAAGTGTCGGATGAGCATGAAATGGACTTTGTACAAGCTTTTCACTTGTGCGTTTCGGGTCATTGAAATAGCCCGCAAACACGGTGCCGCCTCGCACGAGTATTTCTCCAATTTCTCCAGGAGCAACTGCTTTCAATTCGTCATCAACGATAAAAATCTCGGTGTCATGCACAGGGATTCCTATAGGCACAGACTCCCAGTCCTCAGGAATTTCTTCAGTGATATGGAAATAAGTGACTATGTTTGTTTCAGTCGGGCCATATATGTTTGAGACTCTTGTATCCGGAAGGCATTTCATGAACTTGCGCAGATATGGCACCGGAAACGGTTCACCTGCATATAGAACCAGGCGCAGGCTCGGAACACCTGCATCGAGATTGCCCTTACTCAGCCAATTTATGAATGTAGAGGGCACGGTATAAACAACGGTCACTTCTTCTCTTCTCATATAATCTAGTACGTCTTGCGCTTCCTTGCTGAATCCCATCGGCGCAATCACAAGCTCGGCTCCCTTTTGAAAAGTGCTGAATATATCAAAAACAGACAGATCGAACTGAAGCGGTGCCCTGTTGAAGACTCGGTCATCCGGAGAGATCTCAAACTCGCTGCTCATCCAGTCAATAAAAGTCCAGGCATTTCTGTGGGTTATCATAATGCCTTTCGGGCTACCTGTAGAGCCCGATGTGTAAAGAACATAAGCAATATCATCTGCCAGGATGCCGGGTTTACCGTGGCGAGGTTTGCTTTCTGCCACGCTGATGCTGATTTTGGTTTCGCCTATGGTTTTGAAGTTCAAATATGGAAGTTTGCCTGACTCTCCAGTATGATCAAGAACAACTATTTCTTTGATACCATGTTCTTTAAGTGCTTCTGCAAGCTCTATGTAATCCGGATCTACAAGAAGAACCTCGATTTGAGCACTCTTTATCACGTTTGCCAGCCAGGACACCGGTGCAAGTATATTGAGCGGCACATATACAACACCTGCTCTTATTGCCGCAATCATTGCCACAATAGCTTCAACTCTAACCCGCGAGAGAATACCAATCATGTTAGCGGCAGGCTTCTTGTCAAAGAAGTGTGACTCAAATCGAAAAGCCAGTTCGTCTATTTCTGCATATGTGTACCGCCGGTCGCCCTGTTTAACTGCTGTTTTTTCCGCAAAGCTAGTAAACGAATCTTCAATGAAATGCTGAATTAAGTAATTCATCCGCTCTCCAGGCATTGACAACAAATGAAAGCCCTTTATTAGAATGTCCCACATATAAATGAGCAATAAACGCCTTATGAAGCTAAGTACTAACGGCAAATTTATTGTATGCTTGCTTGCGATAAAGCGCTTGACAAATCAAGAGGTAGTGATTGCGACTGCATGAAATAGGTCAATTTTACGGTGAAAGAAAGGGCTGGCGAATGTTTGACTCCAGGGCTCTCACCCCGGAGATAACTCGCTATCTCAAAGCCGAAGCGCTCTTTCTTGAAAGAGCTATGAAAACTAGCGGGTACAGAACGCTAATTGAAGTAGGCTGCGGGTACGGCAGGTATCTTGACTGGTCATTAAGCCGTTCATACAACTATTTAGGCATGGACATAGTGCAATGGATGGTTGAACTGGGCAAACTCAGAAGCAAAAAAGCCAGAAAGAAATATCCTGAATTAAGCTGCAGCATAATCAGGCATGCCGCAGAAGAAATAAGCCGGGCAATAAAGGAGTTATCTATAGATCATCCTGAAAACAAGGCGCTTATTTTCTTTCCTTTTAACTGCATGGGCAACGTGGCCAGTTTTGAAAAAGTGATTGATTCGCTTAAGGAAACCGGTCTCGACATAGTAGTTTCCACTTTCAGAACAGATGCAATTTCTACAAAAGTCCGCAAGGAATATTACAGCAATTGCGGTTACGAACAGCTCAACAGCCGCATCTTAAAACACGGGCTATTGATTATTTCAGAAGAAGGCTTCCACGCCATGGCATATCATCAAGATGTTCTTGTCAATGCTTTCAGCAGGCGTGGTTTCGAACTTGCCGCTCAGGAAAGTTCCAACGGGCCGGGCAATATTCTTTTTTTCACCCGTTCTAATAAGCGGGAAACAAGTTTGTCTAAAACAGATAACTCAGCCCGGGACAGGTCTGCAAATGTAGAAGCGTGCATTCATATACTTCTCGATGACCCTCTATCTGATAGCAAGAACGAAGAATCCGGCGCTGAATTGCTTTCATTCGAGGAAATTCAAATCACTTTGAAGGCTATATCGACAGATCTTTATAGAGCAGAAAGCCCCGTAGAAATTGCAGTAGGCACTTCACTGAGGCTGGTATTACCTGTAGAACCACCTGCTGCTTCCAAGGCTGAAGAAGGACTCTGGTACACCGATCTTGTGGGAGAAGTCAGTGCTTGTGTAAAAAAGGACACGGGAAGTTTCGAGCTGCTCCTGAATCTTGCCGGTCAGGAACAGGCGGCTACAAATAACAACGAATACGATAAATAGATCTGGCAAATAGATTCGGCTTCCAGTTGTGCTAGGATCTCAAATTAGCTGGTTTGAGGTCAATCTTAGCGATGTCGCTCTTTAAGGTAATATCGAAGTTTTCGCCTGCAGGCGACCAGCCAGGAGCAATCAAATCGCTTTCAGCTGGCTTGAATGCCGGACACCCTTACCAGACATTGCTTGGGGTCACAGGTTCCGGCAAAACCATGACGATGGCGCACGTAATTCAGGAAACCGGGCTGCCGGCCCTGGTGCTTGCCCATAATAAAACGCTTGCAGCCCAGCTGTGCAACGAGTTTCGGGAGTTTTTCCCTGAAAATGCCGTGGAATATTTCATCAGCTACTACGACTATTACCAGCCCGAGTCTTATATTCCAAGCACCGATACGTTTATTGAAAAAGAAGCAAGCATTAACGACGAAATAGACCGCCTGAGACATTCGGCAACCCGTTCTCTCTGGGAGCGCAACGATGTGCTTGTGGTTGCCTCGGTGAGCTGTATCTATGGTCTGGGCGTACCGGAAAGATATCTTTCAGCAGCAATCGATCTTAAAGTCGGCCACAATATTGAACGTAACCAGCTTCTGAGAAACTTTGTCGAGATTCATTATGAAAGGAACGACTTAGTAATAGAGCGGGCCCGCTTCAGAGCACGTGGAGACATCGTAGAAATATTTCCTGCTTATGAAGAAAGCGTCGTGCGCATTGAAATGTTCGGAGACGAAATCGAGCGCCTTTGCGTGGTGAATCCGGTAACAGGAGAAATCGAAGAGATTGTAAGCGAGGTAAAGATATACCCGGCAAAACACTATGTTGCCGATGAAGAAACCATAGAGAATGCGATTGCCCAGATAGAGCTGGAGCTGGAAGAAAGGCTTGGCGAGCTCATCTCCGAACAAAAACTTGTTGAAGCCCAGCGGCTGAAACAAAGAACCCTTTTCGATATAGAAATGCTGAAAGAAGTCGGTTATTGCAACGGCATTGAAAATTATTCGCGCATACTTGAACAGAGAAAGCCAGGCGAGCCGCCGCAAACCCTGGTTGATTACTTTGTACGCAAATATGGACAGGATGGATTTGTCACATTTATAGACGAATCACATGTATCAGTGCCGCAATTGCAGGGAATGTTTGCCGGAGACCGCTCAAGAAAGGATACATTGATAGACTACGGATTTCGGCTGCCCTGCGCAAGAGACAACCGCCCGCTTACCCATGATGAATTTTTTGCAAAAGTCGGCAAGGTCGTATTTGTTTCTGCTACCCCCGGCGATCAGGAATTAAAGAAAAGCAAACAGGTGGTAGAACAAATAATCAGGCCCACGGGGCTTGTTGACCCCGAAGTTGAAGTGCGGCCTATTCAGGGGCAAATTGATGATCTGATTAAAGAAATACGGCAGCGTTCAGAAAAACAGGAACGCGTCTTAATCACTACACTTACAAAACGCATGGCAGAAGATCTTACTGACTATCTCCAGCAGGTCGGTATTCGAGTGCGCTGGCTTCATTCAGAAGTCCACGCACTCGATCGAGTTGAATTGCTTCGTGATTTGCGTCTTGGCGCCTTCGACGTGCTTGTAGGAGTCAACCTTTTAAGAGAGGGTCTCGACCTGCCTGAAGTATCTCTGGTAGCAATAATGGAGGCGGATAAGGAAGGATTTTTGCGTGCGGAAAAATCACTTGTCCAGACAATTGGCAGAGCAGCACGAAATTCAGCCGGACGAGTGATACTTTATGCCGACCGCTATACGGATTCAATGACAAGAGCCATGAGCGAAACAGAAAGGCGGAGAAAGCTGCAGCTTGCCTATAACAAAGAACACAATATAACTCCAAGTACAATAATAAAAGACACTAGTAACGCACTTTTAGATCAGCTGCGCGGCAAAGAAAGCGCCAGCACAGGCAGAGTAAGCGAAGAGGTGCTTGCCGAACAACTTGAACTCTCAGGTGTTGACCTGCCGAAGCTGAGAGCAAGGTTGGAAAAAGAAATGAAATCTGCTGCAAAATCCATGGACTTTGAGCGTGCTGCTGTTTTAAGAGATCAACTAATGGTAGTTCAAGAACAGCTGCTCAAGCGCAAACAAAAAGCCAGATCCTAGCTCTTATGCAGGTACATCTATGTCACTATTTGAGTTTAAGCTTCGTCTATACCCACAACAAAGTAGCTCCCGGCCAGGATGTGAACTTGCAAATGCAACAGTCACTGTGATACCAGATACAGTGATTCCTCCCGAAAGGCTCAGATATTCAACTGTCTGAGCTTTTCCTGACATTTAATCTGGCAGCTTCGTGATTCCACGAACTTGTCAGGAATAGTTTCTATATTCTTTACACCCCAGCTTGAATGAGCCTTGCGGCGTGCAGATTTATGCAGCAATTCTGCGCAATTACGCAAGAACTGAAAGCAAAAAATAATACTGACCTGAGAAAACACCCCAAAAGCCGCTGTTTACAGCGTTTCAAGATCACAAGTTAAGGGAATAATCCCTGGGAAATGTTTTTGCGGAAGTATATGAACAATGAATTCAAGCAGTACTCTTGACAACTCGTCGAGTCTTAATGAGCGTCCAGAACAAGTGCCATATTTCAACTGGCTGCAGGCTGAGTTTCCCTTGCTCAGTGCCGAGTGTTTCGAGCAGGAATTTTGCAAACAGGCACTTAGTGAATTAGTCGCCAGCCAGAAAGAAGCAGTTCCGGATACTGAAGACTCCAGAATTGTTATTCATGTAGATCGCAAGCATCCCATTTACAACGAGCTGAAAAAAGCAGCATTTGATCAATTTGCAAAGCTCAGCACACTTGTTAACGAGGAAGGTCAGGAAGCAAGAAAAGCAAGAGAATTCTTGAGTTACCTGGTTACAGCAGACGGCTACCCTGCATACGAAGAATTCAGGCAAGAGCTTGCAGACCTTGGAGCTATCCAGATCTTGCGCTTGATGGAAAGGCAGGAATTACACAAAGAACTTCATTCGGCTGTATCAGGGATTCTTGCCTACAGCCAAAATGCCAGGGCATCAGTGCGCATGTTAATGCTTGAAGCATTTTGCAAATACTTCGACCCTCAGACAAAAGAACGGCCCACAAGACGCGAACTCTCAGGCATTCTCTTCAATGCATTGACGCTTGAGCTTCAAAGACCACTAGCCAGGCAGTCTCAAGAGTTTCAGGAACGTTTGATCCAGTTGCTTGCAAAACACCCCCATCCCGAATGCAAGATCTTGCTCGAATGCATCAGTAAAGAACACAGCAATGAATCTATGCGCGAACAAGCCAAATCCCTCTTGCAACACTTGCAGGAATCACTTCTGTCCCAGTGGGAAAACACCATTGAAGATCAGGTTTCAAGTCTTGAATTCAGAGAAAAATCACTGTCCGAAATTATGATGCACAAAAACCAGCAAGATCAGATTCAAGCCATATTTAATTCATGCAAAGGTATGGATATAACTATGTTACAAGATCCGCGCTTGCCGATGCTGAATATATTGATGTCGAGCCAATCGAATACAATTTGTCTTGCAGCATCATTTGCCACAAGTTACATCTATCGAATCGAGCCTCCCTGTGAAGTAGCCGGCAAGGCAATTGCAGTTCTAACCGACTGGGCAGTGAACGCCGATGACGGCAGATACGTACTTGATGCACTTCAAGCAGTAAAGAATTTTGAGCAGCTCTCCGATACTTGCAAGCAGAAAATTGAAAATGCTTATATCAGTGCAAACCAGAAGTTTATTTTCAGAAGCGTTATGAACAACCAGGAGACATAGTCGTCTCAAGCACCCCAAAGAGCCGTTTTCCAGCGGCAAAAACAGATGAAGAATAAAAACCAAGAGGAAGAAAAATGGGCGCCGGAAATGAAGACGAACTAGAAAAAAACAAGAACCTGGAAGAAGGGGATGATCCTGTTGCAGACGATGATGATCCATGGGAGCAGGTCTCTTTTGATGCAAGCGAAGAAAGCGCCCAGAGAGAAAAAGACAAGCCGGCAGTAGCTGTTCAGGACCCGCCTGCTGAAAAGGATGCGGCGCCAAAAGATAATGAAGTTAAAGCAGAAGAGAAAAAAGAAGAAACAAAAGCAGGTGAAGAGAATAAAGAAAATACGGCTAAATCTGCCGAAACAGCACTCGAGCAGCTGCCGAAGCTCGAAGGCGATAATCTAAAACGTGCACAGTATCTTCAGGACACTCTCAAGAGTCTTGTGCCTATTTTTTTGCAGGCAAAGCTTTCTGAACAAGATCAAAAGCTGAAGCCGGAAGAGCAAGATGAAAAAATACGCGCTCAAATGACCGAAATGAGAGAAGCTCTTCAAAAGGAGCGTGAAGCAGGTGTTTTTGGACCGGCAACCCAGGAAGCTTACAAACAGTATATAAACTGGCTGCAAAAGGCAGTTCCCGAAACCATAAGAGAACTGGACACCCTTGGTTTGCAACTGCCTCCCGGCACACCAATTCCGCTTGAATCTGATCAGCAAGGACGCACGATGGACCCCAGCCTTTACAAGGCTCTGGCTGCCGATGAACGCCTGTCTCTTGATCTTGGATTGAAACCCGGAGAGTTGCCGGACGATGCAAAACTGGACAAGCTCGACGCAGTATTCAACTGGCTTGCTAAAGCAAACGAATCAAGTTCGGAATACCGCGGCAAACAAAGAGACGATGCAATCACCAAATTAATTGGCGACAACGGATTGCCCGAAGGCTGGCTCAAAAAACCAGGTGACGATCCCAATACCTGGCGCAACTCAGCTGAAGAAATGGTCGACCTTTCTATTCGCACACGCAACTATATTGAGGCGATGCAGAGCCTTTACAAAGCCTCAAGAAGCAGCGACTTTCCTATTGAGCTACCGCGTGGAAGCAAACTTACAATTCAAGATTCAAGCGGCAAAAATCATACGGTAAGCGACAACCAGCTCAATGACCCGCATACACGCTACCTGCTAAAAAACGGCACTATAAAAGAAGTAAAACTCGACTTGCCTCAGGACCTACGTCAGGAAGACCCGGCAAATAAAGAAAAAATCGAAAGATTAAGAGGCTGGCTTGACAAACACGGCGAAAAGATAGACCAGGCTGTAGGCGAGCTTGTAAAACTTCAGGAAAATCCCGACGCCGTTATTATGTTCGGCGATCAGGAAGTTGCAAACGGCAAAGCTCTTCTAAACGAAAAAGGTGAGTTTGTTCGCCTCGTTTCAGGAAAATACACTCCGAAACCCGGTGAAACCGTACAGGAAACCAATCTTATCGGTTATGACTTTCAAGTTGAACAGATAAAAGAAGGGCCGGACGCCGGAAAATTCAAAGTAACGCAAACGATTCAAGCCGAGAATGCACCCTGGTATGCATACCAGAATATTCGGGCATTCGGAATTGAAAACGTCGGCAAACCGATGAAAGTCGATGAAAAAATAATCGGACCGGAAGACTTCGTGCCCGTAAGAAACGGCTCAAAAATCGAGCTTGTAAAAGCCAAAAATCTCGAGTCTTTTAAGACCATGCAACAGGTTGGCTACTACGGCGAAAAAGCACTGACCATAACACTCGACGTAGCCATGGCTGTTTCCGGCACCATCGAAGTAGGAGCGGCTATAAAAGGAGCCCGCCTGGCTGCAGTCGGAGCAGAAGCTGCCCTCGCGCTGGGAACAAGAGAAGCGCTCTGGGAAGGCGGCAAGGGCTTGCTGCGTGTGGGCGTTGCCGGAGCCGGCATATTTAACAATGCCGGAGCAAGATCCCACGAATGGGGCAGGACTGTAAACACTGCCCGCGGAATCTACTTCCTGGGAGACATAGGACTTGGTCTGGCCTCGAGCGGCTGGAACTTGTTCCGGGCAGGTAAGGCAGCAGAGGCCATGAGTTCGGCAGAAAAAGTACATACGATTATTCGCGGGCGTGAAGCTATACAGGGAGCCGAAGCTCTTGAAGGCATCCCGTATATCAGGCACTTGCATAAAGGCACCGAGTTTGCGTTTAAAGCTACCGAGCTTGGTTTTGCGCCTGTAATAATCGGCGACCTTTCGCATCAAATTAAAGAAATACGCGAACACGGCCACCGCGACCCGGCAAAAGACGCCGTGATTCAGGTAGGAGACGGGCGCGGACTTCAAACAGCCGAAAAAGGTGCTTTCGATCCAAACAATGCAAAATCACTGGAAGCTGCAAGAGCTTTAGTTGAAAGCTACAAAGACACTCTCGGGCGCGGACGCAAGCCAGAGACCCAGGCAGAAGTAAAAGCAATACTCGATAGAGCCAAAGAGCTCATGGGCCCTGATGCCTCAGAAGAAGACCGTGCCAGATTCAGGCAAGAGCTTTTCAATAAAATGGCATTCACACCTGATCAAATAAAGCAGCTGGAGCTTGCAGACCCTGAATCGGGTTTATATGACGAATGGCCGATTAGCAATCAGCAATTGCACGATTTGATGGACCCCGAAAAACGCAAGGAATTTCCGAAGGCCCAGGCCGAACTTGCAGAAAAGTTCATGGCTGAAAAAGACAAAGATGTGATGGCTGCCGCACAAGTAGCCATGCTTTATATGGCGCGTGACAAAGACGGCAAGATAAATCCGGAGCTGGCAAAAGGCGAGTATGAAGTTCCTGAATATACTAAGCAGGTATTTCACGAAGGCGCAGGAGAAAACCCGGGTTGGGTAGAAGACGTCGTTGTCAAAGCAAGAAAGGCGGAGCAGCAAATAAATACAAGTGAAGTTGTAAGAAATTTGCAGCGCGATCTTGAAGATCCGAATCTGGGCAACCGCGGCATCGTAACCGGCGACGTGCTTGTCAGAGTAGGCGGTCTTACTCACCAGCAATACGGCGGCGTGCTGCAAGACGTATTGAACAATCCTAAATCCACAAGGGAAGACAAGCTGCAAGCACTTGCAGACTCAACTGGTTCGCGTATGGCTGTAATTATCGACGGCGTGCGCTATCAAGAAAGTCTACCTAAAGACGACAGATCAAGAGTAGCGCAGGAGCGTGCTTCTGGAAAGGCTCACGGGCTTACATCTGAAGCGATGATGACTGAGCTTGAACGTGTTGCAAAAGAAGATAAGGACCCCGATGTGCGCGCTATGTCAGCGGCACTTCTTTATGGACTTAGAGAGAAGGATGCAACAAGAAGGGCCGAGCTATTGAGCGGTTTCAATACCATGCTTGATCAGAATCGGCAGAAACCCGGAGATTTAAGCACTAAAGTTACTGAGTTCCTCAAAAATGAATTGAAAGCCGAGATTCCCGAGAATCCACCCGAACTTGCAGACAGCGTCAGAGAAACTAAATTGAATGCCGCGCTTTCGCTTGCGGCCATCACTGATAAAAATGATGCGGCAGCACAGAAAGAACTAACAAACGCCATACTCAAATCATTCAGCCCAACAAATCTTGCACTTTCAAATCGGGTACTTGAGGCCCTTATGCCTGAGCGCCTGGCACAACTGCAAAAGGACGATCCCAAAACCGCAAATGACCTGAGAGCCGCTGCAGTTAATTTATTGAGAAAGCCGGATTCACTGGCCCATGAAAAAGACATGGTCAAGCTTTTAAACAAGCTGGAGCCGCTTCTAAAAGAAGGCGACGTAGAAATCAAACGGCAATTGCAATCAAAATTGCATGACTTATTGAGAGCAAGTGAACTGAACACAAATTATGCAAAATACTTCCCGACTCTAAGAGCAGCCGCAATCGACACACTCGGATCACTGGGCTCAAGAGAAAGTCTTGAAGTTATACGCTCGCACATTAGTGCCCAGCCTTCATTCAAATTAGACGGCAACGACGTTTCGGCAAACGAAGCCGACGCAGGCGTACGACTTGCTGCAGTGCGAGCTCTTGAGAAACTGGGTGATCCGAAACTACGTTCGATCATTAACGAACTTGTAGACAAAGAAACAGATCCGACAGTCGCATCTCAGCTTCGCGACGTGAAATTCACACAGCAAAGAATCGAACCGGGCTCACGCGAATGGAAAGACATGTACGAACGCACTCGTACAGACATAATTGGTTTCGGCAAGAAATATCCTTATCTGGATAACTTCACGCATGATGAAGCCCAAAAGTGGATGAAAGAGAAGTTCCCGCTTTTAGATCGCGAAACAATGATGGAGCGTGCTAAATCAGCTGTGGACAATGCCACCGGCTGGTGGTTCAGACGCACGAGCTTTGAAGTAACCATCAACCATGAAGAATGGAAAGCATATCGCGATGTTCATGACCAGCAGATTGCACAATGGAAGCAACTGGTGGACATGGCTGCCAAAGGCGGTGAGGATGGAAACAAAGCTAAAATGGCGCTTTATTACATTGCCACTCAAAACGGCTCAATACTCGGCAATTCATCCGGGCTTGAGGCCGGTGCAGTAAAAGGATATTACAACGAAAATCACTATCACAAGATTTATTATCATGACTTCAAATCCTTAGCATCAAGAGAGCTTGCAGACCTTGCAAAATCAAATTGCGAAGGCAAGGATGTGGTAGCCAAAGTATTGAAAGACGCCCTGACCAAGAACAAAGAGGTTCCAGGCTATGTCAGTTTCGATTTCTTAACCGGCTGGCGGGCGCTTGGAAAACCGGACAGAAACGGCTATTCCGTTCCAAGAGAAGAACTGGCCAGGGTAACTGCCGAAGCCCTGAAACTGGAAGTTTCACGCTTGCCGGGCGCCCAGGCCGATTATTTGCAAAAGGATCTGATTGAAGACCTGCAAAAGTACGGACACCGCATGGTGCTTCCAGTATTACAAGCCATGGTTGACGAGCCTGGTCATATCAAAAAGGAAGTACGCGATCAGGCCCAGGCTATGATCGACAACTTCATGCATTCGACCAATCTCATGTACGCCGAGACCAAAGTCGATCAAACGTCTTCAAAGGAACAAAGAGCAGATAGACTTAGAAAAGCGCTTGAAGACAAAAACAACGCGGAAACAACCGTGCAGGAAATATTCAACGCATACAAAGACTACAAAATCAAAGATGCAGACGACCCGGCTCTGAATCAACTGCAAATTGCAATGAACGATTCAAATGAGCGTGTACGGCTTGCAGCCGCCCGCATTTTGATGAACTCGGAGCTGCCAAACAGCAACCCGGCAAAATCAAAAGCACTGGCTACACTTGCCAATATAACTCTGACAGGCTCTAATCCCGCCTATCATAAAGAAGCATATGAGATGCTCAGCAAGGTCAAACTTGAGCCAGACAAGCCACTTTTCCTGATCTCTGGCGACCGCTCTTATAAAATTGAAAGTGAGGGCGGAAAAATAAAAGCCACCGAGTATAAAATGCAACCCGGAAAGCCAGCTGAGCCCAGCGGTTACATTTACCCGAACGGTCAGAGCTTCCGCTTTGACCAATCTGAAAGCGGTCAGGTTACAGGCGTCTGGGAAAATGGCTCCCACTGGACACGCCAGAAAGATTCGACAAATAACCAATACACAAACGAGTGGCGAAGCAGCAAAGGCAGCAAGTGGCACGGCGACTATACTTTGTTGCCTAACAACGAGTACAGGTACCAGCAACAGGGCAGTAGCGACGGCTGGCTCAGACAGGCAAACGGCCAGTGGCGCAAACTTGTAGCCACCGCCGCCGGACCGCAGCGCTAAGAGAGAGAGAGAGAGAGAGAGAGAGAAAGAGAGAGAGAGCGCAGCTGCCGCATCAAATAAGCCTGCCAGGTCATTTAAGCTAAAGCTGCATATTCGTACATTTAAATACTGCGGAAAATACGAAAGAATCTAACTAAGAGGAAAGCCAAAGACTGGGGACTATCTGGATGCCGGATCAGCCAATCGAAACTGAATTAAGGCCCATTGAGATTGACGCTGCAGCAGACATCGATGCTTTAAACGCCGACGGCAACGAGAGCGTTAAAGCCGAAGAACGTCCGCTTAGCGACGACCTTTCAAAACAGGGCGTGCTTCCCGAGGCCGAGGTCGCAGTGGCGCCGGGGCTTCAAAATGGCGAGAAAGTCGAGCTTGACGGCAAGACCTGGACTGCAAAAGGCCAGTTTGAAGGCAAGAGCATCTTATTCAACGAAGAATTTAAAAATCATCTCGGAGAATTCAAGATCCTGCCGCCGGGAAGCAAGCCTGACTTGCTGCAATACAAAGAATTGCCGCGCTTTGAAAATCAGGCTCCGGATACCCAGTATTTTACTGACAAAAGCGGTCAGGTTTTCAAACTGACAAAGGGTGAAAACGGCAGCTCAGTATTATCGACCGCAGGTGAACTGAAGCTCGTTGCCAATGAAGCGTTGCCAAAAGCAGAAAGCAGCCCACCTGCTGTGGCAGCCAGAGCAGAGTTGCCGAAAGTTTCTGAGGAAATTGATTACAAAGGCGAAAAACTGAAACTGGCAGCTTACGAAGGCGAGCATGCTCTTTTGCACAAAACAGGCAGAAACGCAAATAGCGCAGTGGCGGCTGAGCCCATTAGCGAAACTGATCTTTCATCTAAATATCAGGAAATAAAAGTACAGATAGACGGCAAAGAAGAATCACGCTACATAGAAAAAGGCCATCCGGAAAAGGGTGTTTACACCGTAACTGACCTTGGCGGACAAAAGGTTATATCAAAAGATGCTGCGTTTGAAGTAGTCGCAAAATCAGAATTGAGCCCGGCACCTGAAGTTCAAGCACCGGGCAAAGAAGGGGTCAAAGAATATGACCCGGCCGAAAAAATGGATCTCGAGCGTATAAAGAAAATTGCTGCCCAATTTTCAGAAAGCACCAGAGAAATTCCTATAACAAGAGAGCAGTTTGAGAGCATATTCAAAAATCTCAGTGAAGCCGACCGAAAAATCGCTCTGGAGATAATGGAACAATCGGCACCAAATATGACACCGCGCGCGCTCGACGAACAGCTTCGTTCACTACAGAGCCAGCTCGACAAAATAGATCCGGCTCTGCGTAAAGAAGGCATTACTGTTTTTACTCTCAAAGGCGATGACACAGGCGCCATGATGGCCCAGCTCTTGCGTAAGAATCAGGACCAGCTCAAAGTAAATGTGATTGAATTAGACGAAGCCGGAATGAAAGAGCTGAAAGCAAAGGGCGTACCGGAGAAGGCTCTTGTTTTAGGAGATCTTTCCCAGGCAACTCAAGCTCAAAGGGAAATGCTTGGCTCGGTGAAGAAATTATATGTAAGCGACATCAATGGTTTTGACCGTGGTCTCAATTTAATAGACTTCGGTGCAAGTCAGTTCGCGGGCCCTCAGGCAATGCAAGAGAAGCTCGCCGGCTTAGTCGAGCAGGCAAAAGCCCTGCAGGCGGCAGATTCGAATTTATCCACGCAAGAAGCAGTACGCAGAATCATGCAGGGAGAAACAGCAAAAAGAGCAGCTGAAATTAACGCCGAATCAAAAGTATTGCAGCCCGAGTTGAAACTGCCTGGAAAAGAACTCAGAGATCAGGTAGGCGGCAATTCAGAATACAGAATCAACTCAATGTACGAACAGTTGACCGCACCGCAGATCACTGCCAAACAAATGGAGCAATATCTGGCTTCAATCGGCAGCAAAGAAATTCAGTCGCTTACAGGTCATATCTTAGAAAACGGCGGTATAGAGTACAAGTCTTATACTCAAATGATGAAAGAGTACCGAGAGCTGCATAATCAAATTATGGCAAAAATGCCGCCGGGCACAAAGCCCCAGGACGTCTTAATAGTAAGCGGGCTTGAACGCCAGGGTTCGCTTGCCATGGGCAAGCCTCCGATAGACAATGTCGGCAGCCAGCTGGTTGCCGGAAAATTATACGCGATTGCAAACGGGCTCGGTCCCGAGAACTTCATCTCGGCAGCCGAACTGGCCGCGCGCGGTCCCGGGGCTGCAAAAGGAAAGGTTCTTCTTTATGTAGATGATTTTGCCCTGAGCGGCAGACAGGCGGCAGGCGTAATGCACCAGAATTCTGAAATGCTAAAAGCCTCGGAAGGCAAAGTAGTGGTTGCAACGCTTGGAAGATACGAAACTCCGGTAGATGCCTGGAATTTGTGGCGAACAGATCCCAAACGTTATGGCGGCTTGCAGGGTCTTGATCTTACAGTTGCATCAAATAAAGTTTATAAGAATTTCTATTCACCGGAATATCTTGAAAGTCTCGGTCTTAAAGGCAGAGAAACACAGCTTGGCAGATTCAACATGTTCAAACCCGGACACGATTCGGGCATCTCAACCTATTTACTAACGCCATATGGCGGACCAAATAACAATCTGCAAATGCTTGATGATATGTCGAAACAAACAGGACTTAGAGGAAAATCCAAATTCAAGCTTCAGTTTGATCAAACAGCAGCAATTAGAGATCTTCCTGCGCCACCGCCACCGGCAGAAACACGACCGGAGCGCGTGGTGCCCAATGCGGGCAGCTTGCAGGCAACAGAAACCAAACCAAACACGGACGGCTCCATAGACAGGCGCGAAGCCAAACCCGGCGAAGTGCTTGCCCGTGAGCAACTCGAGCGAAGAGACAAAGTAGATGCACGTGAAATCGAATCGATGAGGCGGCAGGCCGAAGAACTTGCCAAATCAGAAAAACAAGCAGACAAAGAAAAAGCAGATGCGCTTCGAAGAACAATTGATGCACTTGAAGGCAAACTTGGGCGAGAAGCAGAGATTGCAGCTCACAGAACCGTACTTGAAGAATCAAGAAAAGCGCTTGAAAGAGGCGAAGGCGGCGGCTATGGACGGGCTGTCGTGGGTGGACTTATTGGAATCGGCATCCTTGTAGGTGCAGCGCTTGCCTATTACAATGCTTCATTAAAAGCTGAGGAACAAAGAGCGCTTGAACGAGCGAAAGTCAGATAACATATGATTCTTAGACCCATTTTTGTCAGCAAATTCTGATACTTTTTATCAAGGACGGAGTTAACTGGGGTTCAAGCGGTTTGCAATTTAATCTTGCCTGAGAAATGTTGATATTCAATGCTTTCCGGGAACAATACTTAGAGATTTGAGAATAAAACGCAGGCCGGGCGGACCTTCATTTGGAGCTGAATATAAACAATGCCGGATGACAAGCCACAAGAACAATTTGACCGCACAGAAGAGACCGAATCAACAAGATTAAATGATGCTGGAAACGACGATGTTCGTCCTGCAGAAAAGCAGGCCGAAAACAGCGGTCCAAAGCTGGAAAAAGAGGGTCTGCTTCCAGGAGCAAAACTGGAAGTAGCACCAGGTGTGGAAGTCGGCGACAAAGTAAATCACTCCCATGAAGCCTGGGAGGCAAAGGGAAAGCACGACGGCAAGAGCATGCTTTACCAGGAAGGCCGGGGTCAGAACTTTGCCGGCGAATTTAAGCTAATTGAGGGCAAACCAGATCCGCAAAAATACAAAGAGCTTCCTCAGTTTGAAGGGCAGCCGAAAAATACTAAATACTATGCAGACCAGACAGGTAGAGTCTTTAAAGTCACCGAAGGCGGTGACGGCAAAGCTCTGATGAGTACTGCTCATGATCTCAAACTTGTTGACCCTGCCGAAATTGCAAAAGTTGAAGCAAAAGCGGAAGCCGTTGCTAAAGGAACTGGAACGGAAACGAAATCAGAAACAAAAACAGCTGAGCCAAAAATTGGAGAGCGTGTCGAATTTAAGGGCGAAAAGTTGAAAGTCGGCGCCTTAGTTGACGGCAAGGCTCTTTTATACGAACAGGGCCGGCACTTTGACTATGCCCTTGTTGGAAATCAGGTCACTGAGGCTGAGCTGAAAGCAAATTTCAAACCGGTTCAGGTAAATATCGACGGTCAGATGGAAACACGCTACCTGAGCAAAGGTGATGGTGTTTTCCAGATGGTCGAACTGGGTGGGCAAAAAATGCTCTACCCGGATCACTCATTTGAAGTGGCAAAGACCTCAGAACTGGGAGCAAAAGGACAGGAAGCAAAGGTTCAGGAAACAAAAGCTCCGAAACCTGCAAACGAAAGACCAGTAGAGCGTGAAACGCCAGAACAGAAAAAAAGCGAAAGCCCGCAAAGAGTAGAAACTGTCAAACCGGTAGATATTTCAAGGCTGCCAAAATCAGGCGGGGATGTTAATTATAAAGGCGAAAAATTCAGGGTTGCAGCCTATGAAGGTAACCATGCTCTGCTTCAACAAGAAGGAAGGAACCGTGATTATGCAGTAGTTGCAGAACCGGTAAACGATGCTGACTTGAAAACAAAATACCAGGAAGTCAAAGTAAACATAGATGGCAAGGAAAGCACACGCTACATCGAAAAGGGGCATCCCGAAAGCGGCGTTTTTATGCTTACTGAATTCGGCGGTCAAAAAGCACTTTATCAAGATCACAGCTTTGAAGTGGTGCCAAAGTCAGATTTAGCACCAAAGACGGTGGCAGAAGCAAAGCCAGAAATCGTCCAGCCGGAAAGAGGCAAGGAAAAAGCTCAAGCACCGGAGCGCCCGGTTGACAACACCCCGGCAGCAGAGCTGAAAGCAGGCAAAACTGCAGAAGGAAACCCGGCCGATGAGCGAGTCAGAATCATCGACGGCAAAGAAGTAAAAGTAATCACTGGCAAAGATGCGGTAAGCACAGGCATGCTGCGCGAAGTGCAGATAGACGGCAAGTCGATCAAGCTTCATCGTAATTATCCGCCTGGGCAGGGGCAACAGTGGTACTACAGTGAAAGAAGTCCATCGGCAGGAAGCAATTTCAGCGAACAGGTAAAATTGCATGTGACCGGTGTCAGCCCGAATGATCTTGCAAAGCTGCAAGCAGAACTACTGCCCGTGCTTGAAGACATGCTGAAAAAAGGCGACGTAAAACAGTACAAAACTTTTGATCCAAACTTCATGGATGGCAACTGGCAAAACCATCCGGATAAATACGGCACGGCACCAGGCCCTGAGGGTCAAAACTCAAAAGCATTCACAATTTATGTGCCACCTGAAAAAGCTGAGCAGGTAGCAAAAGCCATCGATAAAGTCTTGAAAGAAAAGGGTCTGACCCTGGAGAATTTCAAGGGAGACAATGTCGGGGAGCTTACTCGCAAGCAAAGCGAATCACAAAGAGTAAGCGTTGAAAGAGACATGTGGACACTTACTCAGGACAAACACGGCAATGACGGAGCTCTCTTAGACCAAAAACTTGCTGAAAACATCCATGAAAAATATAAAGCTCTGGGCGTTGATTCTGAAGGCAAATTGACTGAAACTGCACTGAGAGCCGCAGAAAAAGCCGCAGGAATAAAAGAAGGTCAGCTGGCTTACGACAAAAACGGACGCCTGATGTTCAATGACGCGAACCACAGATCCGAGCAACATGACTCAGGCAGATTTTACGCAGATGAAAGCAGAGCAGTAAAAGAAAAAGGAAGTATGACCGGGCGCCCTGCACTTTACGCACTTTACGAATCGCAAGGATTAGATCCGGCAAAAGAATACACAGGTGAAGTTAAAGCCAGGCAGGAGCTGCTGGCAAAAGAGCAGGCCGCTCGCCCGGAAAGAGTAGTAGCAAAGCCCGGACAAGTGCAGGGACAAGAATCAAAAGTAGGCTACGACGGCACGATTGAAAGACGCGAAGCCAAACCAGGAGAGATTCTGGCACGTGAACAGCTTGAGCGCCGGGATCGTGTTGAGCAAAAAGAAATAGATGCCATGAAAGCAAGAGCCGAAGAACTTGCAAGATCAGACAAAGAACTGGACCGCGAAAGAGCAGAAGCGCTCAAGCGTACTGTTTCTGCACTTGAAGGCAAATTGGGTGTTGAGGCTAAGGAAATTGCTCATAAGTCAATACTTGCCGAATCACGAGCTCAGCTTGAACGTGGCGAAGGGGGCGGCTACGGCAGAGCAATCGCCGGCGGTCTTATCGGCATCGGCATCTTAACTGCCGCAGCACTTGCTTATTATCGCTCGACGCAAAAGGAAACTGAGCAACGAGCGCTTGACCGTGCAAAAGTAAGGTAAGGAAGGAGAGTTCATGCAAGTGACAGAATCAAAAACTCAGTCGAAAAAACGACATTTTGCAATGAGTGAACTGGTTCAAGCTCCTCTTTGCCAGCTTGAAGCGCATACAAATATTGCCATAGACTCCTTCTGGAAGTCCCAAAAGTACTTCTGGCTGCGCTTGACAGACGAGCAGTCCGGAGAATCATACGATTACCGCATTATCAAGATTTTCCGATTCCCGCAGGCAAGCCATGTGGTTTTGTGCCCGGCAAAAAGATGGAATCTAAAGCGCCGGCTTTCCGAGTGCATGGTATTGAAAGTCTTAAATCAAAAAGTGCTTTCTACAATCGATAAAGGAGAGCTTGCAAATTTGCAAGAGTCCTTGAACTTTGAAGAAAGCTATGAAGCTGCAAGTGAAGATCCTGCATACCAGGCTGTTTTCGAAGATCAGTTAACTAAGGCTTTTGGGAAATACAGTAGCTTTGATCTTCAAAAAGACATCGAGGCACTTGCGTTTAGCATACAGTTTGCCATTGAATCATCTCTGCCTGCTCCCGGTCAGGAAATTGAAATTGATCTCGATACCACTATTAATAACCCCGGCTTTCTTAAACTCAAGCTTGGCAGTCATGAAATGATCTGGCGCATTGTGGCTTATTTCGAAGAAAACCGCAAAAGCTATCTGGCTTTAAGACACACAGCCGAATTTTGTGAAGGACTTGAAAAAGCTGCAGTTTTTGTGGTCGAACTCAAAAGCAAGACTCTGGCCCGCACCCTCACAGAAGAAGAATTCCTTTTGCTGGCTCCATCTTTAATGGACCTCTGTGAATCCGGAGCTAAGATTTCCTGATTTAAAGAATTCCCTCTAAACAAAAAATTCCTTCAACGTTGCTTCAACGCTTGCCAGTTAATCTGTATTCAGGCTAAAGCAAGGGATTCGGAGGAACGACAGTGAATAAGGGCAATATCGCAAAAAGCAACTCCAAAGTGGCAGCTACCGTCCTGAACGGCGCACTGATTTCATTGATTTCATTTCTGGTTATGTTCGGTATCGGTTTTCTTGCCGCTTCAAGCGGTCTGGCACTGAGCGCTCTTGCACCGACAAAAACAGTAGTTAGCGCAGGAACAGTTCTCGTTATGCTTCTGACTCTGCCAATGCTCAAAGCGGCCCATGAAGACAAGGTAGCAAGAACACTTGCATATGGCTGCCTGTCGTCGATGCTTTTAGGAATTATGGCTTTTACGGTCGCCTAAGACTTTTTCTCATCAGGTGATGATGTGTCTGGCTGCTTGTCGCTTTCTTTAAGCGCAGCAGCCATTTCACTCTGGGCGTCAGTAAGCGAGCGTTTGAAGTTCCCGATCCCCTGTCCAAGAGCCTTGCCGAGCTCAGGCAGTTTTTTCGGACCGAAAACAAGAAGTGCCAGTCCAAAAACTATTGCTATTTCGCCCGGACCTACGTTAAACATAACTCTTGCCTCAAAACTCCATTAACAATCCTAACACATGAATACAGCTCATTTCTGCCTCTTTCTCTTATTTGCGAAAAGGCCAGTCTTTCGGCTTTGATTTTTCAGCCGGGCTTGAAACCGGGCTGGGGTCTTTGCCAGCCTTGCTTCCGCCAGTTTTCTCGCCCGGGTTTTCAGCCTTTGACTGCTGGCTATCCCCAGCTTTTTCAGTCTTGCCCTCCGGCTTGTCAAGCACAGCTTTACCTTTTGCCTCTGACCCAGCCGGCTTGGCAGGCTTACTAAGCAGCTCAGGAGGCAGCGCTCCGTTTGAATAGTTGACCAAAGGAGCTTCAATAACCTTTTGCCATTTACCTGTATGTACTCTGTCTGCAAGTTCAGCCACTGCAGCTTCCATGTAAGCATAATCCGGAATCAGCCCTTCCGGTTCCAGATATTTTGTGATTGCTTCGGCATCTATACTTGAGTTTGGCCTGTTTTCCGGAAAAGTAGACGGCTTCATATAAGCAACCGCACCCACATATATGGACGAGGGATTAAGCCTCAAGAAGCGAGCTTTGTGCTCAAGCAAGCTGTTATAGAGCATTGCGACGTGAGGGTGGTCTGATTGTCTCTGCAAATGATCGAGCTGGCTGCCAAAAATACAAAACGCCATTTGCGGATGCTCTTGCACCACTTGCTTGATATAAAGGGAGCCGTCTCTGTCTCTGAAATAAGCAAGCGACTCTTCGTATGTAGCAATCGGCGGTGCTTTCCACTCGATTTTCGGCTTGTCTTTGTCTTTGGGGTTTCTTTGAGGTGGCTGGAAGCCGGGCAGTGCCCAGATTGCTTTAGTGACAGAAGGCGGGTAAATCTGCTTGTCCATGCCGATATCGGTCGAATAAGGAACTGCAAACTCAGTGCTTTCTTCCCAGAAACCATTGCTATTGTCGTCAAAGAAAATAACTCCGTCTATTTCTGCTTCGTCATTTTTTTTGTGTGCGCCGGGAGACTTTGAAGCATTGTACTGGTAACACAGTTTCTTATAATCAACGAGAACCTGTCCGGTTGCGGCTGTTCCCTGCCTGTAGTGCTTGTTTGCAAGCATGTCGTGTGCACCGCCTAGAGCGCACGGAAAAAACATATTGCCTACCGGGCTCTCATAAAAAGCTAGAAAAGAAACTGCCGAAAGATCGCTTGCATACTTTGCCAGAGTTACAAGTAGAATGTTGCCGCCATTTGACCAGCCCACGGCACCAATTGCTTTGCTGTCCACTTTGAAGGGCAGCAGGTCCGAAATCTTGCGGTTTTGATGATCACTTATCTGTCCTGAGGCAAAACGAAGCACATCTCTTAAAGCTTCTTGCGACTTGCTGCCACGATTGTCATAAATGCCGGAAGAAACAAATCCAGGCTTGCCTCCGCCGGGAAAAGCGAACCTGACTTCCACGAAGCCCTGTTGCGCTGAATGCATGGAAAAATCCAGCCCCTGGCTGGCATTGCCTCCAGGAACCAGCACGACAACCGGGGCGCTTTCTTTATACCTGGCTTTATGCGAATAAATCAGATTCACAGCAAGCCCCTGACCGGGCGCGGAGTCAGACGGCACATATGTGCTTACAGACACTTCCTTGACCATGGGCGGAACCTTAAGAGAGGCAGCCGGCAGGTCAGAAGATGCAGCAGCGCTTATCGATACGGAGATGAGTCCGAGTTGCAAGCCCAGACACAATAGGCAAGCAATGGTTTTGTAGATGCAAGTGAATTTATGCAACAAGTCCTGCACTCCTTTTTAGTTCAGGCAACAGCTTAAGGTAAAAGCGGTTTCAGACAGCGGAAATCACCAAGTGCGGAAAAATATCTATATAGCGTGGAAAGCAGCGCATGCCGGTTCTTACGCTTATTCTGATCCGGATCTTCAACCATTACATTGTCGAAAAAATCTTCGATTGGTTTTGCAAGTTTTGAAAGCAATGCAAATAACTCTTCGTAATCTTCGGCACTGAGATTCTGACTGAAGCGGCTTTCGGACCAGTTTTTCTGAACCTCATTTTTGAAGCATTCATAAAGCGCCGTTTCAAACTCGCTCTCAAATAAACCTTCGTCCGGTTTTACAGAAGAGCTCTCTTCATTGAGTATTTTTCCTACTCTCACCCCAGCACGCACAAGTGTAAGGTCGGGATCGGAATCAATCAGGTTTTGCAAGCTCTGGCAGCGAAGCAGAGCATTCGGAATATTTATTAGTACTCTGCCTCCTGTGCAAACAGCTTCGATAACTTCACGGCTATAAGCGCGATCCAGCAATTTGCTCCTTACACGTTGAAGCATAAATTCGCTCAAATCAGTAAGAGCTTTTGTAGGATCAAATCCTTTCTTATTTGCAAGTAACGGCTTGATTTGCTCCATCAAAAGGGCCATCAGCTCCGAAACATTGATTTGATATTCAGGCAAGCCATCGATCAAAATATCGACAAGCCCCTGGCAATGCCGTCTCAATGCATAAGGATCGCTGGAGCCGCTTGGTCTTCTGCCCAGAGCAAATAGTCCGACCAGACTGTCAAGCTTGTCTATAGCCGCCACAAAACGACCGGTTATGTCTTCAGGGATTACGTCTTCATGTGAGCGAGGCGCATAATGGCTGGCTATCGCTTCCACCACTTCCAGCGACTCACCCTCACGGGCTGCATACCATGAGCCGACATAACCTTGCAGCTCAGGTAGTTCTCTTACAAGATTGCAAACCAGATCAAGCTTGCATAGTGAAACGGCTCTTTCAATGCAGGTTGAATACTTAGGTTCCAGCATCAAAGCTGAATTCAAATGCCTGGCGGCAAGGCGCAATCTTTCAGTTTTTTTCAAATAGCTTCCAAGACCCTCCTGGAAAGTAAGCTGGTCTAGTTGAGCCCCTCTTTCTGCAAGCCTGGTTTTTTGATCGTCAAAAAAGAAGAATTTACCGTCCGCAAGCCTGGCTTTGATCACCCTCTCATTTCCCTGCTTTATAAACGGCTCAGCTTCTTTTCTGTCATTGTTTGCCACAGCCACAAAATTCGGCAAAAGCCCGTGCGTACCGCTGTCGTCTTTGCGCTCGACAGGGAAATAACGCTGGTGATGAACCATGATTGTTTCAATCAACCTTTCGGGCAGCAAAAGATAATCTTCGCCGAACTCGCAAACAATCGCATGCGGCCATTCAAGAATATTGTTTACTTCATCCAGTAAGCCATGGTCAAGCTGTCTTGCTTTGCCATGAAGACTTGCCGCAGCTTCTTCAACCTGTTTTGCTATAAGTTGCCGGCGCTCAAGCGGGTCAACCAGAACTTTAGCCTTGCGCATGGTGTCCAGATAAGTTGCCGGTGTTTCAATCGAAAGCTTCTCAGGAGCAAGCACCCGGTTTCCGTAGCTTGTTCTTCCTGATTTAATGCCGCAAAGCTCTAATTCGAGCTCTTCTTGATCAAGAATAGACACTATCCAGCGAATCGGCCGGGAAAACTTAAGGTCAGAGTCACCCCAACGCATCAAGCGTTCACCGGATAACTGGCTTATAGTCTGCGGAACTATCTCTTTCAATACCTCAGTGCTGGCTTTTCCTTCAATTGTTAGATCAGCCAGGAGATACTCGACGCCAGCAATCTCTTCGCGGCAAAGTTCCTCGACTTTTAGCCCTTGCTTTTGGGCAAAGCCTTTAGCAGGCGGAAGTGCAGCTCCTGATGAATCAAAGCTTGATCTAACCGGTGGACCCT
Source organism: uncultured Candidatus Obscuribacterales bacterium (assembly GCA_964615655.1). Classification (GTDB taxonomy): domain Bacteria; phylum Cyanobacteriota; class Vampirovibrionia; order Obscuribacterales; family Obscuribacteraceae; genus JAIEPM01. Next base: position 30,734 of record CAZTQO010000001.1, on the reverse strand, counting down.
TAACTTTCTTTTTCACTGTCGACTGCACTTCGGCAAGCCCTTTTACAATGCAAGTCAGGCGTCTGGGAGTGCCCATAGCAGTCACCGACTCAAATTCAAGATTTGCAAGTTTTAGCGCATCAGTCAAAAGTGATTTCAGACGTTCTTGAGCTTCAGGAACATGATCAGCCGGAAGTTCTTCTGTACCAATTTCAAGCAGATAATCAGGCATTCTAATTACGGACCTATATTCTAATTCGGACCTATTCGAGCTTTTTTATAGTTCGCAAATATCCGACTGCACAAGAAGCCAGCATAAAGAGAACGATGCACAATTATATAAAACCGACGGCTTGCCGCCTCTTTTGTGGCACTTTTATCAAGTTAAGAGAAACAATTAAGCTACTGACAAGCGCAATCAGGTCGCTAATGCCTTATCTGGCAGACAGCGAAGTTTGCAAGCCGGAGCCGCAACTATGGCAACTAGAGTTTTAGTCTCATACCTGCAAGTTACCAAGAGCAAATTATCAAAAAAATCAAATCTCCTTTTCCCAGGGCTCAGGCTCATAAGCGAATCTTTCCGCTTCTTTATTTTCAAGCCCGGCTTTTCTTTCTTCGCCGACTTTCTTGTAAATAAGAGCCAGATGATAATGTGAAGCCGCATCGCTTGAATCAAGCAAGATAGCCTTTTCAAAATCATTCATCGCCAGATGATACTTTTTCAGGCAGTAATAAATTACACCTCTTGTATCAAAAGCCTCATGCATTGAGGAATCGAGCTCAATGGCTTTGTTTGCGTCAACAAGCGCCCTTTCATACTGGCCGGCAGCAGCAAGGCTCCAGGCCCGGCTGTTGTATGCTGATGCCTGCTTCGGGCTTTCTTCAATAACCCTTGTCAGATCAGCAACTGCCTTTGAATATTGACCGAGCTCATGAAAAGCCCTGGCTCTTGTTAAATAAGCACTATTATCCTTTTTGTTGAGAGCAATCGCCCGGTTGGCATCATTTACCGCCGCCTCGAATTTCTTGAGGCCGATTAAGGCGGCGCCGCGCCCCACAAAAAATGAGGCAGTCAGTTCCGACTTCAATAAGCTGTCATATTCTTCGTAAGCCTTTTGATATTCGCTGGCACGCAAATACTTGATTGCGCTTGCGGCAATTCGGTAAGTCTGCGATCGTCGGTCACTTATAGTAGCCTGCACAGAAACTGTTGAGACCACGAGCATAAAGAGCAAAAGCAGCGCAAAGCGAGCATACAAACTGATTCTGTCGCTTCTGTTGTTTTTTTCATCAGGCAACAGTATCAAGCCGCATACAAGGCCTCCGGCAAACCCGCCTATATGAGCCGCATTATCCAGCTCAGGCGTGAAAAACCCTCCCAGGAACGAAGCGCATATGATTGCCAGAAAAACAAATGGATAGTGAAAGCGATCTGATTTTTTGCTTTTTCCTGCCTGTGAAATTAAAGATGCAAGCAACGCACCGGCGGTGCCCATAAGAGCAGACGATGCTCCAACACTGGTTTGGGTAGGGTTCCAGAGCATGCTTGCAAGCCCGCCGCAAATACCAGAGAGCAAATAAATCAAGAGGAAACGCGCCTGTCCAAAAACAGCCTCCACGCTTGGTCCAAAGGCAACCAGCGCATACATATTAAGGGCAAGATGCAGGATGCCGCCATGCACAAAGAGACAGCTAATCAGGCGCCAGTACTGCCCCTGAACTGTAAAAGCCCCAATATTTGCTCCCCAGGCATAAAGCAATTCCGGCTTGATGAAAAAGACGCCGTGCCAGCCGTCACTGGCAAGCATCAGCACAAAAACGACCAGGTTGATTAAGAAAAGAACCTTGCTGCAAGTAAGACCACCTGCAAACTGGCTCAAACTAGCCCACAACTAAATAAGCTCCTCAGCCGTTGGCTCCGCAAGCAACGGAGCCGGAAATTTAATGATAGTCAAATGCATAGCCGATAGATCAGCTCAGCTCTACCCATTATCTACTCAAAAAGCCGCTGCTTCAAGTCCGGAGCAGGCTCAGATTAGGGATTTCACGATAAAGAACCCCACGCTTCACAGGCATTTAATAAAAGTAAAAAATGCCCGCTAGCTGCACAATCATTAGCAAATGGGATTATCACCAGTGCCAGATTGCTGCTTTCTGTCCATAATAATCCCGAGCCGTTTCATTTAGCTTGCTTTCTCTATTGCCCTTGGACAATCCTCTAAACCTGGAACTTACAAGAACTCAAAAGCTTGAGGAAGCCCCTCAGGACCTCCTGAGCCGGGAATTTACCGTGCTGGCAGGCGGCGCTGCCCAGGGACTCAGCCAGGGATTCAGAGAGTCTTTAGGCGATCTGGGCAAGTTTGCAAGCGATTTTGCCGGAGCCCCGCTTGATACAAGTGCTGATTATCTCTCAAATCACTGGCATGAAGCTGCCATAGCCGGCGGAATCGCAGTGCTTTCTCCGCGCAAGTACTTAAATGCACTGTTGCTGCTAAGTTCGGGGCGTGGACTTATCTTTTCCACATACGAGGGCGCCAGAGACGCCCTTGATCCGGCTCAAAACATCAATCAGGTCAAAGAGCGTTATGCAAAAAGTCTTTCTCATGAAACACGCAGCCTCTTAAACGCCCTGCCGGCAACAATAGCAGGCGGTGCCGCCGGAAGAAGCTTTGCCAACACAGCTTTCGGCAAAAATATGGGCGCACTTGATCTTGCAACCGGCAAGGTCACAATGGCCGACGTCAAGTCAAATCTCTGGAAGGCACATGAGCAGCTTTTCCCGCCTAAGGCAAAACTTGCAGTAATTGACCTCGATGGCACAATGGTATCAACAAGCAAGCATCTGGCCCTTGCTATCGAAGAAGGCAAAGCAAAGATTTCTCAAAACACCGGGCTGAGCCAGGAAACTGTTTCAGGCCTGATGAACGAGCAATTCGGCAAGCTAAAATCTTTTGTGAATCCGTGGACAGTAGAACTTGCACTTGCCGAAAAACTCAATGTCGGCAAGCCGAATTCAATGACATATGCAGAATTCAAAACAAAGGTAAGCGACCCCTACTGGCAGGTTTTCAAAAACAAGCTTGACAAAGACCTCACGGTTTATGATGGCTGGCGGCCGGCACTTGAAGCGCTTGCCAAAGAAAAAATTCCGGCAATTATTCTTACAAATTCGCCTGCAACAGGTGTATTACCCAGGCTCGAAGCAACAGGCTTGCATAACGGAGTCAGCAAGGTCGTTATGTTAGAGAACCCGAAAGCCCCGGCAGGTCTTGCGCCTGAGCTTGTAAAAGCCGGGCAGGATAGACTCAATGCAGCAAATATATCATCCGGCAAGCTGCCGACTTTTGAACTGATTCCCAGAACCATGGCAAAACCAAATCCTGAATTTCTGGCTGCTGAACTTGCAAAAAGACAAGTGAGACCCAGAGAGACAATGGTGCTGGGTGATAGTCTTGAAAGCGACATGGCGCTTGCACAAAGGACAGGAGCACGCGGCTTCTGGACACGCTGGAACGAAATCGATGCAAAATATGATGCAATGCTGAACAAAGCAACTGGCGGCAATTTTCCACCGGCAAAAACAAGCGGCGTGCCTTTTGAAAAACAGCTTTTCAAAGTAGAAAGCCTTGTCGATCATTTAAGGCCTGCCCGTGACCTGAGCGGGCTTGCAAGAAATTTCTCAATGCCAGCCTGGTATCTGCCTTTGCAAAGCTATGGAATAATAGACAGAGCTGAAAAATAAGTAGTTGATTTTTATTTCCTGTGCTTTTATTTCCTTTGCAAGATGTTTTAATTTTCTATATAAAATGCTTTAGAAGAATTGAGATTGCAATGAAGATACAGTGCTTACTAAGTTCGATTTTTATGGTGCTTGCATGTGCAAGCTTCAACTGCCCGGTTCTTGCTGCAGAAAAAGTCGGTGGCTACGGCGGACTTGAGTTTCTGGGTTCGTCGTTAATTTCACGTGTAGAACTCGAGAAACTGCTGCATCTGAAAAACGGCGCAAGTTATGAAAGCGGTTATAAGGCAGTTGAAAAGCTCCGGCAAAATTTTGAAAAGCGAGCTTTTAAAGCAGACGTGGAGCTTGTAAATGACGGCAGCAATTACTATGTAACAGTGGACCCAATTGAGACTGGCTTCAAGAACACGCATACAAGCAGGCGCTTAATAGAGCCGCATCATATTTATATGAAAAATGAAAAGCCCTTTGCTCTATTTCAAGACCTGAACACAAGGCTTGAGAAGCTTGCTTTAGAAGGCAGACCGGCAAGCGAGCGCTATCAAGACGGCATTCGTCTTTTCACTGATGTAGCCTGTCTGAACCTGGCAGAGCGCATGATGAAACAGCTTCAAGGGCAGAAGCCTTATTTATTTGAGATTCTGGCTTCAGATCCAAACGGCGAACGCCGGGCCCAGGCAGCAGAACTTTTGAACTGGACCCCCGATCCTATTTCAAACTGCAAAGAACTGATTCCCGCCCTTGATGACAGCGACCTGCGCGTGCGCATGGCCGCCGCCAAGTATATCTGGGCAAGGGCCGGCATGCTGCCAGATACTTTCCCTTTTGATTCTTTGCTTGAAGCATTATCAAGGCAGCTTACGCGTCCATCGCATCATGACCGGGTTCGGGCGCTTGCAGCACTGCTTGCGCTTGCAAAAAGAGACGGCGATAGTATTACCGGCATAAAAACATTCGATGAAGCAAAACTGAAAGAAATAGCAGAAAATAGCGTGATTCCGAGCGTACAGGATCTATGCAAGCAGCTGCTTGCCTTAACTTCCAACCCGCCGCCGCTTACAAGACAGAAAAAGCTGCACCCGGCAATTGAATATTGATTTGAATACTGATTGAGGCTCTAGCTGAGCAATGTCGTTCCGGTTAGCGATTCGGAAAGAGTCCAGAGCTGCCTGGCCTGTTCAAGATCACGGGCATGAGCTCTGGCTTCGACCTTTCTTGGGGCTCCGGTCAATTCCATGAATCCATCCGGTCCATAGTAATCACCATTTTGCACCGCCGAATCGTTGCACGCATAGAGAATCGGCTGAGCTCCCTGCGCGTCTGTTTGTGCAAAAAAATTGGAGAAGAACTCTGACAGATAGGTCCGAAATACTTTTCGCCCCATTTGCGGGCCAGACGAAAGTATGTTCGTTTTTGCGACACCGGGGTGGGCAGCCACGCTCAGCAATGGAAGCCCAGCATTATTCAGCCTGCGAGCCATTTCAAAACTGAAGAGCAAGTTCGCCAATTTGCTTGTTCCATATGCCGCCCATCCCTCGTAATTTTTCTCCGCTTGCAAATCATCGAGTTTCAATTTGCCGTATCGATGTGCTATTGAACTCACGGTCACAACGCGTGGCGATGAACCCTGGAGCAAAAGCGGCAGAAGCTCGGCGGTCAAAAGAAAATGCCCCAGGTGGTTGGTGGCAAACTGCAGCTCATATCCGTCTGCAGAGAGCGTTCTTTCCGGCAACGCCATCACAGCGGCGTTATTAACAAGCAAGTCCAGGCTTGGATTCTTATCTTTGAATTGCGATGCAAAAGAACGCACGGAATTCAAGCTTGAAAGGTCAAGGAGCATCAGCTCCACATTTGCATTAGGAGCCTGCTCCAATATTCTTTTGATAGCATCATTGCCTCGTGCACGATCCCGACACCCGAGTACAACACGCGCACCATCCTTTGCCAACTGCAACGCCGCGTGAAATCCTATGCCACCATTGGCTCCGGTTACAATTGCTGTTCTCACAAGAGTGTCTCCACACGTTAAAACAAGGGGCTAAAGAAAACAAGGGACAGAGCCCTTGACTGCTTCTCTGCCCTTTCAATTATAGCTGGAGATGTTGATTTCCAGCACATGGTGATTTCCATTGAAGACACAACGACCGAAGAGATATGGCTTGTATTCTGTGTCACAGACGCATCAGGCATTATGTATTTTATTGAGATCCGCAAGTCTCAGAAGAAAGGAACTTAACGAAGGACGCAAGAAACAGGTAATTGATTGTTGGGAAAGACACTAATGGTAACGCAGTTGCAGCGAACAATTGTGTTAGTATCGTGCTACCAGACTGAAATCCTAGCATTTAAGAGGATCAAGAGAGTTAATGTGGATCAAGGCTCTAAAAATTCCAGGGCTAATAATACTGAGCATTGCTTTTTCGGTGCTGTTTTCGACCTTCGTATGTGATCCGCTAATGTTATTACTCATCCCTTTGGACAAAACTTCTGGGTTTTTGGACTACGGTGATGTAGACCCCTTTCCTGCTTACCAAGTCTCCTCACGAAAATTGTTTTCTGAAATAGAAGACCCTGAATTAGTAAAAAACTTAGACTTAAGCAAATCGGATTTTTGCGACGATGACGTGTCGATGCTTGTCTCAAAGTTTCCCAATCTCGTTGGACTGAATCTCAGAGAGACCTGGATAGGTGACCATGCTTTGGATAATTTACTGTCACTAAAAGATTTGCGTCGCTTGGACCTTGCTTTTACTCACCTTACAAAGAGTGGGTTGAAGAAACTTTCAAAATTTCAAAACCTAGAGAATCTGAGCCTCGGAAGGTCGCCTGAAGTTTGTAATCACTCTCCATCTTCAAGTGATGGAGTCATTCGCCTAAACGAACTAAGAATGTTGAGTTTGTACTTTTGGGATTTAGCTTCTTTTAAAGAAAGCTCCAAAAAGTTCAGCTCATTGCAGTTAAAGCGAACAGATGATTCGGTAGCTTGCTTGGAACACTTTGCTTGCAAGGATTCATTAAAGAGCTTGGTTTTTGAAGACTGTCATTTTGAGAAAAATACAATTCGCAAAATGTTGAACTGTTTTCCAAAACTAAAAGAGCTAACTGTGCAAAACTGCCTTCTTGATGGCAACTGGAAAGCTTTCAACGATTTTCCCGGAGAGCTTGAATCTCTGATTTGGATTAACAATACTCGATGCAATTCATCTTCACTTGCAGTAAAAGAAAAAGTAAATCCGAATCAACTTAAGTCGTTGGTTTTAGATGACAGGTCTTCTGTATGCTCCCTAGAGAATGTTCGTCAACTTGATTCATTGACTCTGTTCGGATGCCCGGATTCCGAACTCCCATTTGCAGGTCTGACAAAATTGAGACATCTGTCACTTAACCGGAGGAGGTTACATGACAGCGACTATAAGGGTATTTCGAGTCTCAACCAGCTGGAATCGCTATGTTTGAATAGTTGTGGTCTTCCTTTCGGATCCCTCAAACATCTAGTCAATTTGAATAAGTTGAAGTCTCTTGAGTTATCTCATGTTGAGTTAGACTCTGGTGATTTAGTTGGTTTATCTAAGCTAGCCAATTTGAAACGCTTGAAATTCAATAACGTGAAGTTGCCAAATCAAAACCTGGAGTTTTTGGATTCGCTGAAAAATTTAGAAGACCTTACCATTGTTAAATGCGGTTTGACAGAAGCATGCGCTAACAAACTAAAAGGCATGGAAAACCTCAAGCATTTACAAGCAACAGGCACTGTGAGCGACATCAAAGGACTCAGAAAGGTTTGTGAGATTGGTGGGGTAGAACAGATATTGATAAGGAATGGTAAACAGAAATACCGCTGGAAGTTGAATAAGCCTTACTCTAAAGGAATCGTTCTAACTGACCATCTTGCAGCAAAATCCATTAGGCTTGACGAGCTACTCTCTGATAGCTCTTTGCTTGAGGAAGTTTATCTTGGTCCCATCAATAATTTCAAGCTGAGCCAAAATGATTGGAAATTGCTTTTGCAGCTTAAGGATCTGGATGTAGTTGATCTCGACAATGGCGAGGACTTCGACGATCAAGTATTTTCATTACTAGATAACTGCAAAACGTTAGAACGATTGCGCATAAAAAATAGCCGCATTTCTGACAAAGCAGCGGTCATACTTGAAAGGTCAGAATCAATTACTTCACTGTCTCTAGCGGGTTCCGGAGTAACAAGCAAATGTTTGAAACACATCGGCAAACTAAAAAATCTGCGCTCGCTTAGCCTGGCCCAGACTAATGTTGGCGATGACGATCTTGAGAAACTTGCTGGAATCAATCTGATTCACTTGGACCTATCTCAAACAAACATTAGCAATGCAGCTTTATCGGCTCTGGGCAAATGCAAAAGTCTTCAAACGCTTAATCTATACGAGACTAATACTTCGGCGAGTGGACTAGTCAATTTGCAAAAGTTGAGCAAGCTGCGTGTGTTATGGACTGGCTCGAACCCAGCATGGAACCTTGATATCTTGGCGCTTTCAGAACTTAAGAACCTTGAATACCTTACGATAAGCCACAGTCTTCTAACTTCCTGGGGGGAAAAGGAGCTTCAACGCAAATTGCCGGAAACCAAAATTCGTCACTCGATTTACCTGGTCGTTCAATATTAGAGACTCTGCGACGAGTTACTTAATTGCTAGAGTACAACTATTGGGGTGCAGGTCAAGAGGAAGCCCGAAATCAGCCCTGGAAGCTCTGAAACAGTAGCCAGTAGCAGGTTTCGCCGGAACATGCTATAGTATTTCTACAGTTTAGAACCGACGATAAGAGGCCCATTGGCATCTTCCGCAAGGATAGTCGGTTCTTCTTATTTTGATGCTCTGTTTTATCGACGAGTCAGGCGATCTTTCTAACTACACGGCAACTGGCTCTGTGTATTTTGTTTCCACCGCCGTACTCATGTATGACCATGAGCCTATCAGAGCACTGCATAGCGAAAGACTTGCAATCGAGCGCGATGGCTTTCCCGTGCCGGTCGGATTTCATGCCAAAAACGATCCTTATCCGCTCAGAAGAAGAATCTTCGAAGTGCTCGCCAAACAGCAAATATATATTCACTCAGTTGGGCTGAGAAAAAACCAGGTTTACACTCATTTGCGAAATGATGAGGCCTTCGTTTATCGAATCGCGTTTCGCTACTTGCTGAGCGATCTGCTACAACGCTATCTCGCCGATAACGAGGAGCACACGATAATTGTAAGCAACTACGCAGCCGGAAAAGTAGCAAGCAAATTAGTCGAACACCAAAAGCGTGCGCTTGCAGAATTCGGTTCAGTGCATCGTGGAACTAGAATAGGCTTCTGGGACGCAGTAAGCGACCACGGATTGCAGATAGCTGATTACTGCAGCTGGCTGATTCAAAGGCACCTGGAAGCTCCGACCGATAAACAAGCCATCGAGTTCAAAACCATGCTGGACACTCATGTGGTTAGTCTGTATTTGCCCTTTAAGTGAAAAGAAAGATCTTTAGTTAGCCCCCAATTTAATTGTGCAGCAGGCTGCTGCACAAATCCGGTAACGAGTGCTGATGACCTGTTTTTCGCCATCAACTCCGATTCATCGGTCTGACCTGCCCCTCCACGCCACCGCCCAAAGAAACGTCAATGAAAAATGCGGCAGCTGAAAACTTCAATATGATACCTGGTTGGACGAAAACCTTAGATTTCGCAGCCAAGCACAAGATGACTGTGATGTTGGAAGAGGGACGACAGACGCCGCACATTGCGAACAATCCAGAAAAGCTGAAAGAACTTGAGCAAGTAATTGAAAAAGTGAAGAATCATCTGGACTTGGATGCTACTACTTGTTTGATGAACCTAAGGTAGGCGATATTCCGGCATTAGCAAAGCTTGTTTCATTCATACGAGAAAGAGATCCGCAGAAAACATCCAGCACAAAAACGCCTTCTCTAGTCCCACAAATGAAAATACCTACCCCAAAATTCGGGTAGGCATATTCTCGAAAACTTGGTGCCGAAGGTCGGAGTCGAACCGACACGGAGTGTTTGCTCCGGCTGATTTTGAGTCAGCGCACTATACGTCCGCGCCCGTCATAAAGACAGCGCTCTACGGCAACACCACCAATAAGATGCTTCTCGACTATTTCAGCCACATCTTCTCTTTTCAGATGCGCGTACCAGACAGCCTCAGGATAAACCACAGCCATGGGGCCGTTTCCGCACTGATCCAGACAGCCTGATTTATTGATCCGGATTTCTTTTTTCAGCCCGCGCGCGCTTATTTCGGCCCGGAACGCATCAAGTATTTCGCAGGCACCTTCGCCCGGGCAGGTCTTGCCTGAGGTGCAAACAAATACGTGCTTCTTGTAAATGCTCATTTCTAAAACGCTCGTAAATAAAGGCTTCTTTTGTTGGGACCACCCGGCCTTTGCTGAGCATTATTCTAGATTGTCTGAGCTGCGTTTAAGCATCCAGACAAAAAAAAATGAAAGCTTCGTTACGCTTGGGCTCCTACAGCTTGACGTTTCCGGCTGCAACTTGCTAAAAATACACTCTGCTTCTCTAAAAAGAAGCGACCGTAGACAGCCTGGTGATGAACCCATTTTCTGAATTTGAGTTCACTGAAAGGTGCAAACCGCCAGCTAGAGGTCACAAACGACAAATCATCAGTCGACCGGGACTCTGTCCCGTTTTGTGTGGCCCCGAAATTATAATCCGGGGTTTTCGCTTTTTGTAACTCCTCTAAGTCACGGCACACTGTAGAAACCAAGTCTCGTAAAAGAGGAAAAATGGCTACCAAAGCAAAGAAAGAAGAAATTGTGGCGGAGCTTGAGGCGCTTTTCAATAAGAGCAGTGTTGTCATAGTGACGGATCTCACCGGTTTCACCGTTGAGGAAATCACAAAGTTTCGCAGGAAGCTTGACAACGATGCTGCAAGTTGCAAAATCGCCAAAAATACCCTCATAAGCATTGCAGCCGAAAAGAGCAGTTTTGCTCCGGTTAAAGAGCTGGCAAAGGGTCCAACTGCACTAGTGATAGGCAAGGAAGACCCCGCTGCTCCGGCAAAATCCACGCTTGCATTCTTGAAAGAAGTCAAGAAAGGCGAAGTCAAAGGAGCGGTGCTTGAAGGTAAGCTTCTCACAGCCAATCAAGTAAAAGAAGTGGCAGATCTGCCATCCAAGGAAGTTTTGCTTGCCGGAATCGCCGGCGGTCTGAACTCCGGAGCTCAGGGAATTGCTGGAATTCTGAACAATATAATTTCAGATATTGCAGTACTTGTCGAAAAAGTCGCCGAGAAAAACAACGGCAGCGCTGCTTGATCCCTGGCTATAACTTTAAAACTCAAACACAAAATTGTTCTTAGAAGGAGATTCTCAAAATGGCTACTAAACTTTCGGTAGAGGACCTGCTCGATCAAATTGGCAACCTCACACTTATCGAAGCTGCTGAGCTCAAAAAACTCATGGAAGAAAAATTCGGCGTCACCGCTGCTGCGCCGATGGCTATGGCAGTAATGCCCGGTGCCGGAGCTGCTCCGGCTGCTGCAGCTGAAGAGAAAACCGAATTTGACGTTATCCTTACTTCAGTTGGTGATAAGAAGATCGAAGTGCTTAAAGTGGTTCGTGAAGTCACCGGTCTTGGCTTGAAAGAAGCCAAAGATCTCGTTGACTCAGCACCTAAACCACTCAAAGAAAAAATCAAGAAAGAAGATGCTGATGCTATGAAGGCCAAGCTCGAAGCAGCTGGTGCAAAAGTAGAAATCAAGTAATAAGCTTTCTTATTTAAGCTTGAGCCGGCAGCTAGAAATGGCTGCTGGCTTACTTTTTCGGCCCAACGCCTGCATCCTGAGCAGAAAATCAGGGAGCTTACACGCTTCGCTCATGGCATGCAGCACCCAGGCATAAACTGTTAGACTAGACTTGGATTACTTGACACAGACAAAGCAAGCAATAAGCTTAGAGAGGGGGTAGCCTCTTAAAATATGCAGTGTCCAGGATGCGGCTTATATCATCCAGCCAGGTACGAACAATGTGTTTCGTGCGGACGCAGTTTCACAAATCAAGGTTCTGAACCTGAAGCCCGCACTGATGCCTATCTTGCAGATGAGGAATCAGAGAGCCGAAACGCGCCTCAGGCTTATTATGACGATAATAATGATGATGAATATAATCAGCCGGCTGATAATCAGGAGCCGACTCACGCAAGACCGAACTCAGGCAGGCAGAAAAACAAAAAAGAAAAGAAGCCTCTGCCGCTGGGAATGATTGTAGTTGCAATTGGAATCTTGCTTGCCTCAGCAGGAGGAACCTATTTTTTCCTTTCACGCCCACCGGAAAGCGAAAGGCTTCTTTCTGAAGGGCAGAAGCAGCTGGCAAACGGTCAGTATGCCTTTGCTCAGAAAACACTCGAGCAAGCAATGGCCATAAAGCCAAACGATGCAAAAATTTTATTGAGTCTGGCAAGAGCTTATGTAGGAACAGACCAGGTTGAAAGAGCCTGGTCCTGCATCAGCCAGGCACAGCAATCAGGTTCGGGTTTGATGACTGACCCGCAGCTAACGTCCGATCTGGCAAAGTATTATGTGCAAAGGAATCAGTATGCAAGAGCCTCTGAGCTGCTGCGCCCGCTTGCCCAACAGAATATTAGCAACAAAAAAAGAGAGCTTGCGGATTTAGATGCACTCTGGGGCGATGAATGCTTTAACAAAGGAGAAACAGAGCAGGCACTCAAATGCTGGGAAGAAATAAAAACGCTAGGCGAAGGTTCGCGAGTAAATGAGGTCGATACCAGGCTTGCAACCATTTATCAGAAAATGGCCAACGAGCATCTTGCCAAAGACGACATTGAATCGGCGCTCAAGTGTTTGAACAACTTGAATACGATTGCTCCCAGCCCTCAGAGCTACGAAAAATGCGCCGATTTATACGCCAAACAGGGCAAGCTCGACCTGGCTGTCGATCAAATGCGCAAAGCCATAAAACAGGGCAACGGTTCAAAAGAACTGAATCGCAAAATCGCAGGTTTTCTTTCAAGACGCGGCAAAGAGCTTCTGGAGCAGGGAGACGCAGAAACAGGCTATGCCTACCTGCAGCAGGCACAGGGTTACGATTCAAGTGTAAAAGCACCTACAGTTGCGTTGCGCAACGTGAACATCAATGTAGAGAACTTTTCAGGAACAGTCAGAACTTATGGAGAGGTCTGGAATCCGGGTCCATCACAGGTGGCCTACCTGACAGTCAGAGCCGAACTTTTCGATAGCAACAGCTCGCAGGTAGTCTGGAGCAAGGAACAAAGAGTGGTGGACGAGTTTGTAGTGCCGCTGCAGGCAAGAGAAAGCAAACAGTTCGACATTTCAGGTCCACTTGCTGTCGGTCAGCCGGGGCTTGAAATGCGTGTTTATCTTGATGGCAGGCTTTATAAGTCTTATCAAATTGGTGGCAAAGAAGGCACTGGCAGTGCTGGAAACACCGGCCAGCCGGGCTTCACACCCCAGCCGCCGGCTCCAGCCCAGCCAGTGGTTCCGGTTCAGTTACAACCAGCATTTCCGCCGCCGGGCAGTCAGCCTCAAGCACCGGCTCCCGGCACTTCACCGGAAGAACGAACCTTGCGAGATCTTGAATAAACCACTTTTTCTAAGCTATTTTTTCTGAGCTGCTTTTTCTGATTCTTCCTGCTTCATCCATGAAGGCTTCAAAGCAGGCAGTGTCCCTGGGCTTGGCAGGTAGCTGTTATATTTTTCACCAGTAGAGCGCCAGAGCCTGAATCCGTCAATAAGTTTAGGTCCGCCTTCATGAACGGTTGAAGCAGCCTCGCCCACCATTTTGAAAAAGTTCAATCGAGGCACATACTGATATTTGGGATTGAGCGGGACTTCCGGAGGAATCATTTGTCTTACACCTGTTTCAGCCTCGGGTGGCTGATTGGCTCGGTTATAAACTCTCATGGCTGCCACCTCGGGTGGTGCATCAATCATGTGAACCACAACTTCATATCCGTGCTCTTTGGCCTGTGCCATCAAGTCTGTTACAGACTTGGCTGTTTTACCCACACCCTGCCAGACGATGTTGTCGCCGTTTGCAAGAGCCCGGTCGAGCAAGATCTTATAGGCAGCACTTGAATCTTCATGGACAGCCTGGTTACCCATGCCTTTTTCATAACCGGGGATTCTTGCTTTAATCATGTCTGAATCAGGTGTCATGGCACCAAGTTCACGAGCAAGCGCATCTGTGACTCTTGATTTACCTGCTCCGCAATTACCCAGCAATATATGAAGCTTGCGCCCTTTTACCGGCGCCCCGCTTCCGTATGCCTCATCTGCAAGTTTTTGAATCAAAGCCGGATCAGATTCACGCAGTTTTGTTTCTGCAAGCTTTGCCTGGGCTTCCTTCCACTCGTTTATTGTTTTGAGCTGCTCCTGATTAAATACGCGTTCAACGGGCTTTACTTCAGGCGCCGCCCCTGGCTCTTTGAGCTGACGGCTTTCATTCGGTTTTACTGATTCAATCGCGGCAACGTTCGATGCTTTTCCGTCGGCTTTGAAATATTCAACAATAGACTTTGCTCCTCTTTGCCCGGCGGGCATCAGGGCACCGATCGCCACAAAACCGGTCATGGCTTCTGCTGTTTCTTGTAGACTTGCCGGTCCTCTGCCTGCAAGAATACTGTCGGCTTGCGCATGGACAAAACCGGCAGGCAGTCCAGAAACAGCACCGGCTCCCATATCACTTGCAAGGACAGTCCTGGCAAAGCCGGGCTTCATATGCCCGGCCAGGTTCTTAGTGCCCATCATTGAACCTGTCAGAGTCATGAATGTACCGGCACCAACAAGACCATTTTTGAATTTTGCTCCTAATAAACCGGCGTTAGTGTTGAATTCATCCGGTCTTGCCGGTGTAAGTAAGCCGCCATAGGTAAAACCGGTAATACCGGCGCTTGCAAGCTCAAGCCTTGTGAGTTCTCTGGCACCTGTGCTTCCCAGCTTCACGCCTGAGGCAAGCATCAATTTTGTGTCTGCACTCAGCATTTTTCCTGAAAGCGCAGCCCGGCTGCCCTGATGCAGAGCGATTATATAAGGCAGTGCACCCACTGCCCCACCTATCTGTTGCTGAAACCAGCCGGAAGTCCCGAACTCGGCTTTCTGCATTTCAGGCAAGAACTGTACCGAAGGCAGAATTTTAGAGCCGCTTGCCTGGTCTATGACCTGGGCGGCAGCCTCAAGCGGAGTTTGCAGCAAGGTATGCGCAGCAGAATTCAGAAAGGGATTTTCCAGAACCCTTTCAGCATTTGATTTTTCCGGTGACAATAAGTCATCGTTCCTGGTTAAACCAGTAAGTCCGAATTCAGGCATTGCTCCCACTCCATATGCCCTGCCTTCCTCTGGCGAGCCCAGTCCAACTCTGGGCTGTTTTCGGGACATCCCCTGAAAAGATGCCTGGCTCCGAAACATTATGATACTAGGCTAATATTCACATGATAAACAGGGGGAAAATACGTAGAAAACCTGGCGCTTTATTGCCCTCGAAAGCCGGGGCAGCAAAGCTTTCAAGAATAATTAATTGCCTATTTTTCTCGACGCCCTGCCGATAGAGCCGCAATGGTCGCGGATGCAGGCACTGACGGGCGCAGGCCCGGAACCCAGCTGCCGGGACTCAGGTCAGTTAGCGGGCTTGAATTTAATGAAGCAGGCATCTTAAAAATTCTATTTGCATTTGAATTAGCCCGCAAATAATCAAGCATGAAATTTCTGGAGCTCTGAGTATTCAGGTCGACAGTTCCCAGCATTTGCCTGGCACTAGCTGTAGGCATTGATTTGCCCAGCACCCAGTATTCAGGACCAAGACTTTCAAAACTGAGCCCTCTTGCGTCTGAGGCTTTAATCAGAGGCGTTTCTGCAAAACGCTTGATCAAATGTGACACGGTCATTACCGTGTATTTTTTGTTGGGGTCTAAAGGCACATATGCATTTTTTGCGCGGTCGAAGATTTCAACGCCTGAGACCCTTGAATGAGAAGGCAAAGAGCGGTCAACGTTATATCTCAATTCTCCGGCAATCAGATTTTTTCCTGAAGCATCAAATTCTGCAAGCGGGTGCGAAGTTCTTTTGAAAGCAGCAAAGAGCTCTTTTGTTTTTTCAAGTAGGGTACGAGGTCTGGCGTTTGCAGCCGGCAGATCATGAACACCATATGAGAGAGCCTTCTGAATCTGGGAACCTGTCATTTCAACAACTGCCGCCTGATTCAAAAACATGCTTTGCAAAGTCAAATCATCGAGCTGCCCGGCAGGCAGCCCCTGTCTGATACCGCCGCTCTGTAGCAAAACAGCATCTACCGATTCGCTTACAAGAGGAGCCAGCCCGAGTGCCTTTCTTGATTCATTTACCTGAGGCATGATTTTGTCGCCGCCATCTTTAAAAGCGCTTGCAATCAGATTAGCCAGCGGTGTCTGTCTTCCTTGTTGCCCTCGAATGAAATCGAGTGGAATTTCACTTTGAAGCGAAACAGGATGATAAAGACCTGCCTGCTGAACTAATTCGCGCCCGGCTTCTGTTGACTGCATATGCTTCATCACATGGTCAGTCACAGACTGCATCGGTTTTACTGTTTCATCGATTACATGCAGCTTGCTTGAAGTCAGATAACGATTCAGTGAGCCGTCTTTATTAAATACAAGATTTGCCTCTCCCAGCCAGCCATAAGAGCTGCCGGCCTGGCCAACAAAAATGTCGGAGCCACTTGCGGCGTTTTTGACAAATACAGGCACCGGCTCCAGATGATGTGAATGCCCGCCGAAAAATGCGGCTACTTTTGGTCCGGCTTTTGCAAGATGCATGTCATATGATTTGCCTAAATGCGACATGACTATGACTTTATCAATTCCTTCGGTCTTCAGTGCCGCAACAGAGCTTTCCAGAGCTTTCAACGGATCGGAAACCATGAACTGCCTCAGGTCGGAAATTCGCTTATTCGGAAACTGTGAAGCAAGATCTGCCAGGTTTTTGTTTAAAGGATATGCCTGAACAAGCTCTCCAAGGCTCGCCTCAGGGTGCTTGCCGGCAAGTGCGTACCAGCTTTGCATCTGAGCCTGCGCCTGAGCAGAAAGCCCCTGAGTGTTTTTATTTACAAGTGCTTCGATCGCGTCTGAAACCCGGGCACCCGGATTTTCCAGAGGCATTTTCAAAGCCGTAGCAGTTTCAGTAAGCCTGACATAGAAGTTTCTGGCTTCAGGATTAGAACTCATCTGCTCCGACAGTTCTTTCAAAGTCAGATTGCCGAATTTGGCACTTGCAGCTGCCAGCTTCATATCGACAAGTGGAGCGGTGGCGCCCTGCAACTGGTCTGTAACCAGCCCGACAATTCCCACCTTGTCGCCGCTTTTCGGATCAACGAAGACTCTGTAAGGCTTATAAATTCCCTGAGCTGACATTAGTTCAGGATCAAGCACAGATCTGACGTTTGCTGCTATGCCCGGAACTTCTCTGCCGCTTCCTGCCAGTTCTGAACTGAGTCCTTTCATGTTCAGAATCCACTGTTTAGCATCAGTGCCTTTGCCGTAAAATCCTGTATCTGCTGAATGATTACCAGGAATCGAAGCGTTCACTTTCATGTGAGCATGAATGATTCTTTGCTCAAGCTCCCCTGTATTGCTTACAACAGCCGCAGCATTGCCTGAATGCGCATCACCCATATCAAGCAACACCGAACTCACCGGTGATTTTTGACTTGCTTGCCTGAGTTCATCAGCCTTGCCAGCAAGCTGAGCTATACTTGAACGGTCGCCGAGAATTGAACTGTGCCCGTCGTTAAAGTGATGAACATCAAGAGAATAGCGACCTTGCTTTCCTAAAATTGCAGCTTTGCTCATGCCAGCAAGATCTCGTGCATTCCACAAAGCAGTGCCGCCCCCAAAAAGTACGCCGCCGAACACGCCGCCAGCAAGTGTTTGCAGGCCGATATTAGTTCCAGTCTCTTTCCAGCCGTCTAATGTGTTGAGCTTGTTAAAGTTAGTGGCCAGCTCGTGCGGGCTTGACCAGAGTAAGGCACCAGTGCTACCACCGACAATACCACGCAAAGTATTGTGAGTTATTCGCTTACCTAAATGGCCTTCAAGAATTTTACGCCCCTGGTCCAATAACATATCATGGCTTAAATGCGCACCTGAGCTCTTGCCCAGGCTCACTTTCCAGGCATTTGAAAATGCTTCTTCCGCTTTTACGGCGCCGACTGCAGCCAGTGCATCAACTCCGCCCCAGGCAAGATCATGAAGTCCTGTTGTTCTGTCTTTAGCATCCAAAAGCAGCATCTCGCTGCCGCCTTTTCCTGCAACTCTTGTTAAACCGCCGACAAGAGCCGAACCGGCTAATTTGGCAGCAAGTCCATAGCGGGTGCTCCCCAGGCTTTTATCGATAATCGACCAGGCCATCGTGCCTGAAATACCGGCACTCAGAGTTCCTGCAAAATTGGCAATACCCTGGCGAGACTCCACACTGAGCCCAGGGGCAGTTTCGGCTTTTACAAGCTCTGTTGTGCTTAGAAATTTAAGGTCTTGAGGCTTTTTGAAAGCTTCAGCGGCGAGTTTTCCTCTTACAGGCTCGCCCTGCTCATTATGAGCGTTAAGATCACCGGCTTCGGCTTTGCCGGCATCTTTTGCTTTTTCCAATTCAGCCTCGGGAATTTCCCCGGACACGGCTCTATCCTCACTTACGACAGTCCCCTGTCGAAAAATGGCTCCAAATCGTGATGGCACAACCTTAAGAGAGCTTATATTAGAGGCCGAACACTGTCACTGGTGCAATTACGAAGCCTGAAAGCGAAGCAGGGCAAGAAAAGCTTGCTCTTTGCTCGGCAAAATTCCAATATCGCAGGCTCGTTTAATTTGGGAGCAAATAAGGACGAAACAGGGCTCCAAAACTTCCAGTAGCAGGCTGCGAGCGCGGATTGAATTGATAACGGGCAGCGCGTTCCCTGGCTTTTGCCATAAGCCAGTATTCACCTTCTGCGCTTTTATCGATTCTGACAGCGGCATACATAGAATCTGACCTGTCAATGCTCATATAGAGTGCTATTTCCTTTTTTGAAAGCGGCGGGATAAAGTAGCCGTCCTTTACAGTTTTTTGTCCCTCCAGCTTCAGCACAGGCACCCAGTCATGGTTTCGCTCAAGTACCGCTTTTGCTATTTTGCGCTCTATGTCTTGATAGTCGGTCCGGAGATCCGCATCGAATCGATCTTTTTCCCGGGCGGCTGCTTTATTCCGGTCGTCCTGTTTAAAGGCGTCGGTGCAGACTATCGCAGCTTTAGCGTGCCCAATCAAACCCGAAGGATCGCCAGATGCAATATCCTGAGCAATCTTTGTTTGTTTGGTGCTCAAAAAACTGTTTTTAAGATCAGCTTGAAGTTTTTCAAAACTGTATTTGTGTTCACCCGATTCAAGTCCGGGGAATGCAGCTGCGCATTCATCGAGCTTGCCAGCATAAATTTCCATAGTTTCAATCCCTATCCCGATATGGAAAATAAGATACAAAGCCAGCAGGACCATGTAACTGGAGGATTGTTCAGAAAAGTTTGCACAATTCTGTACTGAGCCCAGCCAGTCGTCCAATAAAAAGCCTGTATAATATCCGAGGTTTTCCAGCGATGACCTTGCCGTGCTTGCAAACTCAAATTTTTGGGCTGTATTAGTCAGTTTACTTTCAGTGCTTGCCGGGGTTCTCTCGCTTTTTGGGCGCTGGTCGCTGGCTACCTCGGCTTTTGTCGTTGCATTGATAGACTTCTACATGTTTTTTCTTGTGATTGCCGCTGCACTAAGAGGTGATAAACCAGGATGGCTCAGGAAAAAGCCACGACTCTACAAACTTGTGATCGGTTCTATTTTTCACAGGGTCACTGCAATCTGGACTGTTACTTCAATTGCAGCTTCGATTATTTTACTCTTTGCCAGCATGTATATAGCTTCAAATGATGTGATTTTGACTTCCACTCATGAGAGAATTTCGAGCCCGCTTGATGCTTGTTATTTCAGCTTTGTTACTCTTGCAACGGTCGGCTTCGGAGACTTCGCTCCCGGTCCCGGAGGAACTGCGCGCTTAATAGTAATCTACGAAATCGTAAACAGTATGCTGCTTCTGGTTGTGGGACTGCCACTTGCCATTTCTCATATACTGGACCGAAGCGACAAGATGAACCCGGCGAACCATCAAGTTTAAGAAGAAGTAAAATCAGGCCGGGCACCAGTCGATATCATCGATTCGGCTGAAATACTGATCAGGCCAGCACATAGTTCTTAGCAGTTCACCCTGCCGTGAAAAAATTTGCAGGCTGTAATGGAAACTGTCCTTAGAAAGCAAAGTGCTTATGGCGAAGTACTTTCCGTCTTTAGACCAGGCAGGCTTTACCATACGGACTTCACCTGACACTTCTTCATGTGGAGTCAAATACTTGAATTCGCGACCATCCCTGCTGAGCAAGCAAAAGCCCGTGTCATGTTCAGAGTTTCTGTATACAGGAGTTAAGAGCCACTCCAAATCGGGCGACCATGCACTTGCTTCCTCAAAAGGATTGTTCTGTAATAAGAGTAGCTTTTTGCTATTGGAGAGCTCGAATATCCAGAGATCGCTTGATTCACCCTGCTGGGATTCAAAAAGAAAAGCAGAACTGTCAGGCAACCATTCAAATAAGCCTAAAGTCTTCAGTTCTTCTGCATAACGAGTTCGGGTCCCATTCAGATTCAGTTCAAATCCGGTTTTGTTCTCGTCCAAAATTATCTCCATATTTCCATCCGGTGACTTCATCGGATCATAAAGCAGTTGCATCTGGTCTTTCTCGATCTGGCAATAGGAGCCATCATCAGGATCAACCCGAAAGAAAGAGCGTTCGTAGGCAGATTTTTTCTCCTCCCAAACATGGACCACATATTCAACATGCTTAGCGTCGGAGTTCCAGCAACTTTGTGTTGCCGTAGTCGAGGGTGGGAGTTCGCCTTTTAAGTGATCCACGCGTTTCAAGCCGCTGCCATCTGAATTGACTACAAATATTCTGAAGCGACAGTCAGGCGGATAACAGTCCTGATTCAAGTCCACCATTGCGCAAAAGACTATTTTATAGTTCAGACAAGCTTGCAAAAGACTCAACGAACCTCTATCTCGTAACTTATTATTTGCTCTGAATTTGCAGCCACTTTCACATCAAACTCAAAAGTATGCGAGTCTTTTTTAGTATAGGGGAAACTCGAATTCAAAACAGTCCAGTCGCCGTAACAATGCTCGACAGCCGTAATTGTCACTTCACTGTCTTTATGATTTGCCAGCCTTATTTCATATTTGTATCTTGAAACTCTTGAACTTATACGCTGGTAATTAGTCTGCTTGCGCTCTCCAACTAAATCAAAAGCATCACCTATATATAAACGAATTTTTTCGTCTTTTGACGTATGGTCAATCTCATCTTCGCCGATAAATTGAAGCGCTCCGTCCTGGTCTTTTTTGTAAACCCGAACTTTCCCCTTAGGCAAAGGCATACCCAGGTGGTTCTTTTCAGAGTTTGCAAGTTCAAACTTAACTGCTACTTTCTGCTCGGCCGAACTGTTCTCACCCTGATAGTAATGATATTGATTATTATGTGGCTCGTATACAAATAGCTTTTTGACTGGAATTTGAGATGCATTGAAAAGGCTCATTTGCTTGGTTTCATTATCATTTACGTCTGTTTTGCCTTTTAGGCTATATAAGTGATACTCGGCAAAAGACTCTTCTTTGAATTGCGGCTCGGCAGATTTTTTCTCAAATTCTTTTGACATGTTTGCTTCGTCCAGATCATCGATCTGCTCCCGTACCTTATGAACATCGCCTGCCAACAACTTCAATGACGCGTTCTTATAGCTAGCACCGGATTTGTTATCCAGAGTCACCCAGCTTGTAAGATCAGACTGGCTATCGTCTCTGTTCACAACTGCCACATAATCGCATTTCCAGTTAATACCGGCTGTCTGATACGCTATCTCACAGTCATGGGCTCCGGCTTTCTCAGACTCGATTTTCCATAAAAGCGAAGGTCTGGGCACCAGGCCCGCAGGCAGTTCCTTTATTTGTATTTGCCCGCGCGGATTAAGTACAACTGCATCAGTTGTACTTAAAATCATGCCCTGGCTTGCACGGCGAAAGCTGCCGTTTGCTTCATAAAGCATGGACTCAGGGGGATTCAAAAGAATGCCTTTCAGTTCGTCCTTGCTGCCGTCCGGCAAAAAACGGCTGAAAACAATTTCCTTGCCAACTGACTTGGAAAGAATCGTATTTTGATCCATCAAATCATACTGGTAATTCTGCTCTCTGATAACAAGTGAATTTGGAAAGCTCAAAGAGTGAAAGCTGACTGTCGTGGGATCTATACGCCCGGCCACATCATCAAAACGGACATGATTGATTCCACTTGCAAGATTTATGCTTCGCAAATCTCTTACAAGACCGAAGTTTTGATTGTAAACGGTAATGCTTACGTCCTTCGATTCAGAAGTTTTCTGCTCGTGTTTTTTCTGCTCGGGGCTTTCTTGAGCAGAATTCTTTGCAATTGCGCCGTTATGTGTTGAAAGAGCATTGCCAGGCGTAAGCAGGGCAGCAGAAAGCAGCAGAGAGCAAGATAATTTCAAAGCAATTGCTTTCATCTCTTACTTGATCTCTATTTCATAGTTGACTTTAGCTTCGCCATTTGCAGGAACCTTAACTGAAAACTCAAATGTGTGAGAGTCCTTTTTCGTATATTGCATGCTCGAATTTAGAATTGTCCAGTCGCCATAGCTATGTTCAACAGCAAGAATAGTCACCTCGCTGTCTTTGTGATTACGCAGGCTTATCTCATATGTATAGCGACTTACTCTCGGGCTTACTCTTACAAAATTTGTTTGTTTGTGCTCGCCGACCAGATCAAATGCGTCGCCGATATAGAGTCGAATTTTCTCGTCTCTCGGAGTATGGTCGATTTCGTCTTCACCAATGAACTGCAGGGCATTATCCTGGTCTTTTTTATAAACCCGAACCTTCCCTTTTGGTAAAGGCATTCCCAGGTGATTCTTTTCTGAATTTGCAAGCTCGAACTTGACCTGGACTTTTTGAGCTGCCGAATTGCCGCTTCCGTCGTAATAGTGCTGAACTTTGCTCGGCTCATATATAAAGAGCTTTTTGATCGGAATTGAAGACGCATTAAAGAGGCTCATTTGCTTGGTTTCATTGTTATTTACGTCTGTTTTTCCCTGCAAAGTATAAAGATGATATTCAGCAAAAGATTGCTCCTGAAACTGCGGGGCTGAGGCTGCTCTTGCAGACATCATGCCATAGGCCTTTGCTTGCTGGGGCTGCACTCTGTGTACATCGCCTGCCATTAGTTTCAGCGCTGCATTTTTGAAGCTTCCGCCTGACTTATTGTCGATGGTTACCCAGCTGGTAAGATCGGCCTGGTTGTCGTCTTTGTTCACAATAGCTACATAATCGCATTTCCAGTTAAGGCCTGATGTTTGATATGCAATTTCAGTTTTATGATCACCGGCTTTATCAGATTCCAGCTTCCAGAGCAAAGAAGGCTTTGAAACAAGACCGGCAGGCATGGCCGCAAGCTGAATTTGCCCGGTCGGGTTCAAAACTATGTTTCCGTCACCTGTTTTGATAACAATACCCTGATGATGCCGGGCATAGCCGCCTGACGAATTTCCCACCATTGATTCAGGAGGTGCAAGCAAGGTGCCGTTTAATTCTGCCACCGAGCCATTTGCAAGATATTGCTTAAAATTCAACTCTTTGCCTACTGATTTGGAAAGAATTGTGTTCTGGTCCATTAAATCGTATTGATAGTTTTGTTCACGCACCACAACTTCATTTGGCGCAGTCAGTGACTGGAAGCTTACCGAAGTGGGATCGATACGGCCGGCCACGTCTTCGAAGCGAACGTTATTGATGCCTTGCTTCAAATTTATGTTTCTGAGATCTCTGACAAGTCCGAAATCCTGGTTGTAGATTGTAATGCTTACACCCTGAGATTCGGAGGTCTGTGTTTCTTGTGCGCAGACAGGGTTTAAGTTGAACTGGCTCAAAAGCAGGCAGCCCGATAATGTGAGTGTACGGGAGAACAGTGTTCTTGCAATTTTTTTCAACATCATACTTCTTCCTTTTTCAGCTTTCGTTCATTCAGCCAAAACCGCGTCTGCTTCTATTTCTACACAAAACACCTCTTGCGTTTTTTTCTCAGTAAGGTAAGCGTTCCTAAAGAAGCGCCCTCAGGCGTTTTGCCATTTCGACATCCATTTCATGTCCGCCTTTGATACTTATAAATCTGGCTTTCCATTTTTGCGGGTTTACTCCGGCAAGCATCAGATCGCCGAATAAATCAAGCAACTTATGCCTTACCGGCTCGTCTGTAAAACGCAAATCCCGGTCGAAACCATCGGCGGTCATGCTTACCTGGTCTTCGATGCCCAGCAACTTGTGTTCTTGCAGGCTGCCGAAAGTGCGTGCATCGCCTATAGAGCGCGGGTCGTCACCGGCTGCAAAACTCTGCCAGACCTTGCCTATTTTTGGATGATTCAAATCAAGCATGTAATTGAGCGAAAACGTCTGATCCGGAATAGCCATTAAAAGCCGGTCTCCTTTTTTTACAATAATCGGTTCTGAAAGCTCAAGCTCGGCTTCAATGTTTTGTTTTGGCCAGCCGGAGCTTTCAAGCAAATCAAGCCAGAACATTGCACTGCCGTCCACCAGCGGAATTTCAAGACCGTCTACTTCAATAAGCAGATCTTCAAGTCCCCAGAGCCCAACTGCACATAGAATATGTTCGACCAGACAGAGCCTGCTTGAACCTTCACCTATAGTCACATTTCTCAAAGTGTTTACTACATTTTCTGCAAGGGCTCTGACTTCCAGATACTGACCTTCGTTTTTCTTATCCGGAATTTGAAAAACAATTCCGTGTCCTTCATTTTTGCGGGTGATTTTTACACTTACTTCCTTTTTGGAGCTAAGTCCTTTGCCGCTAAATATAAGTTCCGCTACTGCACTTGTGGCCATTGCCGTTTTCAACCTCAATTACTCTTTTCGCCTTTGGCACTTGATACAAGTTCGGACTTGCCTTCGTTCAATAACGCCTTTAACTCGTCAATTTCTTTGCGCATCTTTTTTACGTCGTCGAAAATTTTAGGCAAGCGCCTTATTAAAACCAGATTCGCCATATGTTCTTTTACAGGTATTGCAGGAACACCGGATACCACGGCACCGGCATCCACATTTCGCATGACGCCTGCAGTTCCCTGAATAATTGCATCGCTTGCAATATGTACGTGGTCTGAAACTGCAGCCTGCCCGGCTATAATTACGCGATCACCGACCACGCAGGAACCTGCAACTGCAACCTGAGCGACTATCAAAACTTCCTGGCCGATTTTGCAGTTATGCGCAACCATTACCAGATTGTCGACCTTGCTGCCCCGTCCTATAACGGTACTACCCATAGTGGCGCGGTCTATAGTGGCGCATGAACCGATTTCCACATCATCTTCAATTACAACAGTTCCAATTTGCGGAATTTTCAAATGCGGATTCGACTCTTTTACAAGATCGAAGTCGCCTCTCATGCGCCTGTCAAGGTTCGACTCTTTTTCGGTCACATATGCAAAGCCGTCACTGCCTACTACGGCGCCCTGCTGCAAAATCACCCTGTTTTTGATTTTCACGTGGTCTGCTATAAGACTTCCAGGGTAAATAAGACAGTTATCACCGATTTCGACCTGGCCGCCAATCACGCAGGAAGGCATGATTTTAGTACCGTCACCTATCTTTGAATCAGGCCCGATAAAAACAAAAGCTCCGATTGCCACGTCTTTGCCCAGCTTTACGCTAGGATCTACTACGGCTGTTGGATGAACACCCACTTCCGGATAATAACGCTTAGCCGGGAAAAAATTGAGCACTTTCTGCACTGCTAAAAGCGGTCGGTCTACATGAATGCAGGGTGTCGAGCATTTGGTGCCTGTTGGAATAATTTTAATCGATGCCTTGCAGTCATCTATTCTTGCAAGCAGCTTTTTATCAAAGAGAAAGACAACGTCACCTTCAGCGGCCTCAAATGGTGAAAGACTCACACTCTTAACTTTAACATCGCCATCTGCCTGGACCTTACCAGAAATCAGCATGGCAATTTCATGGATACTCACTTCTTTTGGAAGCTTCATTTTCTTTCTCCGCGATAAAAGAACAACTCAAATTAATAAGCTGGCAAGATGGAGTCCTGCCAGCTTATAGAAACCGTTCAACTGAAGTTTATTTCTTAGCTGCTGGTGCGCTGGTTGCGGCAAGTCTCTTCAGAACTCCGTCGGTGATATCGACACCGCCGAAAAGAACTGCTTGCTTCATCAGTACAACATCAACCTTGTGACCGGCTGCTTCGGCTTTAATTGCACCATCGATTTCACTTTCTAGTGATGCTTCGATGGATTGAATTCTGCCTTGCAGTTTTTTCACTTCGCTATCAATTTCAGTTTGCAAGCGGCGCTGCAAACCTTCCAGCTCAGCTGGTGGCTTGTTCGCCTTCTTGGCTTCCTCGTATTGCTTATTGGCGTTTTCTACCAGTTTTTGGACCTTTTCTTCGCCTTTCTTTAGATCGTCAAAAGCTTGTTGCGCTTTTGAATATCCACTTACAACCTTATCGCGGTCGATTACGGCAACTTCCGCTATAGCAGGAGCCGCAACCAGGACCGACAAAAATGCGCTTGCTGACAGCAACAATGCCTTATGAGAGTTATGCATTCTCTCCTCCAGAAATACTAGCTTAAAAGCAGGACTGACTTCTCATCGGCGCTTAGTTTACAACACTTGCAATAGAGCTGTCTTCAAAATGTAAGGGTATCGTATTCTCTGCTCGGGAGAATTGATCAAAAAACAAGGCATTCCATGAGCCCGGCAATAAGCAATATCAGGAGAATTCGGGCGCAGGGCCTGTTCCTGGCGGCTCTCCTTATATCTGCTTAAAACTTGTCACCAAATCCTACTGTAAAGCGTGGAATCAGTTTGCCGCCTGTAATAGGAGCAATCAAGGGCAAACCGTAATCAAGTCTGATAAGACCAAGATAAGGAAGCTTCATTCTAAGACCGAAGCCAACGGCTGCACCCATATTGCCGCGGGAGTACAAAGAGTTATACAAAGAATTGCCGCCCACAAAACCACCGTCGGCAAACGCTACGAATCGGACATTCTTATGTATACCGTTCAAAATTGCGCCTGATTTCGAGCTGGGGCTGCCTTTTGGTATCGGCAGCGGTACCCGAAACTCAGCAGTTGCCATCAGCATACTTGTTCCATATCCGAGATCCGAAAACATGCGGTAACCACGAACTCCGTTAAAACCGCCGATGTTATACCCGGCAAACTGAGGCATGCCACCAAGACCGGCCCCACCGGAGACTCCCATGGCCAGAACCTTGTCTTTGCCCACCGGCACACATTTAGATAGAGTTGCTCCGGCTTTTAAGAATGAAGAAGCATTCAAACCCACATTCGGACTTACGGTAAGCCTTGCCAGGCTTCCTTTATGCGGGTCGAAAATCTCGTCTCTGGTATCGCGTGCAATCGATGGACTGACACCAAAGTAAGCACCACCTTTGAGTGCATTTTGCCTGGCACTGTTTGCATAAGCAAGCGCGTTTGAACTGTTTGCCCTTCCAAGCTCTATTGCTCTTTGCACTATGGGGCTGTCGGCAGTCAGGTTCTCAACACTCTTCAAAAATACGTCTTCACCTAAGAAACCCAGGCTGGCGCTCCACTTTTCGTTCAGTTTGCGGCTGAAATTGACATTTACACCAAGCGATCTTTGCATGGTGTTGTCCAGAAGCATGCTGCCCAGATTGCGTGCAAAAGGCGATACTGCAAGGGCAGTATTGGTACCTTTGAAATTCGGATCTATATAACTTGCTTCAACCTGATATGTGCGGGCAGTAGGAATGAAGTTGCTGCCGCCATTATTTATGGCATTGGAGAAAGTACCGAAAAGTCCTGAGCCCATCTGGCTGTTAAAAGAAACTATCTGACCTCGTCCTCTAAAATTGCTGTCCGAGAAACTAAATGATCCAAAAGGTCCGGCGATAGCATCGATACCGCCTCCCAGACCAATCGAGCCTGTGCGTTTTTCGTCTACTTCAACCTTGAGATCATATTTGTCGGGATCGCTTGTGGAAGGGCTCAAACTCCGGCGTATATCCTGAAAATAGCCATTGCTATATAACTTGCGCAAATCAGCAGTAAGCTGCTTTTCGTTATATACGGTTCCGGGCTTCAACTTGATGTGGTTGCGGATAATAAAGTCTTTTGTTTTTGCGTTGCCTACAATCTGGACGCTGTTAATCACGCCCTCGTCAATTTGCATATGCACAGAACCATCAGGATCGTCTTTGACATCGACAACACGTGCAAGCGTATATCCCTTTTCGTGATACGACTGCTCGACTTTGTCTATGGCCTGTGAAAGCTGTGTCAGATTCTGTGGCTTTCCTAACTGGTCAGAAAAGAGTTTTGCCAGGTCTTCATTTGTAAGAACTGAATTGCCCTGAAATGCAAATTCGGTAACCGGCGCATTTTCCTGCACTCTAATTTTTAAGAGAACGCCGTTACTTGAAAGCTCGGGCACTACCTGCAAGCTGCGGTCGTCAAAATAGCCCATGCCGTTGACTGCTTTTAGATCCTGCACTACCTGATCGCGATCGAATTTATCGCCGCGCTTGGTTTTGACCACATTCAAAATAGTTTCGGTCGGCACCAGCCTGTTGCCTTCGACAGTCACATCCTCAACTGTGAGATTCTTGCCGGCAACAGCTTCCGGCTCTGCACCAGATCCAGGATCAGGGCTTGCTTGCAAAATCGAACTGGCGTCGGCTTCACCTGAGAGTCGCGGTACTTTGAAAACAGGCTCGTCGTCTGCCAGGGCAAGCGGCATAAAAATTGCAGCCAGCAAGCTCTGACAGATGCTTCCTATCAAGAACAATGATGCTGCCCGATTCAATTTTGTATTGCGGGGTTCTTTCTGTCCCATAAAACCACTAAACCGCTTCCAGGGCGCCATTCTATCACGACAGCCGATCATGCCAAGGTGTTTCCGTCTCATATATGAAATTTTGCCAAGCTTTTATCTCATGAAAACGGCGGGGCAGGGGAAAAAGTATGCAGGTTTGAGCTTCTCTGATAAATCTCTCAAGATAAGAAAAAAGAAGCATTCGATGTAAAGAGGGTATCCCGAAAAATTTGCTTGGATCTCCCGGACGTTTTCAAGCGAAAATGAAGTTGCGGGTCAGCGGCACTCAGATCTTAGCGGCTCTCTGCGCTTTTCTTTTCGCCCGAGAGCCAGCCACCTGTAAAGCCGCATTTTTTCAAGCCATTTACGATAATCTCATTTTCTTTCATCAAATCCCAGATAAAAGCAGAACGGTAATTTTCTGTCATGATCACAATCGGTCCCTGGTCTATGCCCAGGTAAGCCTTATCCACCCAGCCGGAAGCTTTTGCTTCATCAAAAGACGGATTGAATGCATCGAAAAATCCGCATTCTCCCCAGAGCTCCGGTCGCTTTTCTCGCCAGAGCCTCAGGGTAGAAAGCACCAGATCCGGTGCATATGGAATTGAAGCAGCAAGAGCCGTAGGTGCCACCGTGCCGTCGTCAAAATAATCGGGGCAACCGCGGGCCGAATATGCGCGAAATTCCACTTTTTTGCCCTTAAAGTCTTTTGTGATATTTCCAGGCCCGTCACAAGCTGTAAGCCCCCAGAGCTCCCGTCCGTAGCCGCGCCAGCCATTGGGATTTTGAAGGGCATAGTTATACTGTGCCATAAGAATTCGTTTTGCATTTTCAAAATAGTCAAAGCCGTTTTTTTCGCAGAAGCTGTCTTTTAGTCCGCGAAAATCTATCCAGCAGGCCGGATATTGAAAGCCGTAAGTAGGCGCAAAACTAATGCGCTCTTCACGGGCAATTCCGCTTCCGTGCGGATCCGGAATCTCACGTCCGTAACTTGATGAAAGCTTATAGTTCTTGCAATAATTCAACCATACTGCCGGAGCAGGCACCGGATGAGTAAAGGAACCGGCAGCCAGTATTAAAAGTATGGGCGCCTCGCAAAACATCGACCACTCACTTTCAAGAAAGCCTTTTTCAGGGTTCCAACCCATGCTTATATAACCGGAGGGTCTGTACATGAAGTTCCACTCGACCCGGTCATATAGCCTTTTGGCCAGCTCTCTTATTTCGTCGTCTTCAACGCTGTAGGAATCAAAGTAGCTATGGCATGAAAGTACGCCTGCCATCAAAAGCGCCGTGTCTATGCTTGATAGCTCGCAGTTCCATGCTCTTGTTCCGGTTTTTCTGTCCAGAAAATGATAGAAAAACCCCCGGTAACCGGATACACCGTTTTTTGCCTCCCCCTGGGGCAATGAATAAAGCGTGCGCAAAGTTTTGAGCACATAATTTCTGGCATCCTGCCGCAAAATTATTCCTCGCTCGGCGGCTGCTATATAAGCAGTTAGCGAAAAACCCAGAGCGGCGATACTGCAGGCAGTGTCTTCTCGGGAGCTATCCATAGTAAGCCCTGAGTTTGAATCGGAATGCAAAATAAAGTATCTGAAATGTGCTTTTTGCAGCTCGTCTAAGAACTGTTCACCGGTTTTGGCAGCACCGGCAGCCATTGAAAATGGTGCCTGGAAAAGAAAGAGAATAAGCAAAATAGCGACAGTTAAAATACGGGTCGCTGAATTAGTTGGCATCCGGTTAAAACCCACTGGGAGCCTCTAATCATAACAAAATAGCCGGGAGATTATCCCGGCTATTGAGCTTCTTTGCCCTAATTTCTGCTCTTTACTTTTCGAGCTTCTGATTTTTCGAGCTTCCTATTTCTCGAGCTTCCTATTTCTCGAGCTTCCTATTTTTCGAGCTTCCTATTTTTTCGAGCTTCTGATTTCTCGAGCTTCTTATTTCTCGAGCTTCTTATTTCTCGAGCTTCTTATTTCTCGAGCTTCTTATTTCTC